>JAITFR010000081.1 GCA_031281255.1 Oscillospiraceae bacterium
GGACTATTAATGCAATTTGGGTTTATTCAAGAGGCTGTTTTATGGCTTCAATGGGAAAAATACATACTTCCTGTTCTGATTGTTGTTCAGCTTTGGTTATCACTTGGAACAGGTTTCCTTGCATTTATTGCAGGTTTACAAACAGTTGATAAAACACTTTATGAAGCTGCCGCTATTGACGGTATTTCAAACCGTTGGCAGGAGTTATGGTTCATCACTTTACCTGCTATCAGACCGCAGCTTATGTTTGGTGCAATCATGCAAATCACTATGAGCTTTGCAATAGCTGATGTTTCATTATTCTTAGCCGGAAATCCATCAGTAAACAATGCAGGTGCTACTATTGTAACTGTTTTGCTTGACTATGGAGGAATTCGTTTTGAAATGGGTTACGCTTCCGCAATCGCAACTGTTCTCTTTATAATGATGGTTGGTACAAACAAAGTTGTGCAAAAACTATTAAGACGTATCGGTGATTAACATTTTATACTATAATAATCAGCAACAAGCATCAGAAGATTTTAGAAAGGAAAAGGCTTTAATATGTCAGCAGGGATAAAAAGTAAAGGATATATGCTTGACCCAAAAGGGCGTCCGATAAAGATTCCCAAAGGTAAAAAGATAAACCGCTCACCTGCGGGTAATATGCTACTGTTTATAATGATGGCAATATGTGGTCTTTTTATGGTTCTGCCAATTGTAATGCTTGTAAACAATGCTCTTAAACCACCTGAAGAATTATTCCAGTTCCCTCCCCGTCTTTTTGTACGAAACCCAACATTAGATAACTTTGCTGATTTATTCATCCTAATGGGTGAAACTTGGGTTCCGTTCTCACGATATATTCTAAACACAGTTATCATCACGGGCGGTGGTGTTGTTGGACATGTTCTTGTCGCTTCGCTTGCGGCTTATCCGCTTGCAAAACGTAAGTTCCCGGGGTCAAAAATATTGTTTTCAGTTGTTGTTTTATCTATGATGTTCTCATGGACAGTAACACAGATTCCAAACTATATGATAATCTCATGGCTTGGAATCAATAATACTTACCTTGCTTTGATATTACCTGCATGGTCTTTTGGTATTGGGCTTTATCTGATGAAACAGTTTATGGAGCAAATACCGGATTCTATTATTGAATCAGCCCGAATTGATGGTGCGAGTGAGTTTGGTGTTTTTTGGAATATTGTAATGCCAAATGTTAAACCGGCATGGCTTACACTTGCAATCTTCCAGTTCCAAGTGCTTTGGGGTAATACAGGTGGAATGTTCCTTCGTAATGAAGAATTAAAACCAATGCAATTTGCAATGCAACAGATTATGGCAGGTGGTGTGGCACGAGCCGGGGCTTCTGCCGCTGTTGGATTTATAATAGCAGCAATACCGATAACGTTTTTCTTAATCTGCCAGTCAAGCATTTTTGAAACAATGACAACCTCCGGGATTAAAGAATAGTTGAAGAAAAACAAGGATAAAAGCAAATATTGAGGGGATTCCGTATCAAGCACGGAATGACGAGATAAAGGATAGAGTTGTGAGTAAAAAAATTGTTTCCATTTTCATAATCATTCTCGTAATGGCTTCAATGACACCGTGGGCTTTGGCTATGGAGCAAGTCCCTTACGAAACCTACACCTACGACCATTGGGATTATATTGTATTTACTCCTGCTGCGTATGTACCCGGTGAAAGCATCTCGGGCGTAAATCTTGGAATCGGGGCATTCAGCGACCCTCAAGGAATGTATGTTGGTGATGATGGAGCAGTTTATATTGCTGATACCGGAAATAGTCGAATAGTTGTGCTGGAGCCTGATTTGCACACAGTTAGGAGAGTTATCGATTCCTTTTATTTAGATGGTGTCCTTGATACATTTGACAAACCACGTGGTGTTTCAACCGCAATTGACGGATATATTTATGTCGCAGATACAGAAAACAGACGTGTAATTGCTCTTGATGGTGATACTGTTGTACGTGTGATTAGTAATCCACAATCAGAAATGCTTGAAGATAATTTCGACTTTGTACCGCTAAAAGTAACGGTTGATTTTGCAGGACGTGTATTTGTTATTGCACGAAATATGTTCCAGGGGATTATGACATTTAACCAAGAGGGTGAGTTTGTTGGATTTTATGGTACAATTAATGTAACAATTACATTGTGGCAAAGATTCTGGCGAGCAATCTCCACACAGGAGCAAAGAGCAAGACAGCAACTGTTTATACCAACAGAGTTTACAGGGCTTGATGTTGACCCGGCAGGGTTTGTATATGCTTCAAATGTAGACAGAGATGGTGAGCAAGCTGTACGCAGATTAAATCCAAATGGTGAGGATGTTTTACGCCGGGGTGAAAATGATAATGTTGGCGGTGATTTGTTACAGTTCCCCGCTTCTGACAGTGCATTTGCAGGGCCAAGCAATATTATTGATGTAACTTATCGTGGCAAAGGTATGTATTCTCTGCTTGACTCAAGACGTGGACGGATTTTCACGTATGATCACGAGGGTAATCTTTTATATATCTTTGGTGGAATGGGTCAACAGGCAGGAACATTTAGGCAACCCACCGCAATAGCAGCGCAGGAGACAAGAATTCTCGCTCTCGATGCAATTCGAAATGAGCTTATCACTTTTGAACAAACTCAATATGGATCGTTAATAAACCAAGCTATTGCTCTACGTTATGACGGTGATGAAACTCAAGCAGTCGAAAAATGGCGTGAGGTTCTTATATTAAATGAAAACTTTGAGCTTGCTAACGCCGGTATCGGCAAAGCATATCTCACCGCCGGTGATAACGAAACAGCAATGTATTATCTGGAGCTTGGAATGGACAGGGTACACTATTCTATAGCATTCAGACGGTGGCGAAACGATTTCTTAAAAGATAATATTGGTTGGATGCTAACCTTATTGGTAATTGGTATTTTTGCATATGTTGTTATACGGATAATTCTACGAAAAAAACGTGGTCATGTAGTTGATGATGATGTGACGGGAGGTGGAATGATTGCGTAAATATTTTTCTCGTGAGTGTATAGGATATTTCTTTGGTGTTTTGTACCGTCCTATTGATTCATTTT
>JAITFR010000088.1 GCA_031281255.1 Oscillospiraceae bacterium
AACTAAGAAGCCATGTTATTGGTCGTAAAATATTCCATTGTCTGTTGGGTTTTCGTGTCAAATCGTAACGCTTAAAGTTACCTATCAAAAACTAAAATCCTCTCTATTTTCTCCTACGACTGTAAAATTGTAGGATTGTTGAATATTTGCGAGCTGTATATGAATAATACATCTGAACCGGGGGTAAAGTCAATAAACATTTCTAATAATGCTATATTTAAGTATCGCAAATCAATTACATAGATTTTTGAATATGCCTCCATCAGTAGTGGTGCAAGACTGCTGCCAAAGGAGTCACGGAATAAATATAAAACACGTTCGGGAGTATCTTCATTTTCAATTATTATGAGTGGTTGCGGACCTCTTAAAAATATATCATACGGGTCTACTCCGGCAAAACGCACTAAATCATAGACAGGCCCATCGTCCATTAGTAATGTACGTTCATTTAAGTAGCGTACTGAAAGATTTGGCACATCTACATATTTTAATAAATCGGGAACAATTGGCAGAGCATATTGCCCGGCATAAACGCCATAAAAGTCACCTGCTGTAAGTATTGGGTGATTAGTCAGCTCTGTATTTGCACCCATTGCAGAAAGTAATTTTCTGGTTGTGTTTGATATCATTGTTTGATCCCAATGAAGGTCGGTTCTGTAAAAACACTCTGCACTGAGGTCATCTTGTATTCGGATATACTCATAATCGTCCATAACATCAAAAAGTATTTCTTCAGCTACAGATAACATAAATCCGGGTCGGTAGCTTTCACAAAACACACTTTTATCAGGAACAACAGAGTAATAAATGTTCATATCAAGACCATCAAATATACCGGCTGCTCTGTGAATTCTCACTGATGTTTGTCTAAAGGCATTTTCATTTATTCTGCTAAACTCACCCAAACCAACATTATTACTTCGGTATAATCCGGATTTATCATTTTGCCTATAAACTTCAAAGATTAAAAAAGCATTAGTTGCACGAAACATATCTCTAAATACAAAATTGTCTGCTGCATAATCTTCAAATCTGGTCATAAAATCACCGGTGTAAATATCATTTAGATTAATCGCAGGAAATCTTGCAGGCATACGCCGTTCGCTGACAAGTACATCAGGACTTGGCACAACTATATTAAGCACAAAAAGTATGCCGATAAATCCAATTGATACAATGATAGTCATTAATTCTTTTAGTGTAAGATTTTTCATGTTTTTTATCCTTTAGAATCTAAAGTATATAAATGGATTAAACGAACCGTCAACCATAGCAGCAGTTGAAAGTAGTAGAATTACAAATAATACAAGCGGTTCCAGTATAAGAGCTGCTGTTTTCTTTTTATCAATTTTTTTAGAAATATTTATAACAAGAGGTGTACACCCAACAATACCTAATATAAACGGTATCATGTAACTACGTAAATAATACAAAGCTTCATTACTTGCCAGTGAGTCCGCACTTACGCCTATCATACGTCCAATAACATCAAATGCAGCGTGGAAGCTGAGTGCATCAAAAAACGCCCAGCTTACGAAAACAATCAACATAACATAAATATGTCTAAAAGGTCTGTACGCTTTATCCAAGAGTTTGCCAAGGAAAAACTTTTCGATTAATAGGATAATACCAAAATAACCACCCCATAGTATAAAGTTCCAATCAGCCCCATGCCAAAAACCGGTAAGCATCCATACTATCATAATGTTGAATATAAACCTTGCTTGTTTTACTCGATTTCCACCAAGTGGAATATAGACATAGTCGCGAAACCAACCCGATAGTGTCATATGCCATCTTCGCCAGAAATTGGTTATACTGTCCGCAATGTACGGATAGTTGAAGTTTTCCGGAAACTTAAATCCGAAGATTTGTCCAAGACCAATCGCCATATCGCTATACCCTGAGAAATCAAAGTATATTTGAAAAGAATACGCAACCACATAAAGCCAAACAAAGAGTACACTTCGGTCACCGCTCACCTTATATATCTCGACTAATTCACCAAATAAATTTGCTAATAACATCTTTTTTCCAAGTCCTAAGATAAAACGCCGTGAACCCAAAGCAAAATGTGACCATGTATGTACACGTTTAACTAAATCTTCTGCTATATCCGTGTATCGTACAATAGGACCTGCTATAAGCTGAGGAAATGATGCAACATACGTAGAAAAATTCAATAGATTTCGTTGAGCACTAAACTTTCTGTTGTACAAATCCAGAGTATAACTTACAAATTGGAATGTGTAGAAGCTGATACCAATCGGCATAATCATTCTTATAAACGGAATGTTGCTATTAGTTAGATTGTTAACATTTCCAATAAAGAAGTTTGCGTACTTAAAGTATATAAGCCCTGCTAAACTTACACTTATAGAAATAAACATAAATATTCTTGCTAGTTTTTTATTCTCTTGGTACTTTTCTATAAGTAAGCTAAATCCCCATGCTACAATACATTGTGCAATCATGAGGAAAACGTATCTTGGTTCACCCCAAGCGTAGAAAATAAGGCTCGCCACCAGGAGTGTAATGTTTCTCCAACGTGGTGAGCCTTTTATCATCGGGGTCAAAAAGTAAGCGATTACTGTAATCGGCAAAAAATAGTATAGAAAAGTTGGACTTGAAAATACCATAATAATCCCCGCTACGTTAATTCATAATTAATTGTTTACGGTACGATTGGTGCCGGTAGGATGCCAATTCCGCCGTCGTCGCCGCCTTCCCATTCGCCGCCTTCATGTTCCCAGAATCTGTTAACACTGCTTACATTGCCTGCGCCTGCTTGTGTTGTAAATGTGTCGATTGCGGCTTCGACTATGTCATTTCTTGATGCTGCAAGTAAAACATACTCGCCCGATCTGATAACAGAAGCATTTTGAGGCCATACACAAATCCATTTGTTGGGATCAAATCCACCATTTGATGAAATGATGCTCATTATCTCGGTAGCGTCTGCTGCACTGTTGGCTTTGATGACAGAAATCTGATGTGCAAATGTGCTGATAGCTGCTATGCTTGAATAAGCATCATCTACTAGTCTATTAAAGTCATCAGTTGAAAGTCCAATGTCAAATTCACTGGAATCCGCCATTACTTGAAGTGGTGGCATTACAAATGGCGTTTCTACTCCCGCTTCTGCTACACCATCAACTATTTTTGTCAATATCCCATCTGTTGTTCCGGTGAGATTTGTTTGTGATGCACCTCCGCCACCACCGTTACCTGTTCCTGCACAAGCAACTAATGATGCAACCATAAGGGTGCAAAGAACTACGCAAATAATCTTTTTCATAAGTAACCTCCTATTTTCTACTCCTACGTGTGCTTTTATAGTTTAGTAATAATATTCTTATGATAGTCTCTTTTCCGAAACGCTGAGCCTCCGTCTTTGTCATTCCGCACTTGATGCGGAATCCCCTATGACAGAACGTTCTGTTCAGGGGATTGCGGGTCAAGCCCGCAATGACGTGGTTAACTACACCATCCATGATTCCGCTTTCCGAGACCATATAAGAATATTATTACTGTCTATCATAAGCACCACTCTTTCATTATCAATTATCATTTATACCATAATTACACATCAAAGTCTAGCATTTCTCTGATATTTTTTTTCTCATCAATACCATTAAAGACTTCTTTTAGTTTTAAACCATCTTTTGTTAGTTCAAAAACACAGCGTTCTGTTACATAAATCACCCTTTGACCACGTTCAAAAGCATGTTTACCTGAAAAGCTAATTGCTGATACTTCTTTTACAAACTTCTTAATACTACCATCACTTATTATTGATACTTTTCCGTTTTCATACTTAGCTTCTAAACCTTTTGTGTTAAAGCTTAGACAAAACACAATGTTTTTTGTAGCATGTGTAATATTTGCAAAACCTCCAATTCCGGTGTAATAGTCATCCATTTTATGAGAGTTTACATTACCGTATTGGTCAACCTCTAATCCACCTAAGAAGCAGATATCCAGTCCACCACCGTCATAAAAATCAAACTGTGTTGCCATCTCACAAATCATGTCTGCTCCAATTGTTGCACCAAAAGCAAGCCCGGGTGCAGGTAGTCCACCAACACCACCGGCTTCAACAGTAATATGTATGTCTTTTAGTATTCCTTGTGCTGAAGCATGTTTTCCAACAGTTTCGGGTATACCAATACCCAGATTTATTATTTGCTCCGCTTTTAACTCTCGAGTTGCTCTATCGCTGATAATGTCTGCAATTATTTCACGTTTTGTACCATCTTTTCCTGTTTTGGTAGTCTTTTCAGATAGCATATTAATATAGTAATCCATTTGAGATGTTGGTACATGTATATCTCCTGATAGTGCCGGATTATACCCACCTGTTTCATATTGATGTTCACTAACAACAACAGCATCTACTAACAGTCCGGGTACAATAACATTACGTGGGCGAGAGAACTTGTGGCTCACTCGCTCTACTTCAACAATAACCTTACCGCCATTTCTTTTAGTAGCTTGTGCTACAGCAAGTGCATCAACAATGAGATATTCTTTTTCAAATGAGATGTTTCCATTTGGATCAACTGTTGTTCCTCTGATAAATGCAATATCCGGTTTTGGAGTTGTATACAATAGATACTCTTTGCCTTCGATTTCTTTAAGTTTTACGAGTTCTTTTTTTGATTTATCATTAAGTGCATAAGTATCTACTCGTGGGTCGCAGAAAATGCCAATACCAACCTCACTGGCGTACCAATCTTTACCTGCTGCAGCTGCTCTTACAGTTTGAGACAATACACCAAGAGGTAGGTTATAAGCTTCAATTTCTCCTGCAAGAGCCATCTTTACAGTACCCGGCATACCGCCATAGTGTCCTGCAATTACTTCTCGTACAGCACCGAGTTTTATATAACGGTCGGCAAGTCTGTCTTCATCCCAAACACCAAAACCTGCTGCACAGAATATTCGCAGATTTTTTGGCGATCCGGTTTCCAAGATTCGCTCATATAATGCATCATGGAGAGCTTCAGGATTTGACCATGCAATAAATGAGTTGATAGCGATACAATCACCATCTTTTATCATATCAACCGCAGCACGAGCAGAGATTATTTTAAACATCTTGCCTCCTCCGTTATTAACTGGTTTTTATGTGAGGTTATCCGGTTCTTTCAAAATATCCGGTATCATCATCATGGTCTGTGATAGATAAGATATTATCAGATATTGCTACTGTGAAGTGATAAACACTCCAATCGAATTCAACTATCAATTCATTTCCATTTAATTCCCAAGTTGCCCAGATCTCATCTTCAGAGGCGTAAACATTCCCATCAGTAAAAAACTCAACTTTATCTGAACGCCAGAAGACATATGTTATAGAACCTGATGAAAAAGCCCATGTTCCTATAAGGTCTTCTTTATTGATTGCATCACCAACTCCCGGGTTTGGTGGTGTTGTTGGATCAATAGGCGTTGGGTCTATAATGGGCGGATCTATAAACGGTGGGTCATACGGATCATATATATCGTCC
This sequence comes from Oscillospiraceae bacterium, assembly GCA_031281255.1. Lineage (GTDB taxonomy): Bacteria > Bacillota > Clostridia > Oscillospirales > Oscillospiraceae > WRMH01. Next base: position 5,514 of record JAITFR010000088.1, read on the forward strand.
GGAATATTCAAGAGCTTTAACATAACAAACGTTTCGATTTTTTCAAGAAGTGCTTCATCCCAATCTTTGATATTTACAAAGTTTACATTTTGTATACGTCCCGACAGGGGTTCTGTTGAAATATCAAATGTTAGATTATGATCATAAAATGAATCTGCAAATAAATTATCCAAAGTTAAGTTGAAACTATCACCTTGTTTTCTGAATGTACCACTGAGCAGTGAATCAGCAACGAAACCCTCTTCAACAGATAGCGTAAAATCACCTCTATTTGTCCAATTTAACGTAACTTCATAAGTATCACTCCACCAGTTGTCTTCCACACTAAAAGAAAGTTTTGTATTTCCTGCTCCATCAGCGGATTCATACAAGCTCCATCTTAATAGATAAGTAGATTCAACCCATTCTGATTTAAAGTTCATTTCAAGAATCCACAAATCCTTTGCAGATGCTCCAAAATCTAGAGTTGTACTAATAACAAAAGATTCTCTTCCAATAATCTCCAAATCTGCTACTACTTCAACTCTTAGGAGTCTGTCATTTTTACCTGTATATATATCAACTGCGATTTCTCCAAGAAACTCTCTCTCTAATTCACGTATTGTATTTCGCATATTGCGAACGCTTTCGTCAAAAGATGGGAAACCATACCATATTTGAGAATATAGTAATCCACTCGTACTATTATAAGCATTTCGTGCAGATTCATCATTACTGTAAGCATCTAAAACATCGTTAAGAAACTCTATAATCATTTTATCAGTAAATAGAAACTCTATTTTTGTTGCACTGACATTATCTCCACCGGAAATAATATCAACTTTATTTGTTCCTACAGTTGCTTCCTTTAGGAAATCCATTAAAAGTTTATTGTAAACATTAGGTAAAATAGCATCTGTGGTAATTGAATTCATCAGTTCCGATAAGGTATCAACAAAGCTGGTTATTTCATCTATTTCATATCTATCAAGACCTAGTATGTTTGCAAATGAAGTAAAATCATCTTTGAATGTTTTATAGTTAATTCCATAAAAGTTTTCATTAAACTGTAGAACTCGCAGCGCAGCAGACTCTTTGTTTAGAAACAATTCTCCTTCTATTTGCACACCTTCAATAAAAAGATCTGCATCAAAAGCGAACTCGCTTCTGTTTGAATCTGATTTTAACGTCATAGTTCCTCGTGAGTTTGACCATCTGTCACTGTAATCAAAACCTACTGTTACTACTCCGTTTGTTAAGCTCTCTGAAAATTGGGGGATAACTTCCAGTGGAGTTCCGCTCACTCGTGTATTTAACTCATCACTGAGGTTTGCAAATGCTTTTGCTGCTTTTGCGACCGGTGTATTTTGTGCTAAAAACCAAAATGTGCCTGTTACACCAACTGCAAGAATAATCGCAGCAGCAATTGTCCACCAGTATTTTTTAATCCCGCCACTTTTCTTTACTTGTGGATGTTGCTGGTATTGTGGATATTGTGGTTGCTGTGGGTGTTGCGGATATTGTGAATACTGTGGTTGCTGCGAGTGCTGAGAATATTGTTGATGTTGCTGTGGGTGTTGCGGATATTGTGGGTGTTGTGGGTGTTGCTGTGGGTAATATGGTTGGTTCTGCAACGGAGCAGTTTCTTGCATAGGTTCTTGCTGTGATGTGTACTGCACTGATTGATATGTTGGTGCTATTTGAGGTTCATGAGTATGCAATTGGACAGGTGGTTGTTCATTTATTTGTGCAGGTTGTGGTGTAGTTTCTTGTGTTGGTTGTTGTGTTGGTTGTTGTGTTGTTTGCTGTACAGGTTGCTGCATAGTAGCTCCACAATTTGTACAAAACTTAGCATCTTTTTCTAATTTAGTGCCACAATTAAAACAAAACATTATTCTTCTCACTTTCTACTTTTTTACATTAATTTGTTGATATATTTATGATAAAAATCTTGAGCTTATTACTCTTTTAAAACTAATAGCTATTTTATAACAATATGAGTAATAATTCAAGTAATTAAAAATCATAAGTTTTTAATTACCGGCTTGGTGTAAAAATTGCATTATTATCTTTAGCTTTTTACATCAACAATAAATACACAATCAACGGTACTGTTATACCGCAGAGTAATGTGGTGATAAACACACCGGCAGAAGCGATTTGTTCGTTGCCGTCGTATTGTACTGCAAGCATTGCTGATTGTGCTGCTGTTGGCATACCTGATATAACAACCAAAACGCCCAACATCATCGGGTCTGAAATAAACTGCCTTAGAATCAACCATGTAACAAGTGGAATGACAATAAGCTTTAATAAAGTTATCACAGCAATTCGCCACTCGACGAATATTTTTTTAAGGGGAATATAAGAAAGGGTTGAACCTATAACTATCATTGCACCGGGTGTTGTTATATTTCCTGTTAGCTTGATAGCTTCAGAAATAATATGAGGTGTTGAAAACCCTGTTAGTGCAATAGGTATAGCAAGTAATGAAGCAATAAGTGGTGGATTTATTAAAAGCTTTGGATTAAACCTACCGTTTTTACTACCTGCAATCAGCATTATTCCTATAGAAAACGAAAAAACATTAAACGGAATATTAAACAAAGCCACGTAAAACGCAGAAGCAAAACCAAAAATAGCTATCACAACAGGAAAACCCATAAATCCGCTATTGCTAAAAACACTCATATAAGTCAGTAATCCATGATTCTTTTTATCACCGCGTGTAAAATAAACAATTGGTATAGCTATAGCAAACGCAATAGCAAAAACCAATAATGACATCAACAGAAAGAACATAGTGTCACCAACTGTTATATCAATCTTACTTTCTAATACCGAGTGTAAAATGGTGCAAGGCAGTGCTACGAACAAGATTACTTTTGTTAATGCTCTGTTGCCTTCTTTTGTCAGCACTTTAGCTTTGCCAACAACAAATCCTATTCCAAGCAGGACAAACAGCACAACCATTTGATTTAAAATAACCTGCATATCCATAAACAATCACCAAAAAATCCGCAAAAACGGAATACCATTATCTCTTTAGCTCAATCCAGAGTTGGTCATAGAGTTCCAGAACATGAAGTGGAAGATGTGTAAAAACATCACAATTTGCAAGCGTTTCATCACTAGCGAACATGATTTCAAAATCTCTTGGATTTAGTTCATGTTCCTGTGCAAAAAGAATCGCAGCTTCCGCATTTGCTGATGCATACCATACTTCTTCCATGTTCAAAAGAGCTATGTCAGTTCTGCTCATAAAATCTATAAATATTTCTGCGTTTGTTTTGTTACTAGCACCTTTAGGTACGCACATAGCATCAACAAAGAAGTTTGAACCCTCAACAGGACGTGCAAATACCAAGTCCGGATTATTCTCTCTCATTACAAAATACGGTCCGGCATAAAACGGCCCAAGCCAAGCTTCACCTGATTCTAATTTATCATAGATTTGATCCATTACATACGCTTGTAATAATGGTTTCTGTTTTACAAGTAACTCAAATGCTTCTCTTATCTCGGATTCAACTGTAGTGTTTTGATAATAACCTAAGTATCTGAGCGCAACTCCAAACGCATCACGAGGATTGTCAAACATAAGTATTTGACCGCTAAAACGTTCGTCCCACAAAGCACTCCAGCTGGTAAGTTCTTCATTAATAAACGCACTGTTGTAAATAAGCCCAACTGTTCCTGTCATATATGCAACCGAATACTTGTTATTTGGGTCATATTCTAAACCTTTAAATCTATCATCAACTAATGAGAAATTAGGAATATTCGAGAAATCTAGCTCCTCCAGCATATCTTCGGCAATTAGTCGGGCAATTAAATAATCCGACGGTATAATAACATCAATATCAGTACCTCCACGACGAAGCAATGCGTAAAGCTGTTCATTTGTTTCATACGTAGAGTATTTTACTCTTATACCGGTTTCTTCTTCAAATATCTTAAAGATACTCTCATCAATAAACTCACCCCAATTGTGTACATTTACAATTTCTCCGCTGTAGCATCCGCTAAGCACTATCAGAAACACACACACCATTAACACCATAATCACTAACTTTTTCATACTTCTACCTGCTTTCTTGTTTATTCTCTAAAGCTCACAAATCACCCGGCTCTGCGGAGCTACCCTCTTTACTAAAGAGGGCATAAGAGTCCTCTACTCTCTACTCTCTACTCTCTACTCTCTACTCTCTATTCCCTACTCCCTACTCCCTACTCCCTAACATCCTCTTGCTTTGTTTTAGTTTTTCTTCTTGTCTTGCTGCTCTTACGTTTATTACTATTAATAGTATTAAAACCGTAAGAAATAATATCGTTGATAATGCATTGATTTCAGGGCTGATTCTTCTTTTTGTCATTGCGAATATTCTCATTGGTAAAGTCGTTACATTTCCACCTGCTGTAAA
>JAITFR010000096.1 GCA_031281255.1 Oscillospiraceae bacterium
ATCACAGCTTCATTTGATACGTCGGCGTATCCGCCTTTTCGTAGTCTTCTCTTGCGTTTGGTCGATTTCTTGTTTAGGATGTGGTTTTTGTACGCTTTTGCACGCTTAACCCTTCCTAATTTCGTGAGACTAAATCGTTTCTTAGACCCACTGTGTGTCTTAATCTTCGGCATCGTTAATTGTCTCCTTTTTTGTTACCTTCTTAGCTTCCGCTTTGATTTGCTCGGATTCGCTCTTTGGTGCTTTTGGTTCTTTTGAACCCTCACCTTTTATTTGCTTTGGTGTTAGAAACATTGACATAAATCTACCATCGAGTTTTGGATTTTTGTCAACATTACCAAACTCGGCACATTCATCAGCGAATTTTCTAAGAAGTTTTTCGCCAATATCTGTGTGAGCCATTTCTCTGCCTCTGAAACGTATTGTGACTTTTAGACGGTCACCTTCTCTTAAGAACTTCAAACCGTTTCTGAGTTTAGTGTTAAAGTCGTTAATCCCAATGCTTGGTGACATGCGGATTTCTTTGACTTCTACTACATGTTGGTGACGTCGCACATCTTTTACACGTTTTGCTTGTTCATAACGGTACTTACCATAATCCATTATTTTACAAACAGGTGGTTTTGATGTAGGTGCAATTTTTACAAGATCAAGATCCTTGTCAATAGCTATTCGCATAGCTTCTTGTATCGTCATTATACCAAGCTGCGCACCATCTTCGTCAATCATTCGTACCTCGTTGTCGGTAATCTCTTCATTAATTTGATAGTTAATGTTACTTATATCAAAGCACCTCCTATACTAATTAGTGTTTATTTTTGTAAAGAATAAGGCGGACACTATTGCATCCGCCTACAAAACAACAGCTTTTAGCTGATTATTTTTTCATTAACCGCAGCGCACAATTTGTGGCAGGGTGAGGACGGGGATGCCGTTCTGCTTCTATTTGGAGTTTGATGATACCACTAAGGGTTAGCAATTGTCAAGGATTATTTTTACATTCCGAACTTTTCTTGTTATAATGAGAATTATTTTTTTGGAAAGAGATGGGAGTAATTATGAAAGATACGCATAAATGGAGTAAAGAAATTAGTGAGATTGAGTTTACTTTTTCAGATTGGGGTAGTTTTGGTAAAGTCTTTTGGCAAAAAAGAAAAGAACTGCTTTTAAAATCCGGTGCAAAACTCACACCTGACCCGCAGCTAAATAAAGACGGTACAATTAACTTTTCAGCAAAAGTCGGTAAAGCTTTAAGAGCAGACCATGCCGATAAAATCAAGAATGATGTCACAACAGAGGACATTATCTTTCCGTCACCAAATGAGCTTGGTATTTTCTTGCGTTACGGTGGTGAAAACACTTGGATTAGCTTAAAGGATAAAGATGGTAAAACTCTTAACGACTGGAGTGTGGTGAAGTAGGGACGCAATAGTTAATGATTGGAAATAATTCGATTACTTTTTATGTGTCTTAATAATCTTAAACAGCTTTATAATGATTATTGAAAGTAAAATACTTAAAAAGCACACAGCAAGATAGTGAACAATGCTGTTACTAACTAATAAATTACCAAATCCTATTATCCTGACAAAACCACGAATTGCAATAATCATCATTGGGTGCAGAATATAAACATACATAGAAACTTCACGTAACATAGGGTTTGAACGACCGTGGCATTGTGTTAAAAAGCTAAATAGAAAGTACATACAAGGCAATAGGAAAATATACATACTGTCATGACGTGTTACTTCATTTATACTTAGAAAAATACCTTCTGTTAACATAAGAAGCAATGATACAGCAAACAATGTAATATTTAGTGTTATACTTCTGTTTTGTTTCTCTTTTGCAATCCAACCTCCTAAAATAAGGAAAACGGGAGCAAGAAATATTCCATTACGAGTATATGAGAAGATTTGAAAACCATAACTATACATAGTATTAAGGTATGGTATTTCTTTTGTTATTCCATAATAGCTATCTCCGAGTAAACCAAAAACATAAAGTACAATAGAAATACACAATACAGTTTTGATACTAAACATACGAGCTAATAAATAAATAATTATCATGCCGATTATTGATGCTGACAGATACCAAAGATGATAAAATGTACCATCAAATATTATGTTTCTTATAATTGCTGTAATACCTTCAGAAAAATAACCTGCATATATACTAACAGGAAGGTACAGCAATGACGCACCAATGTAAATTATAGTTGCCTTTTTTAGAAAACTAATAGGTAAGCGTGGTTTTTGTTCGTCACTGTATAAATGTTTTGGAATTACAAAATACCCTGTTGCCATAAGAAAGAATGGTACAGCTATTCGTGCAAAAATATGAAACACAATAAAATTAAGCTCTTCACTAATAAGTAATAGAGGATATGTATGCACTCCAACAACTAACAATGCACAAATAAATCTGAATGTATCAATTCCCAGAAACTGTTGCAGTTTTTTCATAAACTATGTAATCCTTTAGCACAGTGCTTTTCATTATAGCATATTAGCGAACGAACACAAGAGGATCTAACTACGCTCGGATAAGTATATCGACACACGGCTTTGGATGATTCTTGCGATGTCGGTTGCTGAACGTTGACCTCGTAGGAAGGCGTCTACTTCCTCTTCAACAATCATTTTTATTGTATTACTTAACGGTCTTTGTACTGATGCTGTATTTACAATATTACGAAACACATTTTTTCCTTGTTCTGATAGTGTTGTTGTCGATAAATTATTTTCAAATTCGTTAATAAATAATGAGAAATACCCTGATCTTTGTGAATTGAAATCTGATTCAGATAAAAACATCTCTTGTATAAATTGCCACGCAGCATCCTTGTGTTTGCTATTTTCAAAAATACTGTATGTAATTGGCAGTTCGGCATTATGACTGCTATTTGAAGCACTTGGAAGACCGATGTATCTATAGTTATAGTTGAGGTCTGCTGATGCCTCACCATGTAGAAACTCCGTTACCCACCCATCTAAGAAAGAGAGAAAAACCACATCAACAGTTTGCTCACCGTTAAACATTCTATGTAAACTAGGGTTATAAGTTGTATGATTATCTCTATCCACATTATCCGGGATTTTTGCAGTTAATTCTAGCAAACGTATGAACTTTTCGCTATCAAAATTGCAATTTCCTAAATCATAATCAATAAACTCATTACTAAGTAAATCCAGCAATGTCATAAGAAAATGAATACCTGTCAAATCACTATCCAGTGGCATTGTTTTACCGGCTTTAATGTCGTTTTCCATTAAAGTTATAAAACTATCAAATGTCCAATAATCTGTTTGTAATAATGGGTCGGTATAAATCATAGTGGATATATTTATACGGTTACCAATACTCATAAGTTTGCCATTCTTGTCTTCATAACCTTTTAAAATATTAGGAAAGAAAGCATCACGGTTCAGTATTGGATTTCCATCAATAAATGGATACAAATCTGCTAAATAACCTTGTCTAATAAGAGAATCACGTAACTCTCTGGTATCAAAATCTCTTAATCGTGCAAACATCATAATATCAGGAGTGTTGCCGGATATTATATCAAAATGATAACGTTCTTCTGCTTGCCTTTTCATTTCATCGTAATCAACAATATCCCAATTATAATAATCACGCACTACTATTTGTTGACCGGGATTTTTGCGATTGTAGTCAATGACCTGCTCTCCGATAAGGTTAGTAATGTTAAAACCTGCTAATACTACTATATTAGAATCTTCTATTTCCGATCTATGCACCGGGCTTAATACAACAAGTTCAACCTGAAATAAATTTGTTTGGTTGTTCATTCTTTCTCTTGTAACTGCTACAGAACCATCATCAAAAATTGCAAAATAACTCATACCCTCTAAATTAATACCTGATTCAAGAAAGTCAATCACTATCTCCGTTTCACCTGTCTCTAAGAAAAATCCATATAAATGCTGTGTCGTAACAAAGTAATAATCATAACAACTATCTTTTTCTGCCAAATGTATACTTGAGATATGAAAATCAAGATTATGTTTCATAATCAACTCACCCGTAAATATATCAACTTTTTGTATAACACCAGGCTCATCTTGACCATGCAATGTTGATAAATATGTATCTTTATCGGTGAATATGAATGCTCTTGTGTTAACTTCTGTTTCTTCTTTTATGTATGTCAAATCTTTATCCCATATTCGAATACTGTTGCTGAGAAATGTTCCATACCCAACAATTGCAATATACCCATCTTTTGAAATATAAGCTTTATGTGCAAACCAATCTGTTTCATCTGATAGTAAATTTCTGCTTAATAAATTCCCTGATGAATCATATCTTGAATGGTAAATATCATCTTTTTGAATATCAACTTCAAACTCACGTGTAATTATTGTTATTTCTTCGGCATCATTTATATCAAAACCAAGTACAATGGTACCATTAAATGATCGGTTCATATGAATCTCTATATTTTTTATTGTTTCTCCTGATTTGTTTATGCCTTTTACTTTTACAACTGCTATGTTTGAGTTCCATGTTGCACCAGAGCTTACCATATCCTGAGTATTTGGGTTGTTGATGTAATCAACATAAATGTAGTAAAGCATCTCTCCTTTTGCAACAAGACCATCGATTGCTACAGCATTACCGGTGTCTAAGTACATAATCCTGTCACCGGCTAGGTACATATAATCATTATACTTTTTTGTTTGTACATTTGTACTGCCTTGATTACTTCTGTGTAAATAATCGGGGTTATCACTATTGTCATCTCCATTATTACCCAATCGCACAAACACTATCACTGCTACGAGTAGTACAGCTACTGATATAAATGCTATGGGAAACAGTTTGCTCTTTTTGTTATTTTTCATAATAATTTTACACTCCTATAGTTTTATTTATAAGAATGACATGTTGATGTTATAGAATTGTCATCAATTTATTATGAAGTTGTAAAAACATTTTTGCATATTTAACAACTTGATAACATCTGTATGATATACTCCCGGTACTGTTAGTAATAAAGGAATGGTCATTATTATGGCGAATGTTCTTATTGTTGAAGATGAAAAAGCGATTAGTGATTTGATTCTCATGAATCTCAGACTTGTTGGGCATGAAGGGCGACAAGTGTTTGACGGTAATGAGGTTTCAGAAGTACTCCATGAGTTTCAGCCTGATTTGGTTTTATTAGATGTAATGCTTCCGTACAAAGATGGGTTTTCACTCATGGAACAGAAAATATTTGATGGTACTCCTGTTATATTTCTCACAGCAAAAGACTCTGTTATAGACAAGGTAAAAGGTTTAAAGCTTGGTGCTGATGATTATATTGTAAAACCATTTGAAACAGTAGAATTACTGGCACGAGTGGAGGCTGTATTACGACGTGCTAAACCAACAGAGCGTTATATTATTATTGATAATGTTTCAATACACTTTGATAAACGTGAAGTAACTCTTAACAATAAAATTGTTGATTTAACAAATCGGGAGTTTGAATTACTTGAAGTTTTGATAAATAACCGAAATATCGCATTATCTCGTGATAAACTTCTTGATTTAGCATGGGGATATGATTATTTTGGCGATACACGCACAGTTGATGTTCATATAACAAAACTACGAAAAAAGTTAGAATTTGAAAATCGCATAAAAACTATTTTTAAACTCGGATATCGCTTGGAAGTATAGAAAGTGCAGAAGTTTGAATGAATTCAAACTTATTATTAAAATGCGAGCGCTTCTTGCTTGCGCAAAACCACCGCTCATGCACACATTTTTATGACCATTCATAGGTCATTTGTGGCTGAGTATACTGAAAGGAATGGTCATTAAAATTATGAAACTCTGGCATAAAATATTCGTCAGTATTTTTGTTATTTTTACTATTACCTTTAATGTTGGTGTATTTTATATAACATCGTATTCATATAATTTTAACCGTGAGCGTGAGAGAGAAAATGCTATCCGTGAGCAACAAATGATTCAATCTTCAATAGAAAACAGAATAATATCAGCAGAAGCACTTTTCCCAAATATTGCAAATGCTAATTTAATGTTAGCTACCATTGTCAGTTCTCTTTCAGATTTTTACGAACCGCAAGGGGTACTCTTAGCACTATTTAATGAGAATGGGGACATTATACATAATGATATGCTTAGTATCACAATCGACAATCAATTATTGATTTTCGAGAGTACTTCGCAAAAGAATACAATGGAAGAAACAATTAATAACAAAAGACATATTGTTGTTGCATCAATTTTACCTGAATATCCACACCTTACCTTTGTATACGCACGCGATATTAGCCAAATTGACGATTTTCGTTCTGATATTAGCAGAGTTTTTGCATTTGTGAATGTGATCGTTTTAATTTTTCTTGGAATATCAGTTTATTTGTTACTGCGACACATTATAAAACCTATAATTAATATGAAAACAACCGTCGCAGAAATTGCAGATGGAGCGTATAACAAAAGGGTTGTTGTCAATAGCCGCGATGAACTAGGAGCATTAGCTAACAGCTTTAATCGTATGGCTGATTCTGTTGAAGAAAATATGAAACAGCTTACCAAAGCATCAGAAGAAAAACAGCAATTTATAGATGATTTAACTCATGAAATAAAAACTCCGCTCACTTCAATTTTAGGTTACTCAGAGTATTTACAATTTGCCAAATACACAGAAAATGAACGCATTATTGCAACAGGCTATTTATACGAAACTGCAATGAGGCTTAACACTTTATCCGATAAACTACTAGATCTCACATATTCACGAGATGAAAACATTGAGAAAAAAGCTCTCGATACAAGGATATTGTTCGAAGATTTAACTGCTATGGTTCTGCCTGTTTTAGCCCCTCGTAATATTAAATTAGACACATCAGTAGATTTGCCGGAAATTACCGGAGATGAAACCTTACTGCTCGCTATGCTCAGAAACCTTGTGGAAAACGCTGCCAGAGCTTCAGCAGATGGTAGTTTAATAACAGTTAGGGCCTATAAAGAAAAATACCCCATTTTAGAGGTAAGTGATAAAGGGTGCGGTATGGAGCAAAAAGATGTCGAAAGAATTATGGCACCATTTTATCGTGTGGATAAGTCTCGTTCACGCAAGTTCGGTGGTGTTGGGCTTGGTTTAAGTATTGTTTCACAAATTGCAAGCTTACATGGTGCAAAAGTTAATGTTGTATCCGTGCCAAATGTAGGTACAACAGTAAAAATAAGTTTTACAAGTTCATAACATCTTTATAACAACTAAGAAACATCTGCGATGTATTCTATGAACACAATAAACCATCAGAATGCATTTTAGGAGGAAATATCATGAATAGCAAAAAACATTCACGAGCAATAGTCACAGTTTGTTTTGGTGTCTTATTAATTTTTAGTCTTGTTGTTTTCCCATTTATTTTATCAGCATCACCAAGCAACTCAGGTATCGAAGTTATCGAACCAAATAATAATCTAACAGATCCCGATTATATACCAGGTTTCTATACACAAAATCCCAGCTCAACGCACACAGATTATGAACCTCCCACTCCAACATCGGATGCTACTCAACCTATTCAGGATGCTCCTGAACCACCACAGTTTACCGATAGCTCAATTAATTCTGCAATAGCGTTTGCTGATTACTTTATCGCTAAACTTAATTTGGGAGTCGATTTAACCGGTGATATTGATGCTATGGATTCATGGCATAATTTGTTTGATATTGGACGAACTCCAATTTATCGTGGTGAGGTATCCGAAGTTGAGTATTCTGAAAACTTGTTTGAGTTTGTTATATACGGTGCAAAAGGAGAAACAACAAATAGTGCCACTGTATTTGTTAACCTGCAAGAAGATATACCTTTCTTTTACTGTTCATATACTCGTTATTATCCTGCTGTCATGCAAACGGCTTCGTCATATGTTGATGTTTTATCAGATGGTGATATAAGACAATTAGCGGTTTGGTTGGGCGTGGATGCCAGTCAAGAACCTCTTGTAGAGTTTTTACAACAGGCAGAGCTTGCTCTTGCTTTCTTTAGTTCATACGATTTAAATTATGCTAGGATAACAGGTGTACGTTTTGATAATGAAGCACAACTCTTTTATTGCGGATTTGAAGATGCACAAGGAATGCCGTTTGAAATCACCCTAGGTTTTTCTGACGGTTTAGTAATGCCTGTACGTTTAAGATAATAATGCTGTATATACATTTTATACTACACACTCCGTTGCGCTGTTTCTCACTCCAGATCGTCACCATCGAAGTCTGTAGATTCCGGGAGTAACTCAATCTCTATACCGTCGGGTTCTTCTATTGAACGGAGTCTTCTTTGCATAGCTTTTGTTCTTGTACTGGTTAAATCTTCTAATGTTTTGTCAACTGTTTGGATTTGTCTATGTGCTTTTTCGAGCGTTTCTCCAAACTTCATAAACTCTGTTTTTACAGCTCTTAGTGTATTCCAAACTTCCATTGAGCGTTTTTCCATAGAAAGTGTTTTAAATCCCATTTGTAATGAGCTTAAATATGCAGAAAGTGTTGCACCGCTAACTGCTATGATTTTATACTTTGTACGTAATTCTTCAAATAAAACAACATTTTGTACAACTTCTGCATATAAACCCTCTGTCGGTAAGTACATAAGTGCAAAATCTGTAGTTTTCGGCGGTATGATATATTTATCTTTGATTTCTTTTGCTGATGCACGGATCTGCTGTGCTAATGACTTACGTGCATCATCAATAGTTTGTTTGTCTTCTGCATCAATAATTCGGTTATAGTCCTCAATCGGAAACTTTGAGTCAATCGGAAGTAATAACGGCTCATCACCATGCCCCGGAAGCTTTACCGCAAACTCTACACGTTTGCCCTCTGCTATTTCTACATTTGTTTCATATTGACCCGGTGCTAGAAAATCGGAGAGAAGTTTTTCAAGTCTAACCTCTCCGTAAGTACCACGTTCTTTAACGTTAGTGAGTGCATTTCTAAGGCTTTTTGTGTCAGCGGCAAGGTTTTTCATTTCACCAAGACCTTGCTGAACGCTGTCGAGCTGCTTACTGACGAGTTCAAATGACTGTGCTAATCTTGTTTCTAATGTTTTTTGGAGTTTTTCGTCCACAACACCTTGCATTTGCTCAAGTCTTTTTTCATTGCTTTCTTGCAAAGACTTCATTTTGTTTTCAAGAGTTGCGTTTACTTTTTCTATATTTTCTGCATTTCCACGCTGTATTGAACCAAGTCTAACATCTAGCTGCTCTTGAAACTCACGAAGCTGCTTGTTTGTTTCTTCACGGTTTCCTTGCAGAGTTGTTTGAATATTCTCACTAATAACACCAAAACGCTTAAACTGCTCGGTTGCTCCATCGCTGATTTGTTTTGCAACAACATCACGTTGGTTATCATTGTTGTCTTTAATCAATTTAGCAATCTTGTCTTCTTTAGAACTTTTTTTACTTGTTATTTGTAAAATAAAAGTTAGTAATATTACTCCGGTGATTAAAATTAATAATATTAGTTGAAAATCCATGTTAAACTACTTGCTCCTTAAGTTCTAATTCATAAATACAGTTTAGCTATACTTCGATTTTGTCATTCTGAGGGAGTTTACGACCGAAGAATCTTAAAAACTATCAATATATTCATAAAGATTCTTCGCTGACGCTCAGAATGACATTTGGTGTAACGTGTAACATTCCCTAGTCCCTATTAACAAACCCATTCGCGACCAAGCATTGCAGCACCTATAATTCCGGCGTCGTTACCCAATGTTGCTTTGACGAGTTTTGTTTCTTGATTTTGTTCTGAAAATCTCACGAATTTTTCAAGCTCTACTGCTGCTTTAAGTGGCTCTTCCAAACAATCCCAAGCGTTTGACACACCTCCACCAACGCAGAAAATCTCTGTATCTAGAATATTTATCAAGTTCACAATCCCTATTGCTAAATGCTCAACGTATTTTCCGACAGTCAGAATTGCCGTTGGGTCGTCTGCTCTATATGCGTCAAAAACTGTTCTGCCATCAACTCTTTCTATAAGTCCGACACATAGCTCCCACATTAGACTATCCGGATCTTTTTCCATAAACTCATGTGCTGTTTTAACAAGTCCTGATGCAGAAGCATAAGTTTCCCAACAACCAAGTCTACCACAACCGCACTTACGTCCACCTTCTTTTATAACCATGTGTCCAACTTCTCCACCGGCACCGCTAACCCCTGTCAGAAGTTTCCTATCAACGATAATTCCTCCACCAAGACCTGTACCAAGCGTTATCATTACAGCATTTTTTGCTCCTTTTGCACTACCGGACACTACTTCTCCAAGTGTTGCACAATTTGCATCATTACCTAAGATAACAGGACAATCATACATTTTCTTTAATTCCTTTGTCATGTAAACATCTTTTAGTGGTAAGTTGGGGGTGAAAACTACCATTCCAATGTCATCACGCACCATTCCCGGA
>JAITFR010000139.1 GCA_031281255.1 Oscillospiraceae bacterium
GTATGTCAGAATTGAAATATTTGCATAAATAGCAAAATTAGTCGCTTTTATACGACCAACTTTGTTGCGGTAGTTTTTCTTTTTTTCGTCTGTCTACTTGACAGGGGACACTACATAACAATTTGTGGTGGATTTTATTTACTTTTTTTGCTGTAATTCTATTTATCCTAACATTAAGAATATATTGGGAAAATATCATAAATAGAATTAACTCAAGAAAGCACTCATATCATTCTAACTAAATGTTTTTGCAAAAGTTAAATCCTCTTTTTTATATTTTGTATAAATGTATTATTAAAATACGATGATTTAAAATGATAGGAGAAAGGGTCATGAAAAAGAAATTACTATTATGTATATCAATTGCAATAATTGCTGTCTTTATTGTTTTAACTGCAATATATTTTTTTATGCCTACACAATCATATTCAGATGAGCTTTCGAGAACAATTTTTGGTTTTGGTAGAAATTTCTCGCAATATGGTATGCTGGCAGAACAAGATGGGGTAATGGTTTTGTACGATTTCCACAGTTCAAATGAAGTAGTGTTTTGCCCTAAACCAGAGTGTACTCACGATAATAACAATTGTTTTGCATACGCCATATATAATATGTACAAAGCAATAAATGTATCTCTATATAATGATGAACTATACTTCACGACAATGGATTATGATTTTAACACGGATTACGGCGGTTGGTCGGTTTCATTTTATCGTGCAGCGATAGACGGTGCAACAGTACGAAAAATAGAGACATTTGAAGGGTATAGGATATGCTATTCAATAGAGTTTATAGATGGGTACGCTTTCTTAAACTTAGAAAAATATGATGAGACTCAGGATCACATTATTTCACTTAATGAAAGATTCATAACAAAAAATTATGTGCAAATAAACTTAAGCGACGGTAATATTTGGTTTATGCCTGAAAAGCAGGGCTATTATCTTACACTGTCGTATATAGGATTCAGCCTTACGCATAGAAAGTTTTACTACATAGCGACATACCACACGATTCCAACGTATCCTGCGGATAATGATTTTAAGGATAAATACAGTAGCAGTTATCGATCCTCGTTAATTGAAATCGATATTGACAAACATACTGAAGCGTATTTTTTGGATAGATACACAGAAATGCTTTTATCGGACGAAAATGGCGAAGGTCATATACAATTTACCGTTACTGAAGATATATTGTATGTGCTTTCAAAAAAATTCGAGTATGCATCTGATGTGACTAAACCTTCAACAATATCTTCGTATAATATAGAAGCGAAAGAACTACTAAAAACCGACATAATTAATTCCGGTTTCTGTAGCTTTCTTGGTTGGGGTAGACATGAAGTAATCATAACATATAGAGCACCTGTTACTTTTTTATTAGAATCTATGTATGTTTTTAATCCGTTAGTAGGCGAAACAACTCAAATTGGTGTTAATATAAAAAATACAGTTTTTATGTGTCAGGGTGATAGAATATTGTTGATGCGGTCTGATACAGATACAGGGTATGGAGCCGGTATTACAGTTGGCTATTATTGGATGTACACAGATGATTACTTAAATGATGATATAAGCAAGTTATTTGCTTTTAATAGCTTAAACAGATAGTAGTATATTATCTTATTATGCATATCACAATAAAAATATTGAGTTTTTTCAAACATCACAAATACCAAGGCATATCTTATGCATTGGATAATTGAAGAGTTCTACAGATTTATGAAACCCAAAGCTTACAACCACTTGATAACGCACTCACTAAATGGTAGTATAAAGCATAACAATCTTAGAAAGTGAGTGCGTTTGTGAAAGTTTTTCTAGCTGTTTTACTTGGGAAATCGCTATACTTTATTGGGAAACTATTAGGTAGAGGCAGCAGTTTTCCCGGTCAGCTAACACTTAAAATATTCCCAGATATTCTTACCAAATTAGAACTACCAAATATAGTTATTGCTGTCACAGGCTCAAACGGAAAAACATCAACATCAGAGCTAATAGCTCATGTATTAAAAACCG
Source organism: Oscillospiraceae bacterium (assembly GCA_031281255.1). GTDB lineage: Bacteria > Bacillota > Clostridia > Oscillospirales > Oscillospiraceae > WRMH01. The sequence continues at coordinate 2,025 of JAITFR010000139.1, forward strand.
GTGGTAAAAGTGTTGGATTAAATTATGAGGGGTCGAACCAAACAGAGGGAGTTGCAACACTTTTACTGCGATTATCATCATTTCGAGGTAAGATAAAAACTGATGCTGTAGTGATGGAATGTGATGAGCGGTACGTTGCGAATATCTTTAAAAATGTTCACCCGACAGTGCTTGTTATAACAAATCTTTGCCGTGATCAATTATCACGCAACGGACATCATGAGTTTGTGCGAGAACGCTTGAAGGCAGCACTAAGTGTACTGACTGAAAACTCAGAGCCTCCACCCACTCTCATCTTAAACGCTGATGACCCTTATGTTATGTCACTATTTGACGATAAAACCATAAAATCAAAAAATACTATATTATTTGGACTTGAATCAGAGAAAGAAATAACAGGGCATATTGGAGTTTATGACGATGGTACATTTTGTCCGGGTTGTAAAGCGAAAATGATATATGAGTACCGTATAGCAGGGCATTATGGTTGCTATAGTTGCACAACATGTGATATAAAGCACGAAAATCCAAAATATAAGCTTCTTGCATCTAAACACGGTGGAATTACAAGTGCATATAACTATGCTGCAACATTAGCGGCTGCAGAAGCTGTTGGTATTGATAATTCAACTGTTATAAAAGCATTAGATGGATATAAACTAAAAAGTGGACGTAGCTTGAATATAAATGTTGGGAATCGTGATGGAATATTGCTAATCTCAAAGCACGAGAACTCATTTGGTTATAATAGTTCACTTGCTTGGATGGTTCAACAAAATAAAAAGTGCACTGTTGTTATTCTTGTTGATACAATCAGTAGAAAATATCATACAGGTGAGGTTTCGTGGCTTTGGGATATTGATTTTGACATTCTAAATAATAAAAACGTAGAAAATATTGTCCTTGTAGGAAGTTATATAGACGATTTATCAAAACGATTTGAGTTTACAACCATTCCTCAAGATAAAATAAGTTATGTAAAAGAATTGGATAAGTTAAAAGAACATATCATAAAAAACACCACAGGAGAGGTATATGTCACAACCTGTTTCGCTGATAAAACAAAACTATTAAAGAATGTGCGGTGAAGTATATGTATTTTTTAGCGGTTTCTATCCGAATGACTTCACATCGTGTTCAGACATTCGGCGCTACACCATCCATGGTTTCGCTTTACGAAACCGAAAAAACACATACACCTCACCACACACAAATACACATAAGGTTAGGATTTAGGAGTTAAGGTCATTATGAAACACATTCTGCATTTATACAATAATCTTATGAATCTATATGGTGACTGGGGAAATGTTGCTGTACTTGAACGTGAGCTGAACAAACGAAATATAGAAGTTGTAATTGATAAAGCAGACTCCATTAATGAAGTTGATTTTAACATTTATGATTTTATATATATCGGGAGTGGTACAGAAAACAGCTTATTAGCATGTGTACAAGACATAAAAAACAACGAGGATGCACTTTTAACATATATCGAATCGAATAAACCAATATTAGTAACCGGAAACTCACATGAAATCTTTGGCAAAACTATAACAGACTATAAGGGAACAAACCATAAAATGCTAGGCTTGTTAGACTTTGAAACAATACAAGAAAACACTAGAATTACAGGGGATTGTAAAGCAAAAGTATTGTTCATGGAAGATAATGTAGACCCAATAGTTGGATTTATAAATCGAGCAGGTGGAAAACAAATAGGAAACATAGAGCGTCCATTTTTTATAGAACCTTTAGAAGG
>JAITFR010000217.1 GCA_031281255.1 Oscillospiraceae bacterium
ACTTCGTATAGTCAAAACCTTCATTTTTAATACTGACTAAGAAGATTTCTGTTTCAATTAGTCCAAGATTTTCACGCAACAGCTTCATACCTGCACTTAATATTGCAGAAGTTTGCATAGTATCAGTCATTTTGCTCCCTCCATATCTTAATAAAATCAATCGGATTTACAATTTTTATTTCGTTCGTTTTGTGTTTAGTAAGATGTTTATCTGTCGAAATAAAATAGTCACATTCTGCAATTACTGAACAAGCTAGGTGTATTGCATCCTTTACTTTAATTCCTGTTTTAATAATGCTACTTGATAACGGTAGTATTTCGCTTTCCCTTTCATGGCTTACAAAATAATATGAATAATCGTTTATGAATTTTAATATATGCTCTTTACTATTTTCAAAAGGACTTTCATTCACTTCAAATAATAACATATATGAAGTACATAGAGCTAAACTTTTATATTTAATAAGAGATTGTATATACATTTTCGATGTAGCTTCATAATTTACTATAGTTTGGGATAAATCATCAAAAGGTCTGTTAAAACAGCAATTATCTCTGTGTAGAGCACTGTATATTAGGCAATATGATATATGACCTTATAATCAAGGATGCTTTTTGTTTTATTTGATGCTCGAGAAATTGCTTATTAGCTCCCCAACAGGTCATTTAATTCAATTGCTTTACAGTCTTTGCTTTCATAGTATTGTAGCATTTCGGGAATCTTCTTTTTATCATAACTGGTGATGCAATCGGATAAGACAGTAACATTGTAACCCGCTTTTGTTAAGTTAAAGCAAGTTGACTTAACGCAAGCAACAGCATCTGCACCTGTAATATAAAACTCATTGATTTCATTTTTGTTAATAAAGGTTGCGAAATCCTCACTTGTTAATGCGTTTCCTTTACTTTTTGTAAAGATATTCTCTGATACTATTTTTAAGTCTGGTACTAATTCTGCTCCACGAGTATCGGGCTTAAACGTTCTCGTACCAGCTGACAGATTATAATGCCTTATATATACAACATGAATATCATTGCTAATAGCCCAATCTATGGATTTGTTGATATTATCAATTATTTCCTTGTAATTTTTAGTTATATCATTTTGAATATCTATTACTACTAAAGCCTTTTTTATCAATTTTATTTCCTCCAAATATCCTAATATAAAATTTCTCCATGTCCATAAAAAAGTGTCTTTTATAGCTAACAAAAATGCACAAACGCAGAATATCATAAATTGATGACAAATGCCATCTTTTATCTTTAAGGTGGTAAAAACCTTATGACATCAGCATTATGTTATAAGCATCTGTGATTGTTGTCAAGTTCTCATTAATATCCATCTGATAATAGTAAGTTCCAATATTTTAATGCGTATAGAACCGCAACACTTTCATAATGTGAACACTATTGCGGTTATAACCCGATATTGTATTGCATAAATTTGAGTGTTGTAGACTTGTTTCACAAATCTAAAGTAAGAACCCGAACGCATCGCCGATGATTTTCACATCTGATGTAACGTTCGGATTATTTGATAATGCCTCACAAAGCGAGGTTTTTGGCACGCTACGTCTGTCTGGGATTTTACACTATGCTTTAAGATAAATTAGTGTGGATTTTTTATTTTATAATGTGTATGACGGTAATCACCAACTTTGACAATCATTTCGTCTGCTGCAAGTTCTTGCAATATCGTACGAACACGCCCCGGAGTCAGTCCGACAAACTCTGATAATTGAGCGGTTGTTGCTTTATTATGTTCGGTTATAAACGTGAGTATTTGTTTTTTTCTATCGAATATATCAATCGACTGTTTATCGACTGCCGCAGTCGATTGGCAGTCGATTGGCAGTTGATTGACAGTCGATTGGCAATCATTTGATTTCCGATTGAGTTCTGATTGAGTTTTGATTGAGATTGTTTTATTATTGTTTAAAAATTCTATACCATCTTTTGTAATTTCAAGAATTCCTAGCTCGACAAGATGCTCATACTTAGTTATATCAATGTTGTCAAGCCCTTTGCTTGTAAATAACGATGCAAGCAATAAGTAGTCGTCTGTTGTTAACTCGTCCAATCGCTCCTCATCAACATTTTTCATTAAGGAGAGCATATCAGTACTGATAACCTTTCCTCTTAATGTCAGCATTACGTAATACGCATCCGAGCCACTAAAATCGGGTAGAGGCTTTGCTTCCTTTATTGCTATTTCATGTATCAAATTCATACCTTGACCAGCGCGTTCAACCAGTCCGCACAGCCTGAACATCTCAGCAATAAGCCTGTTTCGAGCACTTTGCCTGTCTAATATATTTTCGACTGTAATGCCTTGCGGAAAACCGCCGGGGCTTTCGATAATGAGCCTATTTTGATACTGGCGGACAAAAACACTTCCGCTGCGTTGATAATCTCGGTGGCTTACAGCATTTAAAACAGCCTCACGGACAACTGCTTCGTTAAATGTGGATATAGGGTGCTTGTAAAATCCATCATTATAGTATTGATCGTCATTGCGAAGATTTACCAACTCCCATATACGGTCACTGTAGGAGAAAAAACCTTCTTGAAAGTCCTCGCGTTGTGCAGCGGGACCGGCAGATTCTTTTGAGCGGTATTCAAACACCACATCTGCGTGAGGCAGTCTGCTTCTTAGTATTGCGTTTTTTCCGAACAATATTAGTGCGGCATAAGTTACTCCCTTGTCAGTTATAGCACCGGCATCACGGAGCAATTGCTCGTCAGAAAGAGTGGAAATGCGCTTGTTTTCAGAATGGTCGCGCCATCTTTTGCGGAATTTCTTTATAGCTTTGCTATCCAAATCATCAATCGTAGCTTCCGGACAAATATCGCTTGAAAAATCATGTCCACCCTCGGCGTAAATAGCGCGACGCACATCCTCCGGCATAGGAACAAGGCTGTCACCGTCACGCCACCACGCAATACCTTCAAACTGCACAGGCAAACCTACTGGACGACTTGCGACTTCAAAAACAAGCACACGATTATCTTTATCATCGTGATATATCACAAAGTCAACACGTACATGTAGCTTATCAATATAGTAACGAACTATACTTTCAGGCTGCGAAAACGCTTTGCTTCCCACAACCTTGCGCGGGCGTTTATCGGTCACACCAAGTACAAGCCGACCACCACCGTGATTCGACATTGCACTAAGGTACTTTGCGCCCTCGTCTATGTCGTAACGATTTTCGGCTTTCTTAAACTCAAAATCGTCGCCTTCTTTAGAGGCAATTATTTCTTGTATTGTCATTTGCACCGCTCCCTCTTGTGTATCTGATTATAACACTATGGCAAAACATTTATCAAGCCAAGCATTGCGCGAGTTACTGTCAAG
>JAITFR010000226.1 GCA_031281255.1 Oscillospiraceae bacterium
GGTAATCTTTTAGACAACACGCTTGACGCTGTTTCAAAAGTTGAAGAAAAATTTATTAAATTGGATATTGAGTACAGCAGAGAAAGCCTTTTTATTCTTGTGGAAAATACATTTGACGGTGCGGTTAAATATGCTGAAGAAGCAGACGATAAAGGCAAGCAAATCATTACACAAAAGATTGGCGGTGAACACGGTCACGGTTTAAAAAATATCCGCAAGTCCGTAGAAAAATATAACGGACACTTTGAAATCAGACATGAAGGTAATATTTTTTCGGTAACGATTCTTCTCTATGTGGACGCAGTAAAAGAATAAAATATTTTGCATGTGTTTGACCGATGTTTACCACAAGGAAATTGCAACACTCAAAACGAAAATATCTATAACATTTTACAAACAAAGTTCTTTACAAACAAAGTTCTTGACAATTGTTTTATCCTGCTCTAAAATGATTGTAACAGGGCCCCGCACACCTATGTCAAGCTTTCGGGTTTGTTATGTGTCCCACGCGGGGACGTTTTTTTGGAAGTATTATGAAAAAACCGTTTACACACAAAGAACAATTGGAACTTCTAAAAAAGAAAGGTCTTGTAATTGATAATGAAGACAAGTGCCTTAATTTTTTGCGTTCTGTTAATTATTATTGGTTTTCAGCATATTTTCTACCATTCAAGCAAAAAGATGGAACATATAAATCTGGAACAACTTTTGAGAATATTTATCGGATATTTGAGTTTGACCGGAAACTCCGTATAATGATATTTACAATGATAGAAGATATTGAATTGTCTTTACGTTCACAATTAGCCTACTATTTTGCACATACCCATAGTCCTCATGCTTATATGGATGCAAAGTATTATGGGATTCATCACGACCACAATAGGCTTTTGAATACAATTAAAACTGTAATTAATAATAATAGAAATACTCCGGTTGTATTGCACCATAATAAGAAATATGAAGGGCTATTCCCGATTTGGGTAATAATAGATTTTTTCTCGCTTGGTAACTTATCGTACTTTTATACTGATTGGTTAGTAAATGATAAAAAGGCTTTCGCAAAAGAATTCTTTAATACTCCATATACTTACTTAGATAGTTGGTTGAAGTGTGTAACTGTGTTAAGAAATCGTTGTGCTCATTACTCACGATTGTATTTTTCAATGTTTACCGATATACCGAAAGTTCCATCATCTATTAGGTATATATGCACGGGACGTGTCTTTGACCAATTGCTCACGTTAAAATATCTATATCCATATCAAAATAAATGGAATGAATATTTTGCATCTCCACTAACTTTACTAATTGATGAATACAAAGAAAGTGTGTCGCTAAATCACATTGGGTTTCCGGAAAACTGGAAAGACTTCATTTTTATTAATAATCTGGAAGATACTTGCTCAAAAGAAAAAACAAAAAGTATTTATCTCTTTCAAAAACAACAAAGTTAGGCAAAAGACGTTCGAATTCCGTCCGCATGCGGTCGGAAATTACACAATAAGCCAACATTTTAAGTGAATGTATCCTTGCGGTCATTAGAATTACCAGTACCTTTCGTCCTCATCAGTTTTACCACTTGGCGTGTGCTCATGCCGGGTGGTACTAAGCGTGATTCGCCGTCTGCTATGGATGTATTTCTACGTAAATAAGTGTACATACCAACAGTGCTGTTTTTACCGACTTTAACTCCCGGTGTTAGATATGCACACGCTCCAATTGTTGACCCATCATTGACAATAATTTTCCCAAGATTTAGATGACCGTTTTCAAACAGGTGACAGTTTAGAAAAGCTTCACCACCAATAATAACATTATCGCCAATTTCTAGTAAGTAACAATCATAAACATCCTTTGTGTTTATAAATGTTTCTTTACCAACCTTTGCACCGGCAACACGCATATACACTTTTATCCAATTGTTACCACGAAGATACGGTAAAATGAGGTTTACCATCCACAAATGAAGCCCCGAGTAGATTAACCATCTTAAAAAAACCGGAGAACCCGGTGGATATGCTCCGGGTTTTAGCCCAAGGGTTAACAATCTTTCTACAAATCCTATAAAAATAGCTGTTGAAATGAGGAAAATATAACACGCTACAAAGCATATACAAGTAAACACGGCAAGCATGAGGTATTCACCGTTAAGGAATCTTGTACCCCAATATATCAGAATTGCAGATGGTACAGCCGCTATTGCAAAAACTAAGCAATAAAATGCGTATACAAAAATTGATGTTATTTCAAATGTGATGGGATTTCGTAATAATCTGTCTATAAATGTTTTCAAAAAATACCCTTCTTTCTATTAAAAATAGTTTTGTTACAGTTCTGACATTATGTGTGAACATACTTATATAATTATAACATATAATCATATCTTGCTGTTTACATTTTTTTATGATACATTTAATGTCAATAAGTAAGAGGGGATTTTATTATGCGTAAAATGGAAGTATTTTTTGATTATTCGTGTCCATATTGTTTGGATGGGCATGAAAAACTAAAGAAATTATTACCAAGATTTCCGGACATTGAGATTATTTGGAGACCTTGCGAAGCACACCCAAGACCGGAAGAACATGGGCTTCATAGCGATATTTGCATACAGGGGTTACTTTATGTGATGGAAACCGGTGGTGATATATGGGCATATCACGACAATATATACAATGCTGCATGTATTGAAAAAGTTAACATCGAGGACCCTGAAGTTATAGTTGGACACGTTACAGACCTCGTAGAGCCTGCAAGAATGCTTGGAGTTCTTCAAAGTGGAGTGCTGGCTGATGCTGTTCTTAAAGCCAACGACTATGCTTATGAAGAAAACGATGTTTGGGTAGTTCCCGCATTTAGAATGGACGGAAAAAAGCTGGATGCAATCGGTGGAGTAGGTGTAGCAGAATACGCACTGGAAGCATTTATGGAAGGTCCGGTAAAAAAAGCATAGTGAACATCGGTGGTATTCAAAAACTGACATTAATAGATTTTCCTGATAAAACAGCCTGCACAATTTTTACCACAGGCTGTAATTATCGATGTCTTTATTGCCATAATAAGGACTTATTGGAGTTTGGCAAAAATACACAAAATGTTAAAAATCACAAGCAAGCAATTGATTTCTTAAAATCCAGAGCCGGATTACTCGAAGGTGTGTGCATCAGCGGTGGTGAACCGCTCTTACAAGAAAATATTACTGAGTTTATCAAAGAAATTAAGCAACTCGGTTTTTTAGTCAAAATTGATACTAACGGAAGTAATCCAAAAAAACTCAAAGAATTAATTGATAATAGATATATCGATTATGTCGCTATGGATATAAAAAATTCACCCGAAAATTATGCAAAAACAATTGGATTAACCAAGTATGATATAAAGCCGATAGAAGAAAGTTTAACAATTCTTCGTAATAGTAACATCCCTTATGAACTCCGCACAACGGTAACAAAAGAATTACATACTTTAAATGATTTAATCGCACTTGCAAAATGGGTATCTCCTGTTGATAAATATTTTTTACAAAATTATGTAGATTCTGATAATGTTTTACAAAAAGGTTTTACACCATTTTCTTATGATGAAATGAATTATTTTCTCACAGAGATTCGCAAATACCTCCCAAATACTGAAATTAGGTAAGAACAAGTCACTTGAAAGTTTATTTGTGAATATTTATAAAGTTAAAAGTTAGTTACTTGAAAAGTATTTTTTCTTTTTTGTGACTGCCTGTAGCATTGCAGACTCATAAAAAAGAACAAAATATTTTCAAGTACTAATAAAAACACCGATAAACACAATTTTCATACATATTGTGTTATAATAAAAAAATAATTACAATATATTGTATTTTATGCTTGACATAGCATAATAGCAGTGTTAGTATAGTGGTGCGGTGTGAGTTTTACAACATCACGCCGTTTATCTA
>JAITFR010000033.1 GCA_031281255.1 Oscillospiraceae bacterium
TAGAGATGAAACCGGAAATGTTGCGTCACAGCTTGGTATTACAGAGGTAACAGAAGAAGGTCAAAATGCAATTTTCAGCGTAAATGGTGGAGCAGACCGCACATCGCAGTCAAACACAGTATATGTTGGAAACGGTGTTACCGCAACATTTAACAGTGCATCTGACGAAGCAGTGAACATCACGCAAGGCAGACAAACAGGCGTATCACAATCTGCTGTTGAGAGCTTAGTGCAGGGTGTAAACAATTTATTTAGCGCAGCATCGCAAAACACATCTGACCCAAAGGCTCAAGGTCTTGCATCACGGGTGATGAACATATTTAGTGCAAACTCCACAGCTCTTTCAGAGGTTGGAATTGGTTTTACTGCACAAGGTAGGTTAACAATTAACAGCGATAGACTAAACTCCGCTTTTGAGAGCGGCAGAGCACAAGATTTGTTCGGTGGTAACCAAAACTTTGGTTTTGCAGCACAGCTTGGCAGGCTTGCAGACCAGGTCACAAACAGCACATCAACATTTGTCTCCAGCTCACTTTTTGGTCAAAACACCGGTGGCAACAATCAGAATAACATCTTTAACACCGGCTCGTTGTTTGACTTTACGTTTTAGATAGAGACAAATCAACATGTCAACAAAAGTCTTTAAGTACGAAGCAACAATACAGCCTGCGGATCGTGGTGGAGCGTATGTGCCATTTCCTTATGACTTGCGAAAAGAGTTTGGAAAAGGGCGTGTTAAGGTTCATGCTTTGTTTGACAGTGAGCCATACGACGGTAGCATTGTAAACATGGGTGTAAAAAATGCTGATGGTTCAATCTGCTATATTATCGGTGTCCGTAAAGACATCCGAGCGAAAATCGGCAAACAACCCGGAGATAAAATCCAGGTGGTTATAAGGGAAAGTACATAAGTACATCACTCATCTGTAAACATCGAGACACATTGTAGTTTTTCGGTGGTTTTTATCAGTCGTTTTCCAAGTTCAACTGTGGGAAACTCAATATCATTCGGATCAAACTCTTTTATAACACCGATTGTACCGTCTGACATCATAACAGGTTTATTCAGAAGTTCTTTTGGCATGTTTTGAATAAAGACATTCATAATATCATTGTCAAGCTCAGAAACGCTTAATTTCTTTATAAGAGCCAGAATACTAAATGGTCCTCGTGCTTGTTTGTATGCACGTTGAGAAACCATTGCATCATAAATATCAGTTACCGCAGTTATACGTGCATAACGAGGAACAGCATCATCAGAAAGAGCTTGCGGATAACCTTTTCCATTTAATTTTTCATGGTGAGATGCAGCAGATAATCGAATATCTTCAGGAAAATCCTTTAGCAGCTCATAAGTGTAAACAGTATGCATTTTTATGACTTCAAACTCAACTTTGGTAAGCTTTCTCGGGACATTTAGGACTGCCGGAGGAAGTAAAGACTTTCCGCTGTCGTGCAAAAGCCCAATTAGAACAAGTTTATCTACTTCTTCCTTAGGTAAACCCATCCACATACCAATAAGACCATTTAGTAAAGATACGTTTACACAATGTCGTTGTAAATACTCATCAACCGGTGCCATTGCATTAATTAGAGATATTATTACTGTTGGTGGTGTTGTTTCCAATTTATTTGAGAGTTTTGATGATGCTTCTTTTAATGAAGCCTGATCAACTGTTTTGCTATTTGATATTTTTTCCAAAATCTCAAATGTTTCATTTTTAGTTTCTGCATATCCTGTTGTTTCTTCAACTTCTGTACGGCTTTCAACTTTTATATCCGCAGGTCTTTTTGAAGCCATTGCTTTTTGTGTGCGACCGGTAACATATATAGTATCTCTATTATTGTTCAGGTTCATTATTCGCTCGATTTGGAGAACACCAAGCTCATTACCTGCTTTTATCAACATTCGGTCACCGGTGGCATCATAAATATCGTCCTGTACAACCATTCCGTCGTACAAGAGAGAAATTGACACAGGTCTTAATACATTATCATTTTTAGTGCTGTCATTACTCATTTTTCACCGTGTATTCATTTTTAATTAGCAAAGATACAACCGTAATCCGATGAATCCGGTTCGTTATCTAATGTGTTTACAGCTTGAGCAACAAGTTTCTTTTTTGCACCTTTGATTGTCAGGTGCATTTGAAACGAGTCATTATTTGTTAATGTATAATATGGTGCACGAAATCGCACTCCACTTACGCTTATGTTCAGCAACACAACATTCACCGGAGTATGTAGTTTGTAGGGTTTACCTTCTGAGAATAATACATCAATAAGTGCAGGTGTGTTAACCTTGTATCTTGTTGCTCCACGGCTTTCTTTTTCCTGACCTTGACGAAGCGCAAGAAATAGTTTACCTGCTATTTTCTTTACCCTGCCTACATACTCACAAGGAGAGGGTTCGGTTAATATAAGCAGTTTACAATCATCGTTGACATTTAAGGCTTTGGGCATGTTAGAAATAGATATCTGCATTTCTGCTTTAATGTGTTCAGTAATGACAGTATCAACTAAGTGATTACCTTCCATATCATAAATGAAAATAGTACATTTAGTATAATCATTTGTTAAAGCAGCCATACGAGTACCTCAAAACTGTGTATAATAATGCCATACTACTAAATGTACCACATTTTAGTAGTTTTTGTCAAAAATTGTTATAAAAGGTCAACTTGTTTTTTATACTCCTTGCTGATATACTAAAAAAGCGTTTTCTATATAAGATTTTATTAAAGAAGGGTGTGTTTTTTATGACACCAAAGAAAATAATTATAATCGGTGCTGCGGGGCGGGATTTTCACAATTTTAACACATATTATCGGGACAATCCTGCTTATGATGTAGTTGCTTTTACAGCAGCGCAAATCCCAAATATCGCAGGACGTAAGTACCCAACATCACTTGCCGGAGAGCTTTATCCCGACGGAATACCAATTTATATTGAAGACGAGCTTGAAGAGCTAATTAAAAATAATAATGTTGATGCATGTGTATTCTCATATAGCGATGTGCCGTATTCTCATGTTATGAGTCTTGGGTCAAGGATAAATGCCGCAGGAGCAGCTTTCACAATGCTTGGTACAAAAAACACTATGATAGAAAGTATAAAACCTGTTATTGCAGTATGTGCGGTGCGTACAGGTTGCGGAAAAAGTCAAACATCACGCCGAATTATCGAAGTGCTGATGGCAAGAGGACTAAAGGTTATAACAATTCGCCACCCGATGCCTTATGGTGATCTAGAAGCACAAAATGTTCAGCGTTTTGCAACTATCGAGGATTTAGCCAAGCACAAATGTACGATTGAAGAAATGGAAGAGTATGAGCCGCATGTTGAGCGTGGAAATGTGATATATGCAGGTGTGGATTATGAAGCGATATTACGTGCAGCAGAAAATGACCCGGATGGTTGCGATGTCATTTTGTGGGACGGTGGTAATAATGATTTCCCGTTCTACAATCCGGACTTGATGATTACTGTAACTGACCCGCATAGAGCAGGACATGAGCTGTCTTATTATCCGGGTGAAGTAACTCTTAGGCTTGCTGATGTTGTCGTGATAAACAAAATAGACAGTGCAAACTTTGAAGATATACAAACAGTCAGAGAAAGTATAGAGCAAGTGAACCCAACTGCTGTTGTAGTTGATGCGGCATCAACAATCAGTGTTGAAAACCCTAATGTTATAAGAGGTAAACGTGTACTTGTTGTCGAAGACGGACCGACTTTAACTCATGGTGAAATGAAAATCGGTGCAGGTATTGTAGCGGCAAAACGCTTTGGGGCAGCAGAGCTTGTAGACCCAAGACCTTACGCAGTGGGTACTCTAAAAGAAACTTATGAAAAATACCCGAACATCGGAACACTTCTGCCTGCCATGGGTTACGGTGATGAGCAAATACGCGACTTATCAGAAACCATAAAAAGAGTTGATTGCGACAGTGTAGTTATTGCAACTCCTATTGACCTTACAAGAATTGTTAAAATTGACAAACCAACCACAAGAGTAGAATATTCTCTGCAAGAAATAGGAAACCCAACTATCGAAGACGTTTTAAAAGATATAATTAATAATTAATAGTTAATAATTAATTATTATATTATACTATAAAATATGGTTCATATATTGTTTATGGAAACATTCTATAACATACATAAAAAGCTTTAATTTATACTTTTGTGCATTATTAATTATTAACTATTCATTATTAATTTAAAACAGTGGAGAAAACATGTCTGACTTTAAGATCTCTTTACCCGGAACGGAGACAGTTACACTCACCGGGCAGACTATCGATAAGTTAATACGAGCCGGTGATGGTGATGCAGCACTTTTGTATCTTTATATACTACGAACAAATGGAGAAAGTACATCATCAGAAGCCGCAATTGCACTCGACAAGAGTAAGGGCTGGGTAAACTCCGCAATGGCATTATTATCAAGGCTAAAACTTGTAGATTTAGATGAAAACACTCTTGATAACATCACAAGCAATGTTGTTAACACAAATCCTCAAATCGACAAACCCGAAAAACATATAGAGCAAGCACAAACAACCCCAATCAGAGAATCAAGAGAATACTCACAAGATGAAGTAAAACATGCTATAGATTCAACAGATTTTGCGATTGTTGTTGACGAAACACAACGCAAACTTGGAAAAATACTATCACCTGATGATTTGCTCAGATTGTTTGGTATATATGGAGATTTACGCTTACCACCTGAGGTGATTTTGCACCTTATCACGCACTGCATTAATGAGTGCCGTGTCACAGGAGACGGACGTGCTCCGAATATTAAATACATAGAAAAGGCTGCGTTTACATGGGAACGTGAAGGAATATTCACTCTTGAAAGAGCAGAGGAATACATAAAAAGCCTGGAGGCAAAAAGGCTTGCACGTACAGATATTCGCAATATTTTGCATATAAAAAACCGTGATTTTTCTGCAACTGAAAAGCGTTATGTTGACGGGTGGTTGCAGATGGGTTTTGAAGCGGATGCAATTGCAATTGCGTATGATATTACAATTGTCAAAACAGGCAACATGGCGTGGCCATATATGGATACAATCCTCAAAAACTGGAATAGTAAGGGTTTAAAAACAGCCGAACAAATTATGGAAAAAGAAAAAAGCCTTAAAGCCAGGGAAAACTCAGTTCTGGGAAAACCAAACTCCGTGAGTAATAACGAACCCAGCCGTGAAGAGGTTGCACGTATGACACGTATACTGGATAAAATAAAAAGCGGATAAATTATAACCATTACAGGGGGAAAATTATGAGTCTTGACGGAAAATTGCTGGTAAAAGCAAAAACAAAACTCGAAGAAAAAAAATTACAACATGAACGAATTTATGAGCAACGAAGAAAAAAAGTTTTTATAAAGTCTTCACGAGTTTATGAGCTAGATATTATGCAAAAAAGATTAATGCTTGAGCTTGTTGGAGCTGCTCTTGGTAATTCAGATGTTAGAGTTAATGATATACGTCAAAAGAGCAAAAAACTCTATGAAGAAAAAAAAGAGGAACTGGTAAAGGTTGGTTTTAGAGCGGATTATATTGATGAAGTTTATCTTTGCGAGAAATGCAGTGACACAGGGTATGAAAACAGTAAAATATGCAGTTGTTTGATGGATTTGTATAAAGAAGAACAACGTAAGGAGTTAAGCAATCTCTTAAAACTAGGTGATGAAACCTTTGATAATTTTAATATCACTTATTATAGCGACACACCCTCAACTGATACTAATATTTCACCACGCCAAAGTATGAATGTTGTCTTTGAAACCTGCAAGGAGTATGCAAACAAATTTAACAAAAAATCTAACAACTTACTGTTTATTGGGGCACCGGGGCTTGGAAAAACATTTTTATCAGCGTGTATCGCCAGAGTTGTTGCAGACAGCGGGTTCTCAGTTGCGTATGACATGGCAGCATCAATTTTTGCACGATTTGAAGATGCAAAGTTCTCACGAACAGACGATTTAGAAGAAATACGTGATGAAATAAAGCGTTATTTAGAATGTGATTTGCTAATTATTGACGACCTTGGGACAGAAATGACAACATCTTTTACAATTTCCGCACTTTATGAAATCATCAATACTCGTCTCATAAACAATCGAAAAACGCTTATAAATACAAACCTTGCTATAGATGAAATGCGACGTCGTTATACCAAGCAGATTATGTCACGCTTGGAGGGTGAGTATCTGATATTAACATTTTTTGGCGAAGATATTAGGAGGATTAAAAATGCTTATTAAAACACTACCCGTTGGTATGCTTGAGACAAATTGTTATATTGTTACAGATGAGGAAACGAAAAAATGTGCGATTATTGACCCGGGTGCAGATTCAAATACAATACTTGATTATATAGAATCAAATAATTTATCCCCTGTTGCAATATTTCTTACGCATGGACATTTTGACCACTATATGGCACTTGAAGCTGTACGTGAAGCGACTGGTGTGCCTGTTTATATCAATGAAAAAGAGGTTAATCTAAACGGTCAGGATGAACGTCACAGAATAGGTGACAATGGATTACTTAACTTCTACAAGGAGGGCGATGTAATTGATGTTGGAAACATAAAGTTTACAATTCTTGACACACCCGGACATTCTCCCGGCTCTGTGACTATAATGTGTGAGGATGCACTCTTTACCGGAGATACCTTGTTTTACGGAGATTGCGGAAGGACAGATTTAGCCGGTGGTAGTCGTGAAATGATACTAAAATCTTTAAAACGTCTTGCAGAGCTGGATGGTGATTATGAGATTTACCCCGGTCATGATGAGTCTTCAACTTTAGATAACGAACGCAGATTTAACAGAGATATGCTTCAAGCACTGGAAGTTTAGTGGAGTTTATGAAGCAAGAAACAGTTGTGCCTCTTATAATGCAAACAGTTTGGGGAACTCTCACAGGCATACGTCCTGCAAAGGTTGCGGCTAAGCTCCTACTTTCAGGTAAGAGTAATAAGGAAACAGCAGAAGCTCTGACCACTGAGTACAAGGTTGTATCCGACAGAGCGGAGATGTGTGTTGTCACTGCACAAAAAGCCATATTGTTGAAAAACACACTCACACCTTTGGATGTTGCACTATATGTCGGAATCCCGTTTTGCCCGACTCGTTGTGCTTATTGTAGTTTTGTAAGTAATAATGTCGAGAAATCATTTAATCTGGTTGAACCTTTTGTAAACACATTAATTAATGAAATTAATCAGATGGCAGAAACCGTTAACCGATTAGGTTTGCGAGTTATAGCAGTATATATTGGTGGTGGAACACCAACCGCTCTACCACCATTTGATTTAAAAAAGATTATTAAAACCATCGAAAAATCGTTTGTTTTTTCAAGTCTGCGAGAGTATACTATAGAAGCGGGTAGACCCGATACTATAACAGAAGAAGTCATCGACATAATCAAAAACTCAAAATGTACCCGAGTTTGTATAAACCCACAGTCAATGTCAGCAAATGTACTTCAAACTATAGGGCGAAAGCACACTCCGGAAGGTGTAGAAAAAGCTGTAGAGTTATTACGAGAAACAAAAACTGTGTTAAACATGGATATAATAGCAGGATTACCAAGTGATACACCCGATGGATTTAATAAAACATTAGATTCTGTGTTAAAACTAAAACCTGAAAACATCACAATACATACACTTTCGTTAAAAAAAGGCTCTAGCATAATGGTAAATAACACAGTAATACCAAGCTTTGATGATGTCGGAGAAATGCTTGACTACGCATCGTTTTGTTTAAGCAAAAAAGGATATGAGCCTTACTACATTTATCGACAAAAGTATATAGCAGGTGGTTTTGAAAACACAGGTTGGAGTTTACCAAAATATGACGGTGTATACAATATTTGTATGATGGAAGAACTCTGCACAGTCCTTGCTGTAGGTGGAGGTGGAGTAACAAAGCTGATATCAAAAGATAATAGAATTGAGCGAATCTTTAATGCAAAATATCCACAAGAATACATAAATAGAGTAGAAAAAATCGAAAATAAGTTTAAAGAAATAACAAATTTCTTTTCAAATGAATGATGTAGATTATAGTTACCATTTAGGCATCTGTAGAAAGGAACGAACAATATGCCGTACCCTTATGATATAAGAGAGATTAATGAGCGTGTGACAAAAGACCCAAAAAGTTTTGCACTAGAGTGTGAAGCTATTTACAATAGAAAGGTTATGGAAGCAGCAGCCAGTATACAAGAGCGAATATCTCATAGTAATGTGGTGTTTCTTTCAGGTCCATCAGGGTCAGGCAAAACAACAACTGCTCAAAAGATTTCTGACTCCTTAAAAAAACTTGGAATACACTCGCATACCGTTTCTCTTGATAAGTACTATTTATCAAGTAATCCTGAGACAACGCCACGCACACTAGATGGTGAGTATGACCTGGAATCACCATATTGTTTAGATTTGGAGCTTCTTAACGACCACTTCACAGCATTAGAGTGTGGAAAAAGGGTTGTGGTGCCACACTTTTGTTTCAGCACACAGCGGCGTGATACAAGCAAATCATTCCCATTAAAGCTTGATAAAAATGAAATTGTTATCTTTGAAGGAATACACGCTCTTAACGATGTGCTTACCAGTGAGCATCCCGATGCATTTAAGCTTTATATCAGCGCTCGTTCTGATATTGTTTACAATAATATTGTGTTTTTCAAAAGAACATGGACAAGGTTATTACGTCGTGTGGTACGAGATGATTTCTTTCGAGGAACTGATGTTGCAGTTACATTAAATATGTGGGCAAATGTTCGTGATGGAGAGAAACAGTATATATCACCTTTTAAGTATAAAGCAGATCTATTATTTGATTCATCAATGGCGTATGAAGTTCCGGTAATGAAAAAGTTTGCAATAAAAGCCATCAAGGAAGTACCGGAAGGTATAAGGCGGCAAGAGGAGCTTCAATCAGTAGTGCCTGCACTTATGGAGTTTGAGGAACTTGACTCAAATCTTGTGCCAAATGACTCAATACTGCGAGAGTTCATAGGTGGCGGAATATACAACCAATAAACGGTCAATAATCAGGAGGTAATAGAGATGAAAATAAGCAGACATTCGTTAATATTCGGATTATCATATGCTCTTGATATTGCAGGTAAAAACAACCTGTCTCACTCAAAAAGCACAGCTTACATTGCGGTTATGATTGGGCGTAAGTTAGGGCTTGGTAAGAAAACAGTCATCAATCTATTTTATGCAGCATTACTTCATGATATAGCGATGAGTACAACCTACGAAGTACTCCAGCACTGCATTGACGGGTATGAAATGTTACTCAAACTACCACTTGATCCGGAAATTGCAGATATGATTCATTATCATCATGAACGTATGGATGGCTCCGGGGTATTTAAATTAAAAGGTGATAATATACCACTAGATGTTCAAATAATAAGTTTTTCAAGTGCATTTGATGATATGTTTGGTGGATGCTCAGATGCTTTTACTTATGGATTGTATCAAAGTGTAAATGATTGGTTGGTAAGTGTTGAGAGGTTTTATTCAAATACTGTTTTAAACGCATTTCGTGACTTTATTAAACAAGAAGCGTTTTTGTTGGATTACTTTAATCAAGATACAAAGTTTAAGATGATTGAAACAATGAAAATTGATGATGAAGTGTATTACGATTATGAAGATGTTGTAAAGTTTGCACTTGCATTTGCAGAAATTATCGACAAAAAAAGCCCGTTTACATATACACATTCACTTGGTATAGCAGAAAAAGCCAGAAACTTTACCTTGTTCCTTGGGTATGATATTAGTAAAGCAAACACTATGTATGTTGCCGGGCTGCTGCATGATATTGGTAAGCTTGATGTGTCATCAAAGATACTTCATAAACCTGATAAACTCTCTACTGAAGAGCGCTTTGAAATTAACAAACACACATATTATACGAGAAAAATACTGGAACAAATCAAAGGTTTTGAGGATATTGTTGAATATGCTGCAAATCACCATGAAAGAATTGACGGTACAGGTTATCCATATCGTTATCCCGGCGAGCATTTATCAGTTTTTGATAGAATAATGGCAATTTGTGATGTTTATCAAGCATTAACTGAAGAACGTCCTTACAGGGATAACCTTTCTATAGAGAGAGTTTGGGGAATAATTGATAATATGGCAGAAAGAGGACATTTAGATAAAGAATTAGTAGAAAAAGCAAAAGAAGCATTTGCTTGATAAAGTTCATACAAACGAAAGAATAAACCTAATGGTTTTTAGAAAGGAATAGTCACTAGTATGAAAATTGGAGATTCTAATAGAATAACACGTGAATATTTTGATTCATTATTACTGGAAATGCGTCATATTGATGCTGTAATACCCGACACTTCAATAGAATTATATGGTGAAAGGTTTTCAACCCCTGTTATGACAGCGGCACTCTCACACTTAAACAACTGCCACCCTGATGGAATGGTAGAGCTTGCAAGAGGTGCAAAAGCTGCAAATGCTCTGATGTGGGCAGGAATGGGTGATGAAGAAGAGCTGGAAGGTATAACAGGAACCGGTGCAAAAACTATAAAAATTATCAAACCTTATATTGACAATGATGTGATTTTTCGTAAAATAAAACACGCTGAAGAATGTGGGTGTATCGCAGTTGGCATAGACACAGACCATGCTTATAACTGGCGTGGCGAAAATGATATAATCTTAGGGTTAGAGATGACAGGCAAATCACTGGATGAAATAAAACAGTTTGTAAAATCTACAAAATTACCGTTTATAATTAAAGGCGTGCTAAGTACAGTAGATGCTATAAAATGTATTGACGCCGGTGTCCAAGGTATAGTTGTGTCACATCATCACGGAATCATGGATTTTGCAGTGCCTCCGCTTATGATACTGCCTGAAATTGTTGATGTTGTAAAAAATAAAATGAAGATTTTTGTTGATTGTGGTGTTGAGAACGGTTTTGATGTTTTTAAGGCAATCGCTCTTGGTGCAGATGCTGTTTCAGTTGGTAGAGCTTTGATGGGTCCTCTGTCAGAAAATGGAGCAGATGCTGTAAAAGCAAAAATCGAAGATATAACTACAACACTGGCAGGAACAATGGCTCGCACGACATGTAGTGATTTATCAAAAATTGATAAAAGCATTGTAAAAGCAAGTTGGAGGGTGTATACTTGAAACTCATGGCGATAGATGGCAACAGCATAGTAAATCGGGCATTTTTTGGAGTCCGGCACCTATCGGCAAGTGATGGTACACCAACAAATGCAGTCTATGGGTTTCTTTCTATTTTACATAAACTAATTGCAGAAGAATCACCCGATGCATTATGTGTTGCTTTTGATTTACCGGCACCAACATTTCGTCATGAAAAATACGATAAATACAAAGCTCACCGTAAAGCAATGCCGGAAGAGCTTGTTGTTCAGATGCCAATTCTAAAAGATGTTCTCGACGCTATGAATATAAAGCGTTATGAGCTTGCCGGTTGGGAAGCTGATGATATTTTAGGTACATTATCAAAAATATGTGAAGCTGATAAATGGGAATGTATAATCGTCACAGGAGATAAAGATACGTTACAACTTGTAACTGACCATACAAAAGTTAAGCATATAAAAACAAAAGGTGGAAAAACTGAAACAAACGATTACACACCTGAAGTTTTTGTTGACGAATATGGTTTTGTACCAACTATGATGGTTGACCTTAAAGCTCTTATGGGTGATTCATCTGATAATATACCCGGTGTTGCAGGTGTTGGTGAGAAGACAGCTATGGAGTTAGTGCAAAAGTTCGGACGTGTTACTGATATTTACAACAATCTAAATTCTCTCGACATCAAAGACACACTAAAAAACAAACTGGAGGCAGGGCGTGAAAACGCAGAGTTATCTTATACGTTAGCAGACATAAATGTTGGTGTACCAATACATTTTTCGCCTGAAGAAAATATTGTACAAAGTCCTGATAACGACAAACTATATGAACTATTTAAGAGATTAAGGTTTTCCACCTTTATTGAGAAATATAAGTTAAAACCACCTCGTACTTCTGCAACAACAGAAACACAAACAATACCTAAGATAATAAACATAACAACAGCTTCTGAATGTTTGGCATTATTAGAAAATGCCAGAACAGCAGAGTTTGTATCTATCAGTCTTAACACGGAGTTTTTTGACAGTATAGCAGTTGCAATGACGATTTTACAAGAAGAGAACACTACAACAATAAAAAACAATAATCCTATCACACTGTATCTTTTACAAAAAGAAACAACAGAAACATATAATAATACATTATCTGGTTTATTAAGTGATGATGTTAAAAAAGTTGGACATGATGTAAAAGACATCATGCGGTATTGTATGGAGCGTGGTATACGCACCGGCAACTGGGTCTTTGACACAGCACTTGCTGCGTACTTGATTTCACCAACCGACAGCAATTACTCAATAAACCGAATTGCTGAATACTATTGCGATATTTCTCTCAAAACCGGCAGTGACGAGAGTGGTCAAATGTCTATGTTAGAAAACAATGATAAACCAATCGCAGAAGAAGCTTTTGCGATAAATATTCTTAAAAATACTCTAAGCAATAAACTAAAAGAGCAGGAATTAGCAAAACTATATTATGATATTGAACTACCACTTTGTCAGGTGCTTGCAGATATGGAAATAGCCGGATTTCTAATTGATAAAGATGCACTTGCTCTCTATAGTGCACAATTATCTGACAAGATAAACAAACTGGAAACACAGATTTATGATCAAGCACATGAGACATTTAACATCAACTCACCAAAACAGCTTGGGATAATTCTTTTTGAAAAACTTATGCTTCCTGCACCAAAGAAAACAAAAACAGGATATTCAACAAATATTGAAGTTCTTGATAGTCTTATAGGTAAGCATCCGATAATTGATTTGATAAAAGAGTATAGGGAGTTAACTAAGTTAAAGTCAACATACGCTGAAGGTCTATTAAAGTGTATAGGAAGTGATGGGCGTATTCACACGCATTTTCAAATGACTGTTACGTCAACAGGGCGGCTTTCGTCATCAGAACCAAATCTGCAAAATATCCCAATCAGAAAAGAAACAGGTGAAGAACTACGCAAAATGTTTGTTGCTGCTGACGGTAATGTATTAGTTGATGCTGATTACTCACAAATAGAACTTCGGCTACTAGCTCATATCGCAAATGATCCGGTTATGCTCGCTGCGTTTGAAAATGGAGAAGATATTCATACTGTGACCGCTTCACAAGTATTTAATGTGCCAATAAGTAAAGTTACACCAACAGAGCGTTTTCGCGCAAAGGCTGTAAACTTCGGAATTGTCTATGGAATATCTGCATTTTCATTAGCAAACGATATAGGCGTTAATCAAAAAGAAGCAAAAGCATATATAGATAGTTATTTTGAGAAATACTCAAGTGTGCAAAATTACATGAAAGATATTATTAAAACTGCTGCAAAACAAGGTTATGTATCAACCTTGTTTGGACGACGTAGAGACTTGCCTGAATTAAAATCATCAAACTTTAACACTCGTTCATTTGGTGAACGTGTAGCATTAAATATGCCAATACAAGGAACTGCTGCGGATATAATGAAGATTGCAATGTTAAATGTGTCAAACAGATTAAAAAAAGAGAAATTAGCTGCAAAGATAATATTACAAGTACATGACGAACTTATAGTAGAATGTCCAGATAGTGAAAGTGAAGTCGTAAGTGCCATATTACGTGAAGAAATGGAAAATGCTGCCAAACTTTCTGTGCCACTCGTTGCAGAAACACGAGTTGGAAAAAGCTGGTATGATGCTAAATGATTTTACAAGTAAGGAATAAACTATTATATTAATATCAATCGCAACAGAAAATGATATTCCGCAAATTTTGGAGATTGCAAAAGAAGCTATCACTCCATCGTGGACTCATGGTATGATATTAGAAGCAATTGACAAAGATGATACATATTTTATTATCTTAAACACAGAAAAAAATGCAACCAATACTAGCACTTTTAATAGTACGCAAACTGTTGGTTTTGCAGTAATCAGACAAGTTGACACAGATGGTGAAATTTTGCAAATAGCTGTTGATAAAAATGTTCGTAATAGTGGGTTTGGCAGTAAATTATTACAAAATATTTTAACATATGCACAAAAAAGTGGTTTTAAATCTGTTTTCTTAGAAGTAAGAAAAAGTAATCTACCTGCAATAAAACTCTATAAAAAGCACGGTTTTACTATACAACGCACCAGAAAAAACTACTACTCAGAACCCGTTGAAGATGCATATGTAATGTGCAGACATGTACAAGATAACGATAAATAAACTACTAAAAAAGTTTGTCATACTGAGCAAAATCCACACGGTGGAAATACTTAAGTAATAGAGAAAACAGGAGAGAGCATATATATGATAATCCTTGCAATCGAAACATCATGTGATGAAACTGCGGTAGCTGTTATGAGAAATGGACGTGAGCAGCTTTCAAGTGAGCTATTCTCACAAGCTGATATGCACGCTATGTATGGTGGTGTTGTACCGGAAATAGCATCACGAAATCATGTTGCTGTTATAGGCAGACTTATGGAAGTAGCATTAAAAAATGCAGATGTTAAAAAAAGCGACATTGATGCAATCGCAGTGACTTGTGCGCCCGGACTTATTGGTGCATTACTTGTTGGTGTAAACTTTGCAAAAGGACTGGCACTTGCACTTGGCAAACCACTAATCCCTGTACATCACATTAGAGGACATATTGCCGCAAACTACATTGCATATCCCGAGCTTGAACCTCCATTTTTATGTGTAATTGTATCAGGCGGGAACAGTTTAATTGCAGATGTTAAAGGCTACACAGATATAGCTATTGTTGGACGCTCTCGTGATGATGCGGCAGGTGAATGTTTTGATAAAGTAGCACGTATCTTAGGGTTAGGTTATCCCGGCGGACCTGCTCTTGATAAGCTTGCACAAACCGGTGATGATACAGCTTTTTCACTACCTCGACCGATTATAAACGAAGCACCATTTGATATGTCTTTCTCCGGATTAAAAACTGCTGTAGTTAACATTGTCCACAATGCTGAGCAAAAAGGTGAACATATTGATACACCATCTCTGGCTGCATCTTTTTCACGTACAGTAAGTGATATACTTGTGCCAAGAGTAATCGATGCAGCTAAGCAGCTCGATCGTGATAAAATAGCAATCGCCGGTGGTGTTGCAGCAAACTCGCGTATTCGTGCAGACTTTTTAGCAGCAGCAGAAGCAGAAAATCGTACACTGTTTATTCCGCCACTCAAACTGTGCGGTGATAATGCTGCTATGATAGGTTGTCAAGGTTATTATGAATACAAAGCAGGAGTAACCGCAACTATGAGCTTGGATGCTCGTGCTACAATGGACACAGATGAGGAGTTTTAGTTAAAACACACGAAAGAATAGTAGTTTATGAATATAGGTAAGATTTAAAAAAATATGGAAAATATAATTAAAACTGAAAAATTAGAGTTTGTATACGCAGCATCCGATGATGCTCCATCAAGGATTATTTTGAACAAGCTGGATTTAGAAATAGAAAAAGGCACTTTTGTAACAATCATAGGACATAATGGCTCAGGAAAAACAACTCTAGCAAAACATTTTAATGCGATTTTACTACCAACCGGTGGGCGAGTGTTTGTAAAAGGTATGGACACAACTGACGAATCTTTGATAATAGAGATACGTCGTCGTGTTGGTATGGTTTTTCAAAATCCTGATAATCAAATTGTTGCAACAGTAGTTGAAGAAGATGTAGCATTTGCACCGGAAAACCTTGGCTATCCACCAAATGAAATAAGAGAAAGAGTTGACGAAGCTCTAAAAATTGTTGGAATGTATGATTATAGAGAACACGCACCGCATTTGTTATCCGGTGGACAAAAACAGCGTATCGCAATAGCCGGAGTGCTTGCAATGAGACCGGAGTGTATTGTATTCGATGAACCAACCGCTATGTTAGACCCGCAAGGTAGAGAAAAAGTAATAAATATCATGCATGATTTGCGAAACAATCATGGTGTAACTGTTGTGTTGATAACACATCATATGGACGAGGCTATAGGAGCGGACAGATTAATAGTTATGTCAGATGGTGAAATATTCTTAGATGGCACACCACGAGACGTATTTTTACAAACAGAAAAGTTGCAAGAAACAGGTCTAAATATACCTGTAACAGCTCAACTTTTACACAAACTAAAAGATGATGGTTTTGATGTGTCGCTAAATGCTCTGACCATAGATGAATGTGCAGAAACCATATACGGAGAATTATATGCCAATCATAAAAACTGAAAAACTCACACATACATATAGTTCAGGCACACCATTTGAGCGTGTTGCAATTCGAGATATAGATTTTGAAGCAGAGCGTGGTGAATATATTGGCATAATTGGAGCTACAGGGTCAGGGAAATCAACATTTATTCAACATCTAAACGGTTTGTTAAAACCCACATCAGGAAATGTATATTTTGATGGTGTTGACATACACGAGTCTAAACATCATACAAAAGAAATACGCACAAAGGTTGGGTTGGTTTTTCAATATCCGGAATATCAATTATTTGAAGCGACTGTTTTTGAAGATATTGCATTTGGTCCAAAAAACATGGGCATATCTGAGACTGATTTAAAAGAGCGTGTCTATGAAGCCGCAGGGTTTGTTGGGCTTAGTGAAGATTTTATGGAGAAATCACCTTTTGAATTATCCGGCGGTGAAAAACGCCGAGCAGCTATAGCCGGTGTTATAGCTATGCATCCCGAAGTGCTTATATTGGATGAACCAACAGCAGGATTAGATCCAAGAGGTCAAGCAGAAATCATACATAATATTATGAACTATAAAAACTCACGCGATGCTACAATCATTTTGGTAACACATAATATGGAAGAAATTGCTCGTAATGTTGATAAAATATTTTTACTCCGCAATAGTTATCTGATTGACAAAGGCACACCGGCAGAGATATTTTCCGATGCAGAAAAACTATCAAGCATGGGATTAAAAGCACCAACAGCTGCTATTATAGCAACTCGTTTAAGAGCGTTGGGTTTACCTGTCAAAGAGGGGATTTATACACAAAATCAGTTGCGAGAAGAATTAAATGCGATAAAAACTAAGGGTGGTGCAAATGCTTAAAGATATAACCTTAGGTCAATATTTTCCGGGAAAAACAGTCGTTCATAGACTCGACCCCCGTACAAAACTTGTGTTAATGATTGCATATATAACAGCTCTGTTTATTGCAAAGGGTCTTTTTGCATACTTATTTATGTTTGCCGTACTGCTCACTTGCCTCACTATATCAAAGATAAAACCAAAAGCTATATTACGTGGGCTTCGTCCCGTGTTTATCATAATAATATTTACTGTTGTATTAAACATCTTTTTTATTCGAGGAGAAACAATTCTATTTAAATATGGTATTATTGAGATAACTGCCGAAGGTGTTATAACGGCTGTGTTTATGGCATCTCGATTGATGATGCTTATTGTCAGCACGTTTTTATTGACATATACAACATCGCCTATAGCATTAACCAACGGTCTTGAAAAAATGCTCAATCCGTTAAAAAAGATTAAACTCCCTGTTCATGAATTTGCTATGATGATGAGTATAGCTTTACGTTTTATACCAACACTCATCGAAGAGACAGATAAGATAATAAGTGCACAAAAATCACGAGGAGCAGATTTTGAAACAGGTGGTTTAATAAAACGTGCAAAATCAGTGTTACCAATTATTGTACCTTTATTTATAAGTGCGTTTAGACGAGCAGATGAGCTTGCCACAGCAATGGAGAGTCGCTGTTATCATGGCGGAGAAGGCAGAACCAGCATGAAAGTTTTGCGACTATCTCCCATAGATTATATCGCCTTATTATTTGGTGCTGCAATAGTAGCTAGTGTTATACTGCTGGGTATTTATACTAATTAGAAATCTTGCTGATTTTCTCTTGTTTTAGTGACAATATAATGATAAACTGCTTTCAATATAAAAACTCAAGAAGTGTTAAACAAAAGTGTTATTTTCAAAAAGAAAAGAGTTACTATGGAAACAGTAGCAAATAGCAAGAAATTATCGCTCGGTAGAATATTAGCGTTTTCATCGGGTGATATCTTTGGTGGTGGTTCTTTTAATATCACCAATTTTTTATACCCTGGATATATTGCGCTGGCAGTCGGATTGCCTGCTCGAACCGCCGGATTAATAATGATGGCTGTTGGTATTTTTGATGCAATTACAGACCCAATTATGGGCTTTTTGTCCGACAGAATGCGTGTGCGGTTTGGTACAAGACGAAAAGGCTTGCTCATAAGCGCACCATTGATTTTAGTATCGCTGTTCCTTGCATTTTATCCATACAGCAACCCCGACACGACAGTTAGATTTTTGGCAGTTTTAATGTCATATTTATTCTTTACAGCAGTGCAAACATCTATTATGATACCTTATTTTTCACTGTCCAGTGAAATGACCGAAGA
>JAITFR010000090.1 GCA_031281255.1 Oscillospiraceae bacterium
CATCATTTATCACCGTTTTCTTTCTTTGGTCTGGTTTTCATCGTTTTTGCATATAACTTTATATATGTTGCAAATGCAAAAAGTGTCAGAGCGATTGCACCTGCAATTATTATATTAACTACATATTCAGGTATAACCTGTTGGAAAAGAATTAGCGTTGCACATGCTACAAAAAACACAAAAGTTGACACTTTTCCAAAAATATTCGCTGGTGGAAGTTCAATGCGTACCATTTTATGGATAACAAGTCCACCAATTCCCATAAGAGCTTCTTTTACAAAAAATACCAATACCGCCCAAATAAGTACAGGCATTGTAACAGCCAGACATATTAAGACTGTAAAAGTCATTAGTTTATCGCCAAGAGGGTCTAATACTTTTCCAAGAGAAGATTGCGCACTGTATCTACGAGCAATAAACCCGTCAAAAAAGTCGCTGACCCCTGCGGTTATGAATACTATTAATGCGAAATATTTAATATCACCGGGTTGTAAAAAGTAAGCCAAAACAAATATCGGTACAAGGCAAATGCGAAATATTGATAAAATGTTTGGGACAGATTTCATCCGTGACAACCTCCTATGTGGGTTTAATTATATACCAAGTATATTTGCAATGGGGTTATTATTTACAATTGAGTTGAGAATTGTTGTGCGTTCAAGTGTTGGAAGCATTATAACACCAAAATAACGTATTATAACAGCTATAGCATATACGATTAACACTCCTTTGAAAAGACCTAATCCGGTTCCGGCGATTGTATCTACAAGTTTTAGCCCCGGCAAGGAGAAAACAAAACCTATCAAATTGCCAATAACAGCAAATGCTATAGAAAGAAGTAAAAATGCTATCCCAAACACAGCAACATAAGATAGTGATGCTGTTAATCTTTCTGCAATTAAATCATGTAATAAGATTGGTTCATCACTTTGATC
Organism: Oscillospiraceae bacterium; assembly: GCA_031281255.1. GTDB lineage: Bacteria > Bacillota > Clostridia > Oscillospirales > Oscillospiraceae > WRMH01. The sequence continues at coordinate 936 of JAITFR010000090.1, forward strand.
TCGTGCAAAAATTGCTTGCTCTGCAATACTCACAGCGGCAGCTTCCGGTATACCTATTTGCCGAAGTGCTGTGTAAGCGGAGCCAAAATCAATATCATCAATATCATGGTCATGTGCAATAGCTTGGTATTCAATCCCCTCATCTATCATTTCATTAAAAGCTGACTCAATAATTCCACTTGCAAATGGCATCATCATATCTTTTGCATTATCTGAATAAGCTTGTGCTGCTATATTCGCAAGCAAAAGTGCTGCAATTAAAGAGACTACACCAAATACACCACGTATTAAGCCATTCTTAAAGCCGCGCCATGTACAGAATGCTATTATACCTAAAACAGCTATATCTATTAATAATGCTGTCATAGTTTAGTCCCCTTCCCCTCTTCTAAATATATTTGCGGAGTTATCTCCCGCTGCTAGTGCAACATCTTCTGTAAGTGCAAGAACATAACTTGCTGCGGAGTAACCTTCACCAAATATGGGATAAATCTCCAGTGTTTCGTTGAATGAAACAATACTATCGCTCAAAAGTAGAACTAAAGATTTACCGGTTGCTGACATGAAAATTATTTCGCGATTTGTAGTAATCTCACCAAGTATTGCTCCATCATCTTTTAGTGTTAATAATCTTCCGCTATATCCTATACTATAATCATACAAGTGCAGAGCTATGAAATCATCTGTTTTTGTGTAACCTCCGATACGTTTATCGGTAAATGTGTATATATGATTAGGTGTACCATCGCTGTCAATAGTTAATAACGAATCTGTTGAAACTGCCAGGATTTTGCTGTTTGTTATAAAAGTTATATCAATAATAATACTGTCCGGAAGTGTAAAAATATAGTCAGGGTCATCTTTGTGCGTGTTAATTCCATTGTAGTATGTGATACGGCTGCCTGTGTCAGAAAGATTTACAATTGCCAGTATTTCGTTATCCGGTGAAAGATGTGCAGAGACTACATAACCTGTACCCATGTTTACAAGATAGACCGGTATGCCATCGCTGTTATAAACCGTTACTGTTCCTAAAAATCCACCTTGTTCTTGTGTAACAACACAGAACCAACCGTTTTTGTTTATCGAAACAGACACAATTACTCCATCTGTTTCAATTGCTGAGATAATATTTGAGGCTCGAAACATACGGATAGCATTACCACCTATGTCAAATGCTGCAAAATATTCATGATTTTCGACTATCGCCGGTTGTTCTACTCGAAAAGAATCTCTTAGTGTTTCACGTCCACCTGAATCAAGCACTTGTAGACCTAAAGAACCAACTGCTGCTATGTAACCATTTGAGTGTGCAAAAGCTCTGTTTCGTCCAACGTCAAAAATAAATTCATCTACTGTAAACACAGGTATATTTGACGAAAACCAACTTGCTAATATTGATTGTCCGGGTATTCCGCTCGGTATAAATGCAAGCAATGTTAGTAATAGAGCAAAAAGAATTAAGAATACAAGAATGAGACTTAGTAGTTTATGCTTTTTTTTAACTGGTTTTGTATTGGTACCTACACCATTGTTCATAAAAACCACCAATGAATATTTTAAATCTATCGCAATTCGTGATTATATCATAAATCCTAAGAAAATAAAATATACAAAGTGTAAACAATACGACGAGGCAGGGAGTAGAGAATAGAAAGTAGAGAGTAGGAGCTATATGAATTAATAATTAATAATTAATAGTTAATAATTAATAATGACGAGTGATATGGAGATTGGGACTCCATGCCCTCTTTAGTAAAGAGGGTGGCCAATCCGTGCGACGGGGAGTCCGCAGAGCCGGGTGATTTGTGAGTATAGAAGAATCTTTTATGCTATTGCATTATCTTCACCATAAATTTTCTGCTCCTTGGGGGATCAAATTCGCAAAAGTAAACACTCTGCCAAGTGCCAAGCAAAAGCTTCCCTTTACTAACGATTATGGTTTCACTTGCACCAATTGTGGATGCCTTTAAGTGAGCGGCACTATTTCCCTCCTCGTGCTTAAACTCTTTTCTATCAGGAAATGCTTTATCAAACCCGATAAGAAAATCATGCACAACATCAGGGTCTGCGTTTTCATTAATTGTAATTCCTGCTGTAGTATGCGGACAAAATACTACTACTACTCCGTCTGAGAGACCACTTTTTACAACAGCTAATTGCACCTCATCTGTGATGTTGTAAAAATCCTCACGTGGTGTTGATAATTTAAACTCAAAAATCATAATTACCCTCCTAATTTGTTTCATAAATATTATAAGATATTAAACCTTTTACATTATATCATAAATCAAAGATACTTCGCACCCCCTACTCTCTACTCTCTACTCTCTACTCTCTACTCTCTACTCCCTATTCCCTATTCCCTATTCCCTATAATTGTGTTAAAATATAAATTATTAAATCAGAAGGGAATAATAAAATGACTAAACAAGAAGCTCTGAAACTTTTATACGAAAAAATACAAGTTGGTAACGCACTTGGTCTCGCAAGCAGTATCATTCATTGGGACGCAGCAACATTAGGTGTCCCTGAGAAATCACTCGCTGACCGTGGTGCAGCAATTGGATGGATTGGCGGAGAAAGCTTTCGCCGCTTTATGGCACTTGATACAATTGAAGCAATAGAAACACTCGAAGCTGTTAAAAGCGAACTTAACAATTACGAGAATGCTATGATTTATGTGTATGGTAAAGCATATAGAAAAGCAAAAGCAGTACCACAAGAGGAGTTTGAAGCATTCCAGGCATTAACAGCAGAAGCACAAGCAGTATGGGAAACTGCACGTAAAAAATGTGATTACGAAATGATGTTGCCATATTATGAGAAGGTATTTGATTATCAACGTCGTCTTTGTGACTGGTATGGTTATGAAAACCACCCTTATGATGCGTTACTTGATGACTACGAAAGAGGTGCAAATGTTGAAATGCTTGACAGCTTCTTTAGTGCATTAAGAGAAAAAATTGTACCATTGTTAAAAGATATTATTGCAAAAGACAATCAACCTAAAGAAATCAAAGGATTATTTGACATATCAAAACAGCGTGAGCTTATGCCATGGCTTACGGATTTCGCAGGATATGACAGAACTCGCGGAAAAGTTGGAGAGGTTGAGCATCCTTTCTGCACAACAATTACACTAGATGATGTTCGTATAACAACCATGTATCACGAGGATAATTTAATGTCAGCACTTTTCTCAACAATTCACGAGTGCGGACATGCAATTTATCAGCAAAATATGAACGCAGAATTAGTTAAGCATGGTCTGGCAGATGGTTCATCAATGGGTGTTCACGAGAGTCAGTCACGTCTGTATGAAAATATGATTTGCAGAAGCAAATCTTTTACTGAAATATTATTACCAAAACTGCAAGAGAAATTCGATTATTTTAAGGATTGGGATGTTGACTCATTATATCGCTCGGTAAACATAGCTCGCCCGTCTTTAATCCGCATTGAAGCAGACGAGCTGACATACAGTCTGCACGTTATGGTACGTTATGAACTTGAGAAAAAGTTAATAACCGGAGAGATAAAAGTATCAGACCTGCCAAAATTATGGGCAGATAAATACGAAGAAATCCTCGGCATTCGCCCCGATACTTTAGCAAATGGTGTTTTGCAGGATGTTCATTGGAGTGCAGGATATGTTGGTTACTTCCCGTCTTATGCGGTGGGTACAGCTTATGGTTCGCAACTGATGAACACAATAAAAAAGAGCATTGATATAAATACCGCAATAAAAAATGCAGACATATCCCCGATAACAAAATGGTTAAAAGAGAATGTTCACAGCAAAGGACAAACTCTATCTCCTGATGAATTGTTAATACAATCAACAGGCGAAGCCTTTAATCCAAAATACTATGTAGACTATCTGGAAGAAAAGTTCAGGGATTTATACTTGAGGTAGGACTCTGGCGGAGGAGAGAGGATTCGAACCTCCGTGGGGTTGCCCCCAAACGGTTTTCAAGACCGCCGCGTTATGACCTCTTCGCTACTCCTCCGTATCTAATCCCCTACCCACCGTATTCCGGGCTGTTTACAAAATTGTTATGATCTGTATAGTTAGTAAAGAAATTGTGAGTGCCATTTCTGTTTAGTGCGTAGTAAAACTCTCTTGTACTGTCGGGGTATAAAGCTGCATGTATCGAAGCTATCCCCGGGTTTGCTATTGGACCTGGAGGTAATCCGTCGTGGACATAAGTGTTAAATGGACTGTCAAGTGAAATTGAGAATGGAATACCTGTGTCTGCTATAGCATAATGTATTGTAGCATCAATTTCAAGTCTTGGGAAGTTCGGACTATTTAAACGATTATAAATGACTGCTGCAATACGTGACCGTTCTTCATCATTGCCTGCTTCACGCTCAATCATTGAAGCGATAATAACTATCTCACGAACAGTATACCCTAAATGAGTTGCACGTTCAATATATTGCTCTGTAAATCTTCTATCAAATTCACGTAACATTCTTGAAATCACCTGAGTTGGTGTAGAATCTAAGAAAAAGTTATATGTATCCGGGAAAAGAAAACCCTCAAGTCTAAGTCTGTTACCCAAAGTTGTATTGTCCAAGAAATAAAAGTTAAAATCGTGGTGAGTAGCAGTATACCACAAGTCTTCTGCAGAACATACACCTTCATCTTCAAGACGACGAAATATTTGAGACAATGTAAAACCTTCCGGTATAGTTACAGATACTTCAACCCTAACTCCTGCTCGTGCTGTCATTCCCTGAACCAGAGCACGATAATCATAGTTTCTGTTCAGAACATAAGACCCCGGAGAAATCTTTGCTTCAGCCTCTGAATATTCTGCATACAATCTAAACAATGCCTTATATCTAATAAGATTAGCTTCATATAATAAATCAATAATATCATTCAAATCAAACTCATTTGGAACTTGTACATGAACAAGCTCATCTTCCGAAGCAAAACCTAATATATCAATTGTTGCCATCCACGCTATAGATGCGAATACAACAGCAATACAAAGGATAAAAACCATAAACATCAACCCACCAACAAGTCCTGTACGTTTTTCACGCCTTTGACGCAAGGGGCGATTATTTGGCACATCCCTATATGCACTCTCAAAATCAAACTTCATTTTGAAACCTGCAGAGCCATATTCTTCTTCATTTTCTGCATCTTCTATAACAAACGAAGTGTTTTTTTTCTTTAATCTATGTTGTTTCATTTCAGAAAATATTGAATTTGGTTTTGGTTTGTTTTCCGGTGTTATTAATGTATTTTCTTCTACAACCTGCGACACAGGTGAATTAACCTGTCCGGAACGCTCAATAAGAGGTCTGACAGAAGCAGGTGCCGGAGGTAAATCGCTATCGTCAACAAACTTTAGCGCTTCTTCTATGCTGTTAATAATATCTTCACGGTCGCCGGACATTTGTAATCCTTCCTAAGTTAGAAAACTAATTGCTATTTATACTAATGGTTTACGAATGGCAAATTAATGTGTTTTAAAAAGTTCATTAAATATTTCACTGTGAATATCATTCTCACTACGTTTTGCGTTTTGACCGCTACAGTCAACAATATACCATCCAAATTGTTTAGCTGCGTGTCTACCGCTGTCTACACAACTTGCTAGATATTTCATATCATTTTCATGAATATCAGCACTAGTACCGGTTTTCTTTTGACGAGTGTTAAGACGCTCTGCTGCAAGTTCTACATCAACATCTATAAATACAACAGCATCGGGTTTTGGCAGTTCTATTAAATTAAACTCATAATCATAAAGCCAGTCAAAAAACTTTTTCCGTTCTGTTGATACCATCTTTGCTCCCTGGTGCAAAGCATTACTGGTTGTATATCTATCAGTTAGTATAAGACCATCATTTTTATAGTAGTCACGCCAATCTTGAACAAATGATGCATATCTATCAACAGCAAAAAATGAAGAAGCAGCATAAGCATTTACAGTATCCGGGTCTTTTCCGAAGTCACCTGCGAGATACATTCGTATTAATGCTGATGACGGTTCCTCATATCTTGGGAAAAATATTCGCTTATATACTATATCTTCGTCATTTAAGCGGTCACACATTAGCTTAAATTGTGTAGATTTTCCACTTCCATCAATTCCTTCAAAAACAATCAACCTACCCATTAGTCATCACCATCATTATTTCTATCATTATCATGTGTTGGTGTTGCTTCTCCAATTAGTCCGGGAATCACAAGTTCACCTGTTTCATCATCAACATAATTAGAAAAAATGAAGAAAAGAATCAAAAATAACAAAACAATAGAAAGAGCAACAGTTGTTACAGCTCCTACAATAATCCGCAATACACGACCATTATAATATGTGTTTGGTACATATCTTCGCATAATCTAATCCTCAGCGTTTAGCATATCAACTCTACGATGATGCTTTTCTTCATCACTGAACTTTGTTGTTAAAAACACTTTAACCATCTCGATTGCTAAATCATCATCAACAACATTAACGCCGGTAGCTAATACATTCGCATCATTATGGTTGCGTGCCATCTCTGCCATAAAAACACTGGTGCATAATGCTGCACGAATACCTTTTATTTTATTGGCTGCAATTGATATACCAATCCCGGTGCCACATATAAAAATGCCTTTATCGCATTCTCCACCAGCTATGGATTTAGCAGCAGGTGCAGCTATTGCAGGGTAATCACAACTATCAGGAGAAAATGTGCCAAAATCCTTGTAAGAATATCCATTTTCTTCAAGATAAACTTTTACTTTTTTCATTAAATAAAAACCATTATGGTCACTTGCTAAAGCTATCATATATTAAATCCTCTAGAAAATGTCTCTCTAAAATGGCCATGTTCCAAGCCATTTGAGGAAATTCTTATAATACCAATCAGGTAGGAAAAATCCAGCAAGCGCAGGATAAAACATAGCAAATACAATCCCTGTAGTTGCTGTAAAACCATAAATATGGAACTTATACTCACTTTTCTTACGTTCAGACATTGTATTAAAAATATGTGCAATTGCTAACACCAAAAACAATGTACTCGGGAAATAATGATAAACAAATACAATACGTGTAACAGCAACCCATGGTAAAAGCGAAGATAAATAACCAATCAGTATAAACAACGCTTTACCATCCTTGTATTTAAAGACACGTAAAATCATAAATAGCATTGCTGCTAATCCACCCCACCACACCACAGGGTTTCCAAATGCACCAAAGGTTGCTCTTAGTCCATCTGCATGGTTATTTACATATAAAATAGGTCTAATATTTAGCACCCACTGCCACCACATTGATGAGTATGGATGTTCTGCTACCAGATTGCTGTGATAGTTAAACATTGCTGTCTGATTATTCCATACCATCTCAAGATATCGAATATCCCACAGCATACCATCACCAATTGACATATCTCTTGATATCCCATATGGAATATAAGACAGGTAGTAAACAACAGCAGGTATAATAACAAAGAAAACAACTGAAGAAAGTAGTGTTTTTATAAGATATTTTGCATACCCTGTTTTCTCTGTATCTCTATAATGCACATACAATTGTGCTAAACGTATTGTGTAAATAAAAAGTAACCCGGCACCGGCATAAAAACCTACCCATTTTATTGCAAAACTAAGTCCGAAGAAAATACCGGATAGTGCCAAAAGTGCGAGACTTTTTCCAAATTTTTCCTCCGGATCCGTCGTAATATAACGATACATAAATAAAAACGCAAATAAAATGAAAAGTACCACATAAGTATCAATTGTTCCCAACCTTGTTTGCACAAAACGCATGAAGTCAAAACCCAGCAGTAGCGTAGCACATGTTGCAACTGTTGTCTTACCAAACATATTTTTCACTAAAACATACATAACAGCAAGCATGATAACGCCACAAAGTGCTCCAATAAAACGCCACCCAAATGGATTCATACCGAAGATTAGTATTGATGTAGCTATAATCTCTTTTCCAAGTGGAGGGTGTGTCCACTCGTATGGTGGTATACCTTCAAGATGTTGTGCTGCAGTAGTTACAAAATATATCTCATCAAAATAAAGATTTTCTAAATGGTTGCCGGAACGGCTCTCTCCTTGTCTAAAAAGCTCAAGCTCTGCAAGTACATCAACATTTTCTGTATTACCAAGGTTTATTATTGCCAGACAAAAAAAGATGAACAAAATTAGAGTAAGTGGAATAATGTCGCTTCTGGACATTTGAAAACGTTCTGTTAAGAATGTTAACCTATCAGGTTTATGCACCCTCATATCTATCCACTCGGAAGAACCGCTTTCCGGTCGTAAAACTCTAATATAGTACCAGAAGAACAGTAATAACAAGTAAATTGTAGCAATAGGAAACACTACTACAGGATTAATATTATCTCTAACAAGGTTAATAAAATCTAACATGTTGATTATAATAACATTTTCTTATATAATTGTCAAAATCTAAGTTTATATTAAGTTTCTGTCATCCTGAATATAATCCACACGATGGGGAACAATCCATGCGATGAGGAACAGTGAAGAATCTTAATATAGTAAAATGAGGGAGAATACTAAATGAAAGAGAAAAACGTTGAACAAATTACCGATATGGACGTTGATTTTGGTCAATGGTTTACAGATGTGGTTGTAAGAGCCGAGCTAATTGCATATTCCGGAGCAAAGGGATTCTTTATATTACGACCTTATGGATATGCAATATGGGAGAACATGCAAAATATTCTCGATAAAAGATTTAAAGAATTGGGTCACGAAAATGTCTCTATGCCACTTTTGATACCAGAGTCTTTATTACAAATGGAAAAAGATCATGTTGACGGCTTTGCTCCTGAATGTGCATGGGTAACAGTCGGAGGTAGTGAAGAGCTTGAAGAACGGCTGTGCATACGCCCAACATCAGAGGTTTTATTCTGCGACCATTGGGCACAGGTTGTTAAATCGTGGAGAGATTTACCTTTATTATATAATCAATGGTGCAGTGTGCTGCGATGGGAAAAATCAACACGTCCATTTTTACGGCATCGTGAGTTTTTATGGCAAGAAGGACACACTTTGCACACAACAGCCGAAGAAGCACTTGAAGAAACCGAACAAATGCTTGAAGTTTATGCAGAGCTTTACGAAGATTATCTTGCCATGCCGGTTGTTAAAGGCAGAAAAACTGAGAGAGAAAAGTTTGCAGGAGCAGAGCGTACATACTCGGTTGAATGTATGATGCACGATAAAAAAGCATTACAAAGTGGTACAACTCATTATTTTGGCGACGGTTTTGCTCGTGCGTTTAATATAACTTATGCTGACAAAGAAAACAAACTCAGCTATCCTCATCAAACATCATGGGGACTTTCTACACGCTCAATCGGTGGCATTATAATGACACACGGAGATAATAACGGACTTAGTTTACCACCACGTATAGCACCAATCCAAGCAGTAATTATACCGATTGCAACACAAAAACCGGGTGTTCTCGAAAAAGCAGAGGAATTAAACAAACGTTTAAAAGCAGCTAATGTACGCATAAAAGTTGACACTTCTGACCGTAGCCCCGGTTGGAAGTTTGCAGAACATGAAATGAAAGGTATACCGCTTCGTATCGAAATAGGTCCAAAAGATATTGAAAACAATCAATGTGTTGCTGCAAGACGTGATACAGGTGAAAAAGTTTCTATTCCATTAAATGAGTTAGAAACTAAAGTTGAAGAATTGCTTGAAGATATTCAAAAAAGTCTATACAACAGAGCAAAAGAAAACCTCATTAACAATACCCGCCCTGCAAAAACGCTGAACGAGGTAAAATCAATCATAAATGAACATGGTGGTTTTATAGAAGCTATGTGGTGTGGTTCAGATGCTTGCGAAGTTAAAATGAAAGAAGATGCCGGCGTGACTTCACGTTGTATACCGTTTGAACAAAAACAAGTCGGTGATGTTTGCGTTGTATGTAAAGCTCCTGCTGACACTATGGTCGTCTGGGGAGTAGCATATTAGAGGCTTTATTAATATACAAATGAGTTTACATATTACCAAATAGCAATTCTTATGCTAACTTAACATCGGATGAAAAAACATAATAATTTTCTACGATTAGATAAAAAAAATTATATTACTCCATTATTAATGATATAAGAGAAAATTTAAAACCAAGTCTATTTTAATTATTTAGTTTTCTATTTTACAACAAAACTAGTGGTATTATTATATGTGTTTCAAAGATTCCATCTCTGTATTCACGTAATACATTACCTTGATATTTATCGACAATGGAATCTATATGTATAATGCCAATGCCATTAAAACGTTTATCCTTGTTCGTTAAAAATCTTGTGCCATTTTTATGTATTATCCCTTCATAACTGTTTATTACAGAGATTGCAAGGTTTTTACCTTTTGCCAATAATTCTAAAGAGATAAACTTTTTGATATTTGTGCTTTCAACTAAGGAATTTGCTTCAATAGCATTATCTAGCAAGTTCCCAACAATAGCACACAAATCATTATCCTTTATACAATTATCTATTGGGTAGATTGCATGTATTTTTACAGCAATATTAAGAGCATTTGCATGCCAAAGCTTTGAGCTGACGACAGCATCTAATGCCATATTACCTGTTTGTAATGTGACTGCATCCATTGATGTATCTTCGGATATAGAATCGATATATTCAATGGCTTTTATATTCTCTTTATTTTTTACTAATTCGCGTATTGCCACAAGATTTGTTTTGTAGTCGTGACGCCATTTCTTTATATCAGAATGAATAACATCGAGTTCTTTAAAATAATGTGCTTCCATATGCAATCGTTGTAAACTTGCGTTAAGTTCAATGTTTTGCGATTCTTCTCGCCTATACATTTCATATATCAAAAACACAATAATCAACATTATTAATAAACCTAATGATATCAATACTAATGCACTGTTGAATTGTGAATCAAGTTCATGTACATTGGATAGTATAAATAAGAGCATTGATAAAACTAAAATAACTAAAATTGAAGATATAAATGTGGAAGTTTTCTTCAAACTTTTAAATTCAAGCTTTCTTTTTGATAATAAGTAAAACAATACAATCTGCATGGCTTTGATTAGTATAATTGCCAGTAGTCGAGAAGTATCTTGATAAATTAGAGTGTGTGATATTGACACATCTGTCACTAGAGCTGCTATAAAAGCACCAGTGATTGAAGTGCCTATAAAAAATGCAGTTGCAATGATAAAACATAGTATTTTATGAAGAAAACTCGCATTTTTGAATACTATGAGATATGTCATATAAACTGCAATAACTGAAAATTCATAAGTTAATACCGGCAATTCCATAAATAACACCACTATACCGAATGTTGATGCTACTGCCCATATTATTACTGTCGGTAATGCACTGTTATATTTTGATGAAAAATACTTACTAAAAAAATATGTTAAAGCAAGATTTTCAATGAGAATAGAAATAACATCAATTAAAATCCACTGTGTTGTCATAGAATTACTTTCCTATACTTAGTCGCATAAATAAATCACTAACTTGTTTGTAATTATTTCTACTTATTGGTAATTTTTCTCCGCTTGATAACACTAATGCTTCTTTATAAAGTACATCTACTTTGTATAAATTAACTATGTGTGAACGATGTATACGTATAAAATAATCAGGTAGTATATTTACTAATTTGTTAATAGGTAATCGTTCAACATAAGTTTTTTCGTTTGTGTATATACTAACATCGTGCGACTGCACAGTAATATAATTAATATTACTGTATTGTAGTTTTGTTTTACTTGCATTGTCTGAAATAACCAAAGCCGTGCTTTGTTGCGATTTGCATATAGTATAAGCTTTATCTAGTATCGGCAGAAGCTTTGACATAGATACAGGTTTTATAAGATAGTGCATTGCGTTGACATCATAACCTCTTAAAACATATTGCGAGTGGCTCGTTACAAATACTATGAGCATATTGTCATTTTGCTTTCTAATAATCTTAGCAAGCTCGACACCTGATATGGCATTCATTTCAATATCTAAAAATGCCAAATCAAAAGACGTTTCCGGCCAAATCATCAAAAACTCTTCAGCACTTTTAATAAGCTCCACAGTTATATAAATATCTTTTGACATTGCCCAATCTGTTATAGCTGTCTTTAGATTGTTTTGCATTTTTTCATCGTCATCACAAATTGCAATACGAATTAACTTAATATCTCCCAACGTCTTAAATAATTGTATAGTGCAACCTGTGGAAAAGCAATAACATAATTCCACAGGTTGCTAAACTATTACTACTTTGATAATCTTTCAGGAACTCTTGGCTGATACCATCCTAACAGACTTGCCATACCGGCACCTTTTTTTGCTGTAATAAGTGTTACTTTCGCTAGTGTTTTATTTACTTTTTTCTTTACTTGTTTCATTGTCAAACTCCTTTCATAATTTTATATTGCATATACTTATCTTTAATATATGCTAATAACATCGATAATGTTGTTATACCTAATCCTACAGCTATTGTTATCCCAATATGAGATGAAATTTTAAACATACTAGAAAATATTATACTTAAACAAGTTATAATGAGTGTAATTATGCGTATAATAGTGCGTAATTTTTTGCGATGTTTTTCACTCATAGGTACATTTTGGTTTGATATAGGAGCAAGAGAAAAGATAACAATTACTGATAGTAAACAAAGTATTACAGAGATTGGAGTATTAATAAATTGTAACAAATGAACAACTAGCCACCAGCCAATATACATAATTAAAAAGCAACGAAGATGAGTGTTTGCGTGATATCCACCGCCGTACGCTTGCAGTGGTATTATAACAATAACCAAAATAATACTTTCAAGCATATATCCGTATATTGCTGCTGTAATTAAAATTGCAATTATGTTAAACAGTGAATATAGTAATATTTCCAATCCATAAACGTAAATATCTATATCTTCTTCATTAATGATTCCGGAATTACTCCAATTAGATGTAATTTTCTTAACAATAGCTGTCATAAGTTATCTCTTTCTTTCAATTTTTCATATTTGTAATGTAACACATTTAATTAATTAATAGATAAATATTGTCGCAAACGGCTGTAATTTTGTCCTGAACGGTATTTTTTGCTTTCTGCGACAAAATAACTACCGTTTACGACAAAATTGAACATATGTGTTTGAGGTTATGTTAATGTTATAACAAATTTAAGAGAAAAGTATACATTAACCCACTTCGTTATTCTACTCTTTCATACTAACATGTGTTAGAATAATTAGTATGGAGCGTAATATGAAGCTATATTTTAACCAAAAAATACCAATAATTCTCGCACTCATGATATTATTATCAACAGTTGCTGCTTGTAAAAATGATAATTATGTTGATGGAGATGATGATTACATCTTTGTGTCTGAGATAATATCGCTCACAGAATTATCAAAAACTGTGGGCGATATTAGCAATATAGTTATTGGTGATGATATTATCTATTTTGTCGCAACAATGTATGAATATAATAATACGATGTTTCATAAAACATCAATATATTCAGCGAAATTTGATGATCATCGTTTAATTGATGTAACTGAGTTAAAGTATTATGTTACAAACCAAATACCTAGCTATGCAGAAGGTGGCGGAGCGAATATAACTGCTATGTGCCTTGATGACAATGGATATCTATGGGTAGCTGAACAAGGAGAGTATTTTCGGTTTAACGTACCTGTCAATTTTAATGAAGATGAATATGAACTATGGGATTTTTATGAAGAACTCCCACCATTTAATACCCTGCGAAAACTAGATGCCAGTGGTGACGAGATTCTATACATTGAAGTAAATTCTTTATTTGATGATCATGAAGACAGTATATATACATTAAATAGTGATAATTTTGGCAACATATACTTAAGCACTCTTTTTTCAATAATTGTGTTTGGTGATGATGGTGAGTTCTTGTTTCGTATTAGTGAATCAGGTTTAATTCACGAACTAATAAGATTACGCACCGGTCAAATTGCATTTCGTGCAGTGGAAAATCATCTAGTTGTATTACAGTTGATTGATATTAATGAAAAAGCTCTTGGTGAAACAATATCACTTCACCATAGTACTAGAGCTGTTTTTTCCGGTGGTGAGGATTATCTCTTTTTATTCAGCGATAATAATAGTTTATATGGAGTTGAAACTGATATAGAAACAAAAACGTGGCTTTTTGACTGGAGTGATAATGACATATCTTCGCAAAACGTTAGTTATTTGAAACTTCTTTCGAACGAACATATCATATTAGTAACAGATACTATAGGAATAAGTGAAATTATTGTTTTATCTTTAACCTTGCCTATAAAAAATGAAGACAGAATAGTTCTTACTCTTGCTGCTGTTGCACCTACAGGCACTGCTCTGACAGATGTTATTTCACGGTTTAACAGAACAAGCCTTACACATAGAATAGAGCTTATTGATTATTATCCTTACGATATATTTGGAAGTGCGGACACTGTGTTTCCTATAGCGCTAGAAAGACTTACACTTGATATAACAATCGGTAATGTTCCTGATATTATGTATCTCACACAACTACCTTTTTATGAATGGGTTGATAGAGGATTGTTTGAGGATTTGTATCCATTTATAGATGAAGACCCAGATATCTCACGTAATGATTTGGTCGAAAGTGTTTTTCGCGCCCATGAAATAGACGGTAGCTTATATAGTATATTCGACAATTTTGCATTTTATACTATGGTAGGTCTTACGTCAGTTGTTGGTGAAGCACCAGGTTGGACAATGGATGAGTTTAACACCTTACTCAAAGCTAATCCACAAGCTGATAAACCTTTCGGAGCGTGGCAAAGTAAAGAAGGATTTTTAAGATTTTTTGTATCACTGAGTAAAGATGAGTATATAAATTGGGAAACAAGAACAGCACATTTTGACAGTAGTGGTTTTGCAGATTTACTTTTACATGCTTATGCAATGGATGTTAGAAACACTGAAACCGGTTGGCATCTTCATGTAGATTTTAGCGACTGGGACTGGGTAAATAAACGTGAACGTATTACCACAGGCAGGCAACTTGTAGATATTGCTAATTTTGAAAGATTAGCGAATATAGCACATGTATATGATCTTTTTGGTGCAGAGATTACATTTATTGGTCTACCTACTGAACAAAGAACCATAAGTACGCTTATTTCAGACGCAAGATACTTAGCAGAGGGTCATAAGTATAATAGCTTAAACCTTGCTATTACTGCAAGGTCAAAAAATAAAGATGCGGCATGGGAGTTTATCCGCACAATTATAACAGAAGATTATCAAACACAACTTCATGAGAAAGGTGGATATCTCACTTTTCCAACCAATAAAGCAGTTTTAGAATCAATACTCGTTAGGGATATGGATAATCCGTGGTTTGACCTTTCAAAAAGTGATATAGATAGAGTAATGTTTTTGATTGATAACATTAAAGGTATGACAGGTCTTAGTGCTGCTCTTTGGAATATCATAAGTGAAGGGGCGATCGATTTTTGGAACGGTCGTACAACTCTAGATGACACTGTGCGTATAATTCAAAGTAGGGCATCTATATATGTAGCAGAACGTGCCGGGTAGATTCTACTCGCCCCTCAACACAATTGACTCCTCAGCATCCTCAAACAATCATTTACTTCCTTCATTGTGTCCTCTATAGATATAGAGTCGGTCCAACTGTATACAATACCTTCAGTATACTTTTCTACCAAAGACACAACATTTTGTGGGTTTACTCCACTTTTAAACAGGCTTTCCTCACCAACTGCAAGCTCAACTTTTGCGTGCATATCTGTAGCTATTGCAAGCAGGCGCTCAACATCAGGTGCTACCTCAGGGTCGTCCTCTTTGTAAACACTTTCCATAAAAATGCTCATTGCAGGATAGCGTTTTTTCATAGCAAGTCTAAAAGCAACAGTAATTGATACTCTATCAAAGAAGTCCTTATTAAGGGTTTCTCTGTTTTCCTGCGCTTCTGTCATAACAATTTTGCCTGTGTAGTAAACCAGATATGAGTACAAACCCATTTTGTTGTTAAAATAGTGAAAGATTAAGGCTTTAGAAATACCTGCCATTGAAGCAATCTCACTAATATATGCTTTTTTATACCCAACCTCGCCAAATAAAGTCATTGCTGCCGTAACAATACGGTTTTGCTTTTCTTGCGGTAATGATAAAAACTTTCGCATATTATATCCATTCCTTTCACTTCACATAACTATGTATGATCCATAACCGATCATACACTATCTGCGTATCCAATGCTTTGTACATATTTGCCCAAACTCCGGTGAACTCGTAAATCCATAGAAAACTTCTTCACGTGTCATACCATTTTCTAATCTTGTAATCCAACTGGTTCGACCATAAGAGTCGTATTTTCTCCCAAGTAAAGCTCTATACAACATTTCTACAAAACCTTCATCAGTTAGGTTTTTATTATTCATTTCAACACTAAATACGAACCCATGAGCAATAGATGTACCCGTTGCTCCATTTATTAGTCTGGTAACCCAAGTATCAAGCCCATAACTATCCGGGTCTCTTAATAATGCTTCTGTATATAAACGCCTTACAAAAGGTTCTACCTCTGCACGAGATGGTTGATAAAATGTATTAGAGTTAACCGATGCGGTAAATGAACCTGCTGATATATTGTATTCGCTGCTAATCCTATTAAACTCAGCAGAATTAGCAAACCCGGCAAATACCACTTCACGTGGTGTCCAGGAGTTTAATAATGACAACCAGTGTGCTCTACCATTTTCATCCGGCTTACGATTTAACATAACAGAATATAATGTGTCAACAAATGCTTCATTTGTAAGGTTTCGTTGTTTAAACTCATTACTGAAGAAAAAACCGTGTGCAACGCTAGCTCCTGTTCCACCACCTGACCTTAGTGAGTTTGCCCAAGAATGCAAGCCGACATCATCATGTCTACGTCCAAGCGCAGTATCATACAAACGCATAACAAACTGCCCAATCTGAGTTGTATCTATACGTGTTAAAGAAACACTTGCAGCAGTATCTGTTAATCCAATATAAACAGAACCATGTTCACGAAAATATACATTACCTGCTTGAACTATATAACTATGATTGCTTTCTCCGGGTAACATAATAGATACATCACCATTAGCATTTGTAACCAGTGTTTGACCATTGATATGCACAGTAGCTCCACTTATTGGTGTACCATTAAAACTCACATTCTTAGTAAAAAGTTGTGGGGGTGGTACCGGTCGTGGGATAAAGAATAGTGGTAAGGCGTCAAAATACGAAATTATCGAGCTAACATACGCATCAGCCAGCATACTTATATATGTATCATTCATAAGCAAGCTTCGATCAGTAGCATTTGTGTGAAATCCATTTTCAACTAAAACTGCCGGTATATTTATTTCACGGATTATAAACAAGTTTTCCGGGCGTAATCCATTACCACGTCTTGGGATGTTTTGACCATTAAGAGAGACATTATGTATATGATTTAATATAATATCACCCAGATTTCTGCTCTCCGTAGAAAATGAATAGTTAGGCCAGTATGTGCGTGTATTTAAAAACTCACTTGGTGATATATAGTAGGCTTCCGCTCCGCGTACACCACCGTCAGACCCTGATGCTGTTGCATTAGAGTGTAGAGAAATCAGCATGTAGTTATTGCGTATTAATGGATGGTTTTGATACTCAAACACACGTTGCAAACTAGGATGTATAACTCTTGAAGCAGAAAATGGATAGTTTAAATATGTTCTGGCATCTGTTTCAGGATTTTGATAAACACGATCCATAATACCAATCAACTCATTAATTTCTGAAATTTGTGCAGATGTGTGAGTGTTGTTTGGCATATCTCTTATGTTTTCTAATGTTGTTCTGTTTACCCATGCACTACGTGATTGCAGTGTTATATTATGGTTTATACCATTATAACGAGTGTTATGTACTTTTGCTCCGAGTGCCTCCAGCCGAGATTTAATCTCTGTTGCCAGGTGATACATTCTTACGTGTTCAACATAGTTTCCTGAACCCGGGCTGGTTGCCGGTCCATGTCCCGGATCTAAGAAAATCACTCTGCCTGCCAATACTCCTGTTGAAGCTACAGTAAATCCGTCAGATGATGCAGCGTTAACATCATTTGTTTCAGTTTCCGGTGGTCCCTCATCTTCATATTCTGATGGAAAATCAATATAATCATCTTCGGATTCAGTAGCATTTATAGAAAAAATACCACCGCAAATAGACGTAAAAATAGCTATTATCAATAAAAATACAATTAACTTTTTAAATCTCATATATCACCATTATATTTTATACTTTAGTTAGAATACTAATTTACTTACTAATTCTGAAAACTCAGCCGGGTCTTCAAGAGGAACTCCGGCAGTAAGTAATGCTTGTCCATACAGTAGTTTTGAAAAATCCTTTGCTTTATCTTTATCATTTGCAAACGCATCATGTAGTGCTGCAAATGATGGATGCTCTGCATTTAACTCAAGTACTCTTTCTGCTTGCATTTCGCCAAACATTCCAACGCCTTGTTGAGCTTGCATAGACTTAAAGTAACGTTCCATCTCCAAAGTTATCTCACCTTGTGTAGTAAGACATACAGGATGCGATTTTAGCTTTCCTGAAAGACGTACAGCGGCAACTTTTCCGTCAAGAGATTCTTTTACAAAATCAAGTAAATCTTTATTATCAGTTTCTTGTTGTTCAATTTCTTTTTTCTCTTCTTCATTTTCATAGCCAAGATCACTATCATTTACCGAACGGAACTCTTTTTCTTCAAACTTACCAAGTACCTTAACAACAAACTCATCAATATCGTCAGTGAGATATAGTATCTCATAACCTTTATCACGTACTTGTTCAGCTTGTGGCAGTTTGTCGAGTAATGAAATACTCTCACCACTTGCAAAGTAAATATACTTTTGTTCTTCGGGCATATTTTTTACATATTCATCAAGAGGAATTGGTTTTTCTGCTTTTGATGAATAAAACATGATAAGGTCAGCTAATAAATCACGGTTCATACCGTAACCATTTGCAATTCCGTACTTTAACTGTATACCAAAGGCTTTGTAGAAAGTCTCATACTTTTCAATATCATCGTCCATCAGTTTTTTTAGCTCTGCTTTAATTTTCTTTTCGATATTTGTAGATATTACTTTTAATTGTCGGTCATGTTGAAGTAACTCACGGGATATATTTAATGAGAAATCTTGCGAATCCACAACTCCACGTACAAATCTAAAATGTTCAGACAATATATCAGAGCAATGCTCCATAATCATAATACCTGATGAATATAACTGTAATCCTGCTTTAAACTCTCGTGTAAAATAATCATACGGTGCAACTGAAGGAATAAAGAGCATTGCATTATAACTGACTAAACCCTCTGCAGACACTCTAATTACTGCCACAGGGTCAGCTTGGTCTACAAACTTTTCTTTATAGAACTCGGCACATTCATCATCAGAAACATCACTCTTTGGACGTTGCCATATCGGTACACGACTATTAATAATCTCTGTTTCAATATAGTCTTCCCACTCTTTTTTGTTGTTTCCATCTTTATCTTTTTCATCAGTTTCAATTTGCCGGCTTTTTGTAACATCCATTTTTATAGGCCAACGAACATAGTCAGAATATTTTCTGACAAGGTTTGTTAGTGTGTATTCTTCAAGGTATTTTGAGTATTTCTCATCATCTGTATCTTCTTTAATTTCTATAATAATTTCAGTTCCCGGTGTGTCTTTTTTACATGCTGTTATTGAGTAACCGTCAGCACCTGAGGAAACCCACTTACTTGCATTATTTTCACCGTCACCACTATCACCGTATGCACGAGAAATAACGGTAACTTTTGCAGCAACCATAAATGCTGAATAAAATCCAACACCAAACTGCCCGATTATATCCAAGTCTGTTGCATTGCCTTCAGTACTTTCGTCCATTTCCTTCTTAAACTGTAATGAGCCACTTCTGGCTATAACACCTAAGTTTGATTCTAATTCGGATGCTGTCATACCAACACCATTATCGCTAATAGTAAGAGTTTTTTTATCTTTGTCAGCAACTATACTGATTTCAAAATCTTCACGGGTAAGACCAACCTTATCGTCAGTTAGTGCTATGTAGCATAGTTTATCAATAGCATCTGATGCATTAGAGATTAATTCTCTAAGAAAAATCTCTTTGTGTGTGTAGATTGAGTTAATCATTAACTCCAATAAACGTTTTGATTCCGATTTAAATTGTCTTTTTGCCATTTGTTGTAATTCCTTCCATTTCTTAATTATGAATTATGCATTATGCATTTTCTCTACTCCCTACTCCCTATTCCCTACTCCCTAAGTACTACATTCTCATTTGTTTTTTACGTGCCAGGTTTATGGTTCCTTCGTTCATATCTCCAACCCAGTTGAGGGCTTTTCCTAAACCATTTGCCACACACAAATCAGCATCATCAGCTATATATGTAGCAATATGAGTACGATTTGATATAAGTTTATCAAAACCCCAAAGCTGGCTATTCCCACCTGTTAGTATTATTCCATTTTCTGATATATCTGCAACAAGCTCCGGAGATGTTATTTCAAGAACATCATAAACTGCTTCAACTATACGCTCAGTTATTTCACCAAATGCCTCTAAAATATCATCTGAACTTACAGCTATAACACGTGGTAGACCGGTCAGCAAACAGCGGCCTTTAACTTCAACAGCAACTGTTTCCGGACGATTCCATACACAACCAATACTTTTTTTGAGTTCTTCCGCTGTGTTTTCACCAACAAAAACATTGTGTGTACGTTTAATATATTTTACAAGTTCACGATCAAATGCCTCTCCGCCTATTTTTAGAGAAACCGACTCGACAACTCCTGATAAAGAGAGTACTGCTATATCTATAGTTCCTCCACCAATATCAATAACCATATGTCCATCCGGTCTTGCAACATCCAGCCCCGCTCCTATAGCTGCTGCAAGTGGTGCTTCCATAAGATAAACCTTTCTTGCTCCTGCTGCTACGCCAGCATCAATAACTGCACGCTCTTCAACCTCTGTTATGCTTGATGGTACTGATATTATTATTCTGGGTTTTATCATAGAGAAAGAAAGTGCTTTACGGACAAACTCTTTGAGCATACGTTCTGTCATATCATAGTCCGATATTGCACCTTCATGCATTGGTCGTATAGCTACAATATTACCCGGTGTTCGACCAAGCATTCTTTGTGCAGCCATACCTACATTTAGTAAACGTCCGGTGTTTCTATCCATTGCAACAACAGCCGGTTCACGCATTATTACGCCTTTACCGCGTGTTGAAAGTAAAACAGAAGTTGTACCAAGATCAATTCCAATATCTCTACCTAGTACCATTTATTCTCCTCGTGCAAGAGCTGCACATAATACATTTTTTGCACCGCCAGACAACAAAACTCTAGCACATTCATCTAGTGTTGAACAAGTTGTTACAATATCATCAATCAAAAGTATTCGTTTATCTCTAATGATTTCTCGGTCAACTACTGAAAAAGCTCCACTAATATTTGCACTCCGTTCAGCTCTATCTCCTAGTTCAGATTGAGCTCTTACATTATTGGGTTTTTTTAGTGTTTCTATTGCAACATCGTCTAATCTTAATGCAGTTGCGAGTGCTAATAACATAGCCTGGTCATATCCGCGTTTACGTTTGCGTTTCTCATTAAGAGGTACCCATGATATTAAATCATATTCTACATCGGGGCAAGCACTTATACAATCAGCAAGTATTTCTCCATATATTTCTACGTATTGTGTTGCACCTCTAAACTTATACCGTAAAATCGATTTTCTTACAACTTCTTTATAATACAACGGAGAGATGCAAAAGTCAAAGATTTCTCCTTTTTGTTGTCCATAATTTGTTGTGTAGGGCAACATTTCTGTGCATTTATCACATAAATCATCACCACTTTTATTTAAAACCCTACCACAAAAAACACATTTTGGAGGAAAAAGAAGGTCAAGTAAAAATGTTAAAAGTTTCATAAAAATTACCATTTAGAACTCTCATGCCCTCTTTAGTAAAGAGGGTGCCGTCCGCAGACGGCGGGTGATTTGTCAGGATTTCACCAACCTCACTCTCAAGCCGCTGTACCGTTTCTGTCTCTTGTCATTTGCAACCATGTGCTGCATAACTTCAGCGTTTCCGACAATAACTAGTAGACTCTTTGCTCTAGTTACAGCAGTGTATAATACACTTCTGGTTAACAACTGCGGAGCAGCCGGTGTCATAGCTAAAATTACTGCGTGATACTCACTGCCTTGCGATTTATGTACTGTCATTGCAAATGCCGGCTCTAACTCATGAAGCTGGTCAAAAGTATAAGTAACAAGCTTATCCTCAAAATCAACAATTATAGCTTCTCTATTGTGGTCAACTTCAAGAACAATCCCAACATCACCGTTAAACATACCTGTGCCTGCTGTTTTTTTATCACTGCTTTGCCAAATTATGTCATAGTTATTTTTAATTTGCATGACTTTATCACCGGTACGGAATAAGTAATCTCCAAACTGTTTTTCGTTTTTTTGCATATTTTGAGGATTTAATTTCTCTCGAAGTAACATATTTAGATTAACTGTTCCTGCTCCTCGTTTTCTGGTCGACGATAAAACTTGAATCAATGAGGGGTCAACACCCATGTTGTTTGGTAGTCTTTCGCTATATAATTCAGCAATTGTTTGAGCTATATGTTCTTCTGAATTACGTCGCATAAAAAACAAATCAGAAAATTTCTCAGTAAAATCCGGCATATTTCCATTATTTATCTCATGAGCACATTTTATGATTCCACTATCTTCTGATTGTCTGAATATTTCTGTCAGTGCAATTGTTGGTACTACTTCACTCCTTATAACATCAGAAAACATATTTCCCGGTCCGACAGGTGGTAATTGATCAGTATCGCCCACCATAATTAAGCGCCCTCCCGGTTTTAGGGCTTTAAGTAGTGCATACATTAGCAATATATCAATCATTGAACATTCGTCAACAATTATAACATCTGCTTCCAGTTGATTAAGTTCATCACGTTCAAATATTGGTATACCACTATCATCATGCCCTGCACCAAGAAGTCTATGTATTGTTAGGGCTTCACGTCCTGTTAACTCTGATAACCGTTTAGCGGCACGTCCTGTTGGTGCACATAAAACAGTTTTTAATCCCTGTACATCAAACATTTCCAGTATTCCTCTTACTGTAGTTGTTTTGCCTGTGCCAGGTCCTCCTGTTAATACTAATATATTATTTTCCGCAGCTAAACAAATTGCTTCTTTTTGTGTTGTTGAGTATAGTATTGAGCTTGTTTTTTCTATGTTTTTTTGGATTTTATCTATTATTTTTACTTGACTTATCTCCTGTCTAATATTAACCATCTCTAAAATTCTCTTTGCTAAATACTCTTCAGCTTCATAAATGTGCTTTAGATAACAACCCACAACATTTGCTACTTGCTCAACAACAATATCTCCATACTCACATAGAGTATCAAGTGCTACTACAATCTCATCATGATTTATTCCTATTAAAGTATTGACCGCTTCGGTTAGTTTGTTTTTCGGTATAAAAGTATGACCATTACCAAGATTATGAACAAGTTCATATATAAGAGCTGCTGAAATTCGTGGCGGACTATTACTCTCGAAACCTAAATCAAGAGCAATCGTATCAGCTTCAAAAAAATCAGCCCCATAATTCTCAGAAACCAACAAATATGGATTATCACAAACAGCATCAACAGAATCATCGCCATAATCTTTATAAACTCGTGTTGCTATTAATGGTTTGATATTATACTGGCTCAAAAATAAAACTAATCGTCTTAATCCTGCTCTACGTCTGTAACTATCACCAATACTTCTAGCACTCCTTAAAGATATTCCTTTTATTGTTGATAACAAATCAGGATCATTTTCGATTATATTAAGAGCATTTGTACCAAACTTATCAACAATATCTCGAGCTTTTGCCGGTCCAATCCCTTTGACCGAACCGGTCGATAGAAAGCGAAAGATTTCTTCTTCTCCTGATGGAGAAAAAACTTCATATGATTCTACTTTAAACTGCTCTCCATACTGATGGTGAGTTGTCCATGAACCGGTTACAACAATCTTTTCACCGAGAGATATCCCCGGAGTACTTCCCGCAGCAGTAACCAATCCTTCAGTAGTATCTAATCTAATTACAGTATATCCATTTTCAACATTGGAGAATACAATGCTGCTAACTATACCTTCAATCTTTTCGTCCAATATAGCTAAGAGTTCCTTTCAAACTAATCATTTTCATCTAATACAATCGTTACAGGGCCTTCATTTACTGATGATACATTCATCATTGCTCCAAAGATACCGGTTTCT
This sequence comes from Oscillospiraceae bacterium, assembly GCA_031281255.1. Lineage (GTDB taxonomy): Bacteria > Bacillota > Clostridia > Oscillospirales > Oscillospiraceae > WRMH01. Next base: position 25,403 of record JAITFR010000090.1, read on the forward strand.
ACTGTAAAACCGGCATTTCTGCACTCGCTGATAAATAACTCGTAAAGTGGTATTGCGACATCCGGTTTTGCTGCTGTTGTAAATCCGGGACGGCGGCTTTTAGTATCTGCATACAAAGTAAACTGTGATATTATCAGCAGACTGCCACCAACTGCTTTTAAATCAAGGTTCATTTTCCCTTCATTATCAGCAAAAACACGTAAGTTGCAAATTTTTGAAGCGAGCCGAACAGCATTATCTCTAGTATCAGTATCTTTAATTCCGAGTAGTACCAAAAATCCGTTATTTATCTTACCAACTACTGCTCCATCAATCTCAACATTAGCTGATGATACTCTGGTTATTACAGCTCTCATCCATCTGCTCTCCTAACGTCTGTTACGCCTTGAACCGTCATTATTTTTGCCATTGCTGACACTAGTTCATCACGATTGTTTACTTCAACAACAATGGTCATATGTGTGTCTTCTCCACTTTCCACTCTAGCATTAAAAGATGTAATGATAACATTTAACGAGTTTAAAACAGAAGCTACATCAACTACTATACCCACTCTATCAATTACCTGTACATCAATAACAGTTGAGTATAGATTATTATCTGTTTTTTCCCAAAAAACACGCACCCATCTACCTTGTTCTGATTCAGGTTCATTTTGCGATTCCAAGTAATTATGACAATCCTGCCGATGTACAGAAACCCCAAAACCCTTAGTAATAAACCCAATAATCGGATCTCCGGGTATTGGTGAGCAACACCGTGCAAACTTGATAAGACAATTCTCCGACCCTTCAACAGTAATCCCGTGTGGTTCTCTTTTCTTTTTTGCGATTTTTTTAGTTTTATCTACTATCTCATCATCAGTTCTTTTTATTTTCGCAACATGCCGGAGTTCTTCTTGTATACTATGAATTACTTTTGTTGCTGTAATTCCACCATACCCAATTGCAGCATACATTTCTTCGCTATTTCCAAATGAAAGACGTGCCAGAACTTTCATAAACATTTCATATTGTGTTGCTTCTTCGATTGATATATCTGCGTGCCGTAGAGCAGATTCAAAAGAAAGCTTCCCATGTATAACATTTTCTTCTCGTTTTTCTTTCTTAAACCATAGCCTGATTTTATTTCTGGCTTCAGGACTTTTTACAATATCGAGCCAATTGCGATTAGGCCCTTTTGAAGCGTTTGATGTTAATATTTTAACTATATCACCATTATTAAGCACATGTGTATAAGGTACCATTCGACTATTTACCATAGCTCCTGTCATTGTGTTGCCAACTTCTGAATGAATACTATATGCAAAATCTATAGGTGTTGACCCTATCGGTAAATTCACAACATCTCCACGAGGTGTAAATACAAATACCTCGTCAGCAAACATATCTACTTTTAATGCTTGCATAAACTCCTGTGCATCACTATCTTGCTGTGTTTCCAGCAAACGTCTGACCCATGCAAACTTTTCTTCGTCAGCGACTTTGCCACTTTTACCTTCTTTATACTTCCAATGCGCAGCAATACCGTATTCTGCTGTATGGTGCATATCCCACGTGCGGATTTGAACCTCAAAAGGAATACCATCATTACCTATAACATTAGTATGCAAACTTTGATACATATTTGGTTTTGGTGTGCCGATATAATCGTTAAAACACCCCGGTATCGGGCGGTATAGCTCATGGATATGTCCAAGAACATTGTAACAATCTGCAATATCGCTAACTATAATACGAAACGCATGTAAATCAAGTATTTCAGAAAGTAATAAGTTTTCGCTAAACATTTTTCTATATATACTGTATAAATGTTTAATCCGTCCTGTGATTTGACAGGAAATCCCATATTCGCTTAAACGCTCTGATAGACGGTTTCTTATGCTTTCTAAGAATGCTTCATCTTCAACATGCCTCTGTTTTAAACCTTCAAGTATCTCTGTACACGCAGCAGGGTCAAGGTATCGTATTGATAAATCTTCTAATTCCCACTTTAATCTTTGCATACCAAGCCTATGAGCAATTGGAGCATACATTTCCATTGTTTCTAATGCTTTTTCACGTTGTTTTTCCGGTTCTACATACTCCATAGTGCGAGTATTATGTAGTCTGTCTGCAAGCTTTATTAATATCACACGTATATCTTGTGCCATTGCAAAAAGCATTTTGCGAAAGTTTTCCATTTGCTCTTCTTCTGCACTTGTATATGTGACTCGAGTTAATTTTGTTACACCTTCAACAATTCCGGCAACATCAGAACCAAATAGATTCTCAATATCTTCAAAAGTAGCATCAGTATCTTCAATGCAGTCATGTAAAAGAGCTGCACAAATTGAATCATCATCCATACCAATTTCAGCAACAATTTCAGCCGCTGCTAATGGATGTGTTACGAACTCACTACCATCTTTACGAAGCTGGTTACCATGTGCTTTTCGTGCAAACTCAAAAGCTGCACGAATACGTTCTGTATCAGCAGCGGGTAAATATTCCTTTATGGTCGCTTCAAGCTGATTGTATCTTTCTTCTACACTTATCATTTTATACTTGCCGTTATCCTTTACTTAACCTTAAATCCAGTAATTGCAATTGTATATTACTCTGTCCTCGAAAATCATTTATTTGCGGTTCAAATGCTACATCGATATAATCTCCTTCTTTTACACCAAGTTCACTTGTTGGTGCAAAAAAGAACACACACTCCATTACAAATGGTTCTTCTTTTCCTTGTTTATTTTTATATAACTTTTCGATTTTTAGTTTTGAATGTTTTCCATTACCTATAGATTGTAAAGATATTAGCTTTGCTCTATGAATGTATGCTTTCGGAAATTGATTTCCCCTACCAAAAGGTTCTAAGAGTTCCAGTTCTTTAATATTTTTTATTGATAATAATTCATTAGGTTTTTCAATTTCAAAATCTATTTCGAGTGTTTCTGTGTGAATTTCACCACTTTTCTTTTTATATATAGCTGATAGCTGCTCACGAAGTTTATCTATATTCTTTTCAGGTATAGTAATACCGGCAGCTTTATCATGTCCGCCAAAATCATCAAATAAATCTTTACACAAATATAGTGCATCATATATTGAGTAAGAGCCATAACTACGGCATGAACCTCGTCCTGTTCCATTTTTGTCAATACTAATAATTACTGTTGGTAAACGATATCGCTCGGCTATCTTTGTTGCAACAATGCCGGTTACACCTTGATCCCATTTTTTACTGCTAATTACTATTGGACTGTCAGGTATGTCTTCACCTAATATCATTATAGCATCATCATATATTTCTGTTTCTATATTTCTTCTTTCAATATTTAATTCATCAAGTTTTTCAGCTAAAACTTTCGCTTCTTCCTCATCATTAGTTAGCATTAGATCAACAGACAGTTTTGGTTGATTCATTCTACCTGCGGCATTTATTCTAGGTGCGATTACATATCCAATAGTTGATGAGGTAACTTTTGTTATTTCTGAGTTCGTACTACTGAGTATATAACGAAAACAAGGTTCAGGATCATTATTTATCTTATCGATACCTCGTTTTACAAGATCGCGATTTTCTCCGGTTAAAAGCATTACATCTGCAACGGTTCCTACAGCAACATAATCAATATACTTATTAATTATTTTATCAGATAAATAATCACCTTCCAATGCACAAGCAAGCTTAAATGCTACGCCCACACCGGCTAGATACTTATACGGATAAGTGCAATCTGGACGCTTTGGATTTATAACCGCATCAGCCATTGGTAATTCATCTCTACATTCATGATGGTCGGTGATGACAAGTTTTATTCCTAATTCACGCGCATAAAGAGCTTCATCTTTTGCTGTTATTCCACAGTCAACAGTAATTATTAGCTTGTAGTTCTTTTCATCAAACTCTTTTATGATATCATGACTAAGACCAAATACACCAACAGATCGTTTTGGTATATGCACGTCATAATCAGCCCCTTGAGATTCTAACCATTTAGCAAGTACAACACTGGCTGTCATTCCATCAACATCATAATCACCGTGAATTACAATACGCTCTTTATTTTTTACTGCTTTTTTTATTACTTTTACTGCTTTGTCCATATCGGTCAATAAAAAAGGATCATAAAACACAACCGAGTTTTTATCAATAAAAGAATTAGCTTCTTCTATATCTGAAAATCCCCGAGAAGCTAAAAAAACAGAAACCAGTGGATTTATCTTATTTTGTAAAAAATCCACTGCTTTTTCTCTATTAAAACCAATAATATCCCAGTTCTCGTATTTCATCTTGGTAGTATACCAAATAGCACAACAATCCACAACTATAAATGTAGCAATAAAAGTAACAAATGTAATAAATGTAGAAATATTCTTATATGGTCTCGGAAAGCGGAACCATGGATGGTGTAGCGCCGAACCTCTGCACATGGATGTGCAGGCGTTCGGAAAAGAGACTATCATAAGAATATTTCTACTAGTATTATATCACACTGCATAATTATTTATGACAAATGATTACAAAATGCTATTCGGTATTGACAACTAATATTTTATAATATAATATTGCAATACAAAAAAACTATTTTTCAATAAGGAAGGGGTTATACTATGTTTTGTCCAAAATGTGGCAAAGAAGTCGCAGCAGGAGGCTTCTGTGGACAATGTGGTGCAGCAGTTAATAATGACACACCACAACAACCACAAGCAGTGCCTGTAATGCCACCGCCACCGCCGCCACCACCACCAATGCAACCACCTCCGCAGTATGCACCTGTAGCACAACAGCCACCACCTCCGCATGGAGCACCACCCCCACCACCATACGGAGCACCGCCTCCCCCTTATGGTACGCCACCTCCATACCATGCACACCCAATGGCTCAACCCGGATTTATCGGAGATGTTTTTTCAAAAGCGTTCGCATTTCTCTTTAAAAAACCGGTACTCCTTTGGGGAATATCGTTATTATGCGTGTTAATGACATTTTTGGTATTTGCTTTTGGTGTTATACCACTCATTACTTTACCGGTTTCATTAGTGCTTCAATTAGGTATGATTAATGTCTTCTTAAAAGCATTTAGAGGTCAGGAAATCAGTGCAACACAACTATTTGAAGGTTTTGGTAAAGGTAAGTTTTTACGTAATGCCGGAGGAATGGCATGGAGAGAGCTTTGGATAATAATTTGGTCAATGCTCTTTGTTATACCCGGTATAGTGAAATCTTATTCATACCGTTTAACTCCGTACATCATGATAGAAGATGCTGATATCGAAGCAACAGAAGCACTTAAAAAATCTATGCGTTTAACAAAGGGTTATAGGGGTAAAATGTTCCTCACTGACATAATAATCGGGATTTGCATAGGAGCAGCAGTTTTTATTCCTTCGTTATTAATTGGCATGGTACCTATCTTAGCAGTTATACTAGGTCCGGTGCTACTTGTTGTATTTGCACTGGCTCCAATTCTACTGGGAACAGTTGAAGCAATATACTACGAAAAAATATCTAAAGAAAACGAAATACCTAAGTAAAGCATAACATACAATAATATATCAATATAAACATAAAGGGAGTTGCTCTATTGCACTCCCTTTGTTATTACTTATTTACTCTGCTTTTTTACCTGCTTACTAATGATTCTCCTACTTTGTATATATCACCTGCACCTACTGTTATCACAATATCACCTTTGCGTGCAATAGCTGCTATCTGCTCCGTCATTTTTCCAAAATCAGAAATACAAACAGATTCGGGTACAGCATCAGCCAGTATTTGAGATGAAACACCATCAATCGGTTGCTCTCTGGCAGCATATATATCAGAAAGAAATACTACATCCGGTCTTTTTAATTCGCTTACAAAATCATCAAACAAAGCTCTTGTTCTTGAATATGTATGAGGTTGAAAAGCAATAATAAAACGGTTATAACAATCAAAGGTAGATACAGCATCAATAAGAGCACTTAACTCACGCGGATGGTGTGCATAGTCGTCAAATACATCAGCACCATTATACGAACCTTTGTACTCAAAGCGCCTGCCAACACCACTGTATTCCAGCAGCTCATCTTCAATAATCTTTGGTGAAATACCAATATATAGACATGCTGCAGCAGCGGCTAAAGCATTTTTTAGGTTATGTACACCGGGAATTCGCAACTTAATACTGCACACATGATTTCCGTCAAATGAAATATCCATTGACGGATGACGACCGGAGGTTTTAACATTTGTTCCACGTAATCTTATTGGCTTCCCTGTAACTGCGGCAAACTCATTAAAACCAAATGTTATAAGTTCTCTGTCTAGCTTAGTAAGAGCATCCATTGTATTTTCATCATCACCGTTACAAATAATATACCCATTTTTCGGTACCAATGACGCAAAATGACGGAAAGAACTTTTAAGACCATCTAAATCCTTAAAGAAATCAAGATGGTCTGCATCAATATTTAAGATTAGAGCTACTGTCGGGTGAAAATTATGGAAAGAGTTATAATACTCACATGCTTCCAGTACAATTATATCACCTTTTCCAACTAAACAACCCGATTCTATCTTTGGTAGTGTTCCACCAATCATAACAGTCGGGTCAGTTCCGGCTGCAAGTAAAATACGTGAAACCATTGAGGTTGTTGTTGTTTTTCCGTGAACACCTGAAATACACAAAGCATCTTTATAGCTTCGCATTATATGACCCCATGCTTCCGCACGTTCAAATACAGGTATATTGTTTTTTTGAGCTGCTTCAACTTCGACATTATCATCACGTGCTGCTGCAGTACGCACAATATATCCCGCACCAACGATATTATCTGCATGATGCCCTATATACACTGTAATACCAAGATCACGAAGCTCTTTTATGACAGTGCTATCGTTAATATCCGAACCGGACACTTCAATACCTGTATTATGAAGTATTATTGCCAGTGGTGACATTGATACACCACCAATACCAATCAGGTGACATCTTTTACTACTTTGTACATATTTGGCAAATTTTACTGAGCTCATACTAATCCTTTACGCCAATCGCTACGTTGCAACGATATGACAATCCAATTTTTTGATTATACTATAAGTACATAACATTTTGCAATATTTACTTTTTTTTGCTGATGTGGTAGACTTTGACAATGAAAATCGAAACTCCTTGGTTAGCTTCATACGGTAACATACCACATTCTCTGAACTATCCTGATTGTTCGATGGCAGAGCTTGTTTTTAATGCTGCGTTTGAACACCCGAATGTAAAAGCGTATGAATTTTCCGGATGCACAAAAACGCATAAGGATTTTGTCGATGAAATACTCTTATGCTCTCGTGGTCTAAAAGCATCAGGCATAAATAAAAATGACAGAGTAACAATATGTATGCCTAACACCCCACAAGCTATAATAATGTTTTATGCACTTAATCACATTGGAGCAATCGCAAATATGGTGCACCCTTTGTCGGCGGAGGAAGAGCTGGTCAGATATATAGAAGACAGTAAAAGTGTTGCTGTATTTACACTAGACCAATTTTCTGAAAAATTGTTAAATATTTTACCCAGAACGGATGCAAAACAACTCATTTTAACCGGAATTGAAGACAGCTTATCAGGTATAAAAAGATTTTTATACAAATACACAAAAGGCAGAAAAATAGTACATTTTCCAACAAAGGATAACATTCTCAGATATAATGATTTATTACAAAACGGAAGTAAATATGACGGTGAGTTTGATGCTGCAGGTGTTGGAAATGATGTTGCGGCGATTTTATACAGCGGAGGCACATCAGGTACAAATAAAGGTATAGTTTTAACAAATCTTAATTTTAACGCTCTGGCTATGCAAACAATCGCAGCAGGTGACTGTGTTGAATCAGATCGAAAAATGCTCGCTATTATGCCGCTATTTCACGGGTTCGGTCTTGGAGTATGTGTGCATACAACTCTGATTTCCGGAGCTACTATCATTTTAGTACCTCAGTTTTCCATAAAAACATACTTAAAGCTTCTTAAAAAGACAAAACCTCATTACATTGCAGGAGTGCCTACTCTTTATGAAGCAATGTTAAAACTGGATAATGTAGAAACGTTGGATTTATCCCAACTAAAAGGGCTTTTCTCCGGTGGTGACACACTTACGGTTGAGTTAAAACGTAAGGTTGATACATTCTTAAAGGAGCGTGGTTCGTCGGAGCAGGTGCGTGAGGGGTATGGTCTAACAGAATGTGTCACTGCAAGTTGCCTTACACCTCGCAATTACCACAAAGAGGGAAGTATTGGCATACCTTATCCTGATATGCTTTACAAAATTGTAAAACCAAATACCGGAGAAAGTCTTCCGTATGGTGAAGAAGGCGAAATCGTTATATCTGGGCCAACAGTGATGAAATGTTACGATAACAACGAGGAAGAAACAACACAAACACTCAAAACTCACGCTGATGGAAAAACCTGGTTACACACAGGTGATTTAGGTATAATAGACGAGGAAGGTTTTATTTATTTTCGCCAGCGAATGAAACGAATGATTGTTTCCGCAGGGTATAGTATTTATCCTACTCAGCTTGAAAACGCAATCGAATCACACGAAAATGTTTTAATAAGCTGTGTTATCGGAATCCCTGATGAGTATAAAAAGCAACGGATTAAAGCGTTTATAACTCTACGGGATAATCAAGAGCCAACAGATGAAATCAAAGAGTCAATTCGTTTGCATTGTATAAAAAATATCGCAAAATATGCGATGCCCTCAGAGTTTGAATACAGGAAAGACCTTCCACGCACTCTTGTAGGTAAGGTCGCTTACTTAGAACTGGAAAAGGAAATTGTTAACAATGTTAAATAACAAGGTACGCACAAGATTTGCACCAAGCCCAACAGGATATATGCATGTTGGAGGGCTTCGCACTGCGCTTTATACATATCTAATCGCAAAAAAAGCAGGCGGAACTTTTATCCTGCGTATTGAAGATACTGACACAGCGAGATATGTCGAAGGAGCAGAAGAAGTAATAATAAATACGCTAAGAAACACAGGGTTAATATATGATGAAGGCCCTGATATTGGCGGCCCTGTTGCTCCATATAGACAAAGCGAAAGAAAAGAGCTTTACAAAACTCACGCACAGGAGCTTTGTGAGAAAAAAGCAGCATATTATTGTTTTTGCGAAAAAGAAGAAAAAGATGATGCTGTATTGTTAGTTGATGTTTGCAGAGACTTACCTTATGAAAGTTCAAAACAGCGGGTAGACGCAGGTGAGCCATATGTTATTCGTATGAAAGCACCAAAAGAAGGTGAAACTACAGTTGATGATGTGGTTTTCGGAAAAATCACAACACCAAATAAAATACTCGACGATATGGTGTTGATAAAACGTGATGGAATGCCAACATACAATTTTGCTAATGTCGTGGACGACCATTTAATGGGTATAACACATGTTATGCGAGGTAGCGAGTATTTAAGCTCTGCTCCGAAATACAACATTCTTTATGATGCTTTTGGTTGGGAAATACCGATATATATAACAGTGTCTCCCGTCATGCGTGATGCTCAAAACAAACTTTCAAAACGTCACGGTGACCCAACTTATGATGATTTGCTCGCCTTGGGGTATTTACCTGATGCAGTATTAAACTACATCGCATTGCTTGGCTGGAGTCCCGGAGGTGAGCAAGAATTGTTTACACTCCAAGAAATGCTTGAAGTCTTTGATATAAGCGGTATATCAAAAGCTCCCGCTATTTTTGATATAATAAAACTAAATCATTTTAACAGTGAATATATACGAAAAATGTCGCCTGAGGAGTTTACAGAGATTGCCACTCCGTACATAAAAAAAGTAATCCATAATGAAAATATATCAATAGATTCAATTGCACGTTTATTACAAGCACGTTGTGAGAAACTAAGTGATATTCCTGAAAAAATAGACTTTTTTGAAACACTACCGGATTATGAAGTAGATTTGTATATTCATCAAAAATCAAAAATTGACAAAACAATTGCTTATGATATGCTAATTGCTGCCAAATCCGGATTTGAAAACCTTACAGAGTGGACAAATGAGTCAATAAGTTATATGCTTAAAGAAATGGCAATTGATTTAGACGTTAAAAATGCAACTCTTATGTGGCCGGTTCGTATAGCTGTTGCAGGAAAGTCAGTCACACCGGGTGGTGCTGCAGAAATCTGTGAAATCTTAGGGAAAGAAGAAGTACTACGCCGTGTAAAAATCGGAATTGAGAAACTAAAGTAAAGGAATTAAATTATGAATCATATATTTAAAAACTTTCTGTTAGGGCTTACACTAGTATGTGTAATTGCAATTATTGTATTTAGTATTCAACTTATTGTTATAAATAGTGGTATTGAGCCGGATGATGGGTTGATTCCTGATGGTAGTAATGTTAATGACCCTGATGATGATAACGGCGATAATGGTAACGATCCGGAAAATAATGGAGATGATGACCCCGCACTCACACCAAATCTAGACCCACAAGGTATGCGTCACTCTTTTTTAGTTTCTGATAACACTAACTTAGTAATATTTGCAAAAGAAGAATTATTTGATTTTGAAGAAAACGACTTAGATTGGTGGTTTTTATATACAGGTGGAGGTATTGCTACACTTGAGATTCGCCACTTATTTGTTACCGCTCAAAGCATAGCAATAGAAGCCGAAGTCTTTTTAAACAATTACACCGATGGTGCCTTAACTGAATACTTAGGGTTAGATTCAATACGAGGTTCATTTATTAATGGTCATCATGCAAGAGCAGAAAAAGACGGTACAACATACGAGGTGTGGATTCACGATTTAGTAAATAGTGACCTCGCACTGGTATTCGTAATCAGCTATGAAAACAACGAACAACGTGACGCATTGTATGAAATGTTAAATACAATGCGGTTCGAATAGTGCTACACAGCAAGTTTCCCTAAAACCCGAGGTTTAGTCCGCCTGTGAGTTTTGACATTGAGTCGCTCATGCTTGTTTCTGCTTTTCTGAGAGCTTCATTTACCGCAGCTACAATAAGGTCTTGTAGCATTTCTACATCGTCGGGGTCAACAGCATCAGGGTCTATTGTTAACTCCATAAGCTCACGTTTACCGCTAACAACAGCAGTGACAACACCACCGCCCGAGTTTGCAGTATATATTTGACTTTCCATTTCGACTTGCATTTTCATCAAGTCCTCTTGCATTTTTTGAGCTTGTTTTAGCATGTTCATATTCATGCCACCTCCGAGGTTTCCACCTCTAAATCCACCTTTTGCCATAATTATACAACTCCTTTTTCACATAACCTAAATAAACACATTTCAACAGCCAATCTTGGTTGATTTCCTTTTGATAATCCAAATATTGCATCACCTAATGAATCTAAGTATTTATACAACTGTTCTGACGTAAGTATCTTTGATAATGATGATAAATCGTTTAAGTCACTATTTGGGTTTATCAAACCTGATTCCGGTGAGATTTTATAAATTAATAAATCACGAACCAATGACGATAATTCATTAAGCAAAGATGTCATATCCTTACCCTCGTCATATAACGTGTCAATAATTTTTAATGCTGTGTTAATATCTTTCTCACCAATTGCAGTTAATAAACGTATCAAGTTTTGCTGACTCGGAAGTCCAATGGTATCTAAAACATGTTGCAAATCTATTTCCTTGCTTGTAATGCACTGGTCAAGTAATGATATACCGTCACGCATTGAACCATCTGCAAGAGAAGCAAGCTTTTTAGCAGCCTCATCTGTTAGGTTGAGATTTTCTTTAGTTGAAATCATTTTTAACCGACTTATAATTTCATCACGTGATAATCTTTTAAACGAAAACTTCTGACAACGCCCTTGAATAGTAGCAGGAACTTTATGAAGCTCTGTTGTTGCCAGAATAAATAATATATGCGGTGGTGGTTCTTCAAGGATTTTTAACAAAGCGTTAAACGCAGGTGTTGTGAGCATGTGAACCTCATCAATGATATATACACGTTTTTTTGTTGTTGCCGGAGTGTAAATTGCTTCATCACGTAATGCTCGTACATCATCAACTTTATTATTAGAAGCAGCATCCAACTCCAATACATCAAGTATACTGCCTTCTTCAATTCCAACACAAGAGATACAAATATTACAAGGGTTTCCATCTTTTAAATCGAGGCAGTTTACAGCTCGTGATAAAATCTTTGCACAAGATGTTTTGCCTGTGCCACGTGTACCTACAAATAAATACGCATGAGAAAGCCTATCGTTAATAAGCTGTTGCTGTAGTGTGTTAGTGATATGCTCCTGTCCCACAATATCACTAAAGGTTTGAGATCTATATTTCCTGTATAAAGCTTGATACATATAAATAGTCAATTCCCTTCTGCTAACACTTTGTACTGAGGAAAGATCGCACACCGATCTTTGAAAACATGATATGCCCGCTAGCTTGACAGCCGGCTCAAAACCGGCTCCCTCGCGGCACACATGAGATTTTGCTTAATGCTGCTCGGTTCCCCGCCTGACATGGTTCGCAAATTCACGTTGCGCGAGACCGGCTCGTCAACGCTACTTATCAAGGGCTGACAACACACCATAAGTCCGAGTACCGGAATTCGTCCCTGCTGTAGCGGTTTGCAGGTGACAGGGCACCGCTATCTCCCCAACTAGTGCGACCTTTCCTCAGTACAATTTCCAATTTTTATTATACTATGAGAAAATATTATTATCAATATAAAAATTAACATAACTGTATTGAAAGTACATACATCAGTATGCTAAAATGGTTTTATTGTGATTAAGAAAACTTTCATCATAATACTGACAATATGTGTTGTTTGCATATTGTTGAATACAACACTCTCAGTTAATGCTTTTGAAATCAAAGAAGCAGTACTTGTTGATATTGAGTTTATTGTTGATAATGTACAAGTTGAAATACGTTCGTATTTAATTGATGATGATATTTATGTAAACATATTTGAACTTGCGTTATTACTTAGAGAGACAGAAAAGAGCTTTTTTCCAATGATGTGGGATTCATTTCAACGAATAACCTACATCGCAAGTGAACAAAACTTTAACAGATTAGGATTATTTTCACCCGGTAGAGTTGTAGATTCTAACAGTGCAATGTTAGCTAATATCACAGTTTTTCTGAGCAATAAAGAAGCTAACATAACAAACTACAGGCTTAGCAGCGGTGTGTATTCAAATATTTTTCAAGTTGCAGAAGCGTTGGATTTCTGCATAAGAGTTTCTGCTATGGATCAAAACATTAATATAACAACAAGTTTATCAAATAGATTCAGCATTACAGGCAGAAGAAAAATAGACCCTGATAAACCAATGGTAGCGCTTACATTTGATGATGGACCGGTTCCACAAACAACGAAACTTTTAGATATTCTGGAGGAATATGGTGTTGTTGCAACTTTTTATGTTGTAGGAAACAGAATAGCGAGTAACAGAGATATAATGCAACGTATGCATGACATGGGTAATGAAATTGCTAACCACACATGGTCGCATATAAATATGCGTAATTACCAGGCATCTACAATCCGCTCGCAGCTTTTACGCACAAATGATGCAATCGAAGCGATAACCGGAGTAACTCCTATTAGCATGAGACCTCCTTGGGGTGAGATTGGTTCTACAGGTAGAAATGTAGCCGCAGAGTTTGATATGTATGTCGCACTTTGGGCGTATGATCCACTCGATTGGCTCACTCAAAGTGCAGATACCACATATAACCGAATAATGTCAAATGTAAAAGACAGAGATATCTTGTTGTTCCATGATACAGTACCGTCAACAACCAGAGCTATAGCAAGAATCATTCCCGCACTAATTGAACGAGATTATCAGTTTGTAACTGTTGCAGAGCTTATGTATTACTCTGATATTACGCCGGCTCCGGGTTCTATAGTTCGTGATGGGCGTATAAGGTAATGATATTTCATCAGTATATTTTAGAGTATTTTTAAACCGGTGTATGTAAATCGTGTTGAGAATGTCATTCATGTTAAGAAAGGATGGACTTTTTTATGTCATACGAATCTATGTTGTGGTACAAAAAACCGGCTGATACCAATGTTTGGACAGAGGCATTACCAATAGGTAACGGGCGGTTGGGTGCAATGGTTTTTGGTGGTACAAGGTTTGAACGGATTCAATTTAACGAGGACTCTGTTTGGTCAGGTGGATTTCGTGACCGCACAAATCCGTATTCAAAAATAAAACTGGATGAAATCCGCCAGCTTCTGCGAACAGGTAAAATACAAGAAGCAGAAAACCTCGTTCGTTACTCATTTACCGGAACACCTGAGTT
>JAITFR010000123.1 GCA_031281255.1 Oscillospiraceae bacterium
GTTTGTTATTATTTTGTTCGCAATTACAAATAGCAGTAAAATGCTTCTGTAGCTCAGTTGGTAGAGCAGCTGATTTGTAATCAGCAGGTCTGCGGTTCGAGTCCGCACAGAAGCTCCAGGAAAATGGGAGGTTACCCAAGTGGCCAAAGGGGGCAGACTGTAAATCTGTTGTCAGTGACTTCAGTGGTTCAAATCCACTACCTCCCACCAAATTAGAAAATCCTAAGGATTAGAGTGACAAGGTGATTATACTCGATTCAGCACGAAAGCACAATGTATCAGTTGACGATATGCTAAAAGTTATAAACGACCCGATAGTTTCTTATATCATTAGATCAGAAACTGAAAAACGTCTATTATTAGGATTTGATTTAAAAGCAAGAGCAATTGAGGTTATAACAGATACAGGTGCTGATGGACAGGTTTATGTTATTCATGCTAATAAAATAACAAAACAATATGAGAAGTTACTTGAAGAGGTATTACAATGAATTATGATGTAGCAGATTTAAAAGAAGAATGGCGAAAAGGTGACGAAGTGATGCCTGATGGATTAAAACATGTTGTTACATCAGCACAAGATGAAATATTATTAAGATCATTAAAACTGTCTATTGATGTTGAGAATACCATTAAATATAACGCTAGTAAAAATAATAAAACAATCTATGAATATGTTACTTCACTGCTTATTACTAATCTACAACCCGTATCGTAATGTATTTTTCCAATAAACAAAATCTCGATGGGTCACTATGACCCATCGAAATTTATATATGTTATTATACAAGTGAATACTTAACACCTGAAAGCCCTCTTTAGCAAAGAGGGTGGCTCCGCAGAGCCGGGTGATTTGAATCTCGACGATTTACAAAAGTTTTCCCTCAAACCCTCTGTAGCACCGACACCACCAAGTCCCTCAGCACCACAAAAATCACCAACATCAGCGCAATTGCAGCGTACTTTAGGTCGAAGATGTACACCCAATCCATCAAAAACCAGGCATAAGTTAAGTATGAGCAGAAGATTGTAACAAGCGGCACATACCAGCGACGTTTATCAAAAAGAAAAATCAATAACGAAAACACGTCCGCCATATAAAAGAAACGGTCGTGCATTTGTGGTAACAAAAACGGAATTAAAACAGCAAAAAGATACGCTAAACGAATAAAATTAGTGTTCACAAAAAGTTTACCGAAACCAACATCACTACACTCTTTATCATTAAAATCTAAACTTTGGTTTCCTTCGTTCAAATTATCTTGCTTATGCTCATTATTAATATTTAAAACATTATCCATCAGCTTAGACCTATTCACAAATGCATAATACATTAACCCAAGTACAGCAATACCGCCGGTAAATAAACCCGCAGTTCTAAATGGAGCAAACTCAACAGAACCAACAAAAGTCCATACATTAACAGCATTTAAACGTAGATAATGATAAGTATCAGTCTGATTAATATAAATATTCAAAAGGTCAATAATCGGATAACCGGCAACAATAGCAGGGAGCAGCATAGCAAAAAATACTAAGAAAAATATATAACAGTCTTTAAAATGTATTTTCTTCGAAAAAACAAAAACAGCAAATAACGGCAAAAGAAACGCAGCCTGTAATTTAAAAGAAACCGCAAGAGCAATAAACGCAAACGCCTTTTTGCTATGCCCTTTTAATGCAAAATAAACACCACCAAGAGCAAAAGAAGCGTAAATCGATTCACATTGCCCCCACATTGAACTATTTAATAAAACTGTAGGAATTGATAAAGTAAGCAAAAATGCGAGTAAACGAATATTTTTACTCTCACTTTTTAATGAGACGATTTTCATAACAAAAAACGCAAGAAGAAAATCAAAAATAGTAGATACAATTTTAATCAAATATAAATCTGAAAAACCAATTCGAGCGATTATGTTTAATATATACATGTAAGGAGCATTATAATTACCAACCCGAGTACCAAGCCCCTCAAAAAACGACATCTCTTGAAATGTCAAGACCCAACGACTGAGTGAATGCTCATAATCAAAAGATTCAAAATAAAACAATGAGCTTCGAACAATAAGCAAAGCAGTCACAGAAATAACAGCAAAAATATACATTGCCAGTTCATCATAAATATTATTATCTCTGTTTGATGCCATAAGTTTATACTCCCATAGCGAAACAAGTTTCGCATTATGAAAATGTTTTACATTTTCTTAGAGTCATACTCCCTACTCCCTAATCCCTAGCCCCTAGCTTTACTCCGATACAAAACTATGATATATTACCATACTAGAAATTATAGCACAAGAAGCGAGGTTATTACAATGACATTATACGAAGAACTTAAAGCGAGAGGACTTGTAGCACAAGTCACCAATGAACCTGAGGTCAGCGATTTAATTAATAGTGGTAAAGCCACCTTTTATATAGGATTTGACCCAACAGCAGACTCAATGCACGTCGGACACTTTGTACCGATGTCATTTATGCGACGACTGCAAACAGCAGGGAACAGACCTATTGC
>JAITFR010000181.1 GCA_031281255.1 Oscillospiraceae bacterium
GAGATAAAGAAAAAAGAAATCATGACATTGAGGGAACTTAAAAAGAAGTATTCCACTAAATGGTTTCGCTATGTTATAGTTGGAGAAATAAATCTTCTAAACCCAGACTCTGATATGTGTTATGTTGTGTGTACGGCCGATACTGATGATGAATTATATAGAAATCCTCGTCCGGATTTAATCGAACAGTTTAATGGTGGTATTGCCTCTGGTTATGATGTTGAGTATCCTGTTGAAATTGGAGGTATATACGCACATGCCTAAGTTAGATATTCTATCAACAGGTAGAATAATCTGTAAAATTAGAATCAAACTATACCTTTAAAACTTGACTATCGTATGTTGCTTGGTAATGATATTTTGTCATGCTTCAAAGTTGAGATTGATTGGATTAACAATACAGCCACTTTAGAGCCTCTTCATAATCTTGAAAAAAGAAATAAATTATACCCAGATAAACAATTAAATAATATTGAAGTTACTGGTTAAAAAAATTGTAATTCTTATCTACATAATATAATATGAGGCGTAGTTTATACTGCGTCTCAATAAGAATGTTAAGGAGTTGTACAATATGATATATCAGAATCCTATAATACGAGGATATTATCCAGATCCTAGTGTATGTAAAGCGAATGGTAAATACTATTTAGTAACAAGTTCATCTCATTATTTCCCGGGTGTACCTTTGTTTCAAAGCGAAGATTTAATCAATTGGGAACAAATTGGTTATTGTTTAACTAAAAAATCACAATTACCATTGAATAACGCTGACAGCTCCGGAGGTATTTTTGCTCCAACTATACGCTTTAATAATGGACGTTTTTACATGGTGACTACAAACACAACAATAGGTAAAAACTTTTATGTTTACACTGATGATATATATAGTGAGTGGTCTGATCCAATTATTGTAAATCAAGGAGGTATTGACCCATCGTTGTACTTTGAAAACAGTAAAACTTATTTTATGAGCAATGGTGAAGATAATCATGGCAAATCAGCAATATTACAATGTGAAATCGATATTAATACAGGTGAAATATTAACCGATGCTAAAGCTATATGGGGTGGTACCGGCGGAAGATATTTAGAAAGTCCTCATTTATATAAGATAAATGATTATTACTATCTTACAGCCGCAGAAGGTGGAACAGAATACGGACACATGGTTACCTATGCTAGAGGAAAAAATATATATGGACCATTTACTCCTTATGATAACAATCCAGTATTAACAAATAGAAATTTAGGTGGATATATTGTACAGGGAGTAGGACATGCGGAGCTTATCGAGGATTATAATGGAAACTGGTGGCTTTTTCATTTAGGTTTTAGACAGATAGGTAGATGGCTGACATATCATCATCTAGGTAGAGAAGTTTTTTTAATGCCTGTTACTTTCGATGATAACGGTTGGTTTAGCGTTGGTGAGAATGGAACAACAACACAAATTGTTGAAACTGATCTAATATCCAAAGATATTACACAAAATTTAAAGAAAATATATAGCTTTGAGAACACTGATTGGAAAAAAGACTGGCAATTTATTCGTGAGTTTAATGATAATAATTATGAATTTGGAAATAACAGTATAAAAATCAAGAGTAACTCATATACTCTTGATGATAATAAAACTATCCCATCATTTATAGGAATTCGTCAAAAAGAATTTGATTTTGATTTATCTGTAAATATAAAAGTTTATAATGGTGAAGCGGGTGTTACACTTTACATGGATGAAGACCATCATTATGATTTAATAATCGAAAAATTAAACAATAGTTATAACGTTGCTTTAATTTTAAATATAGGCGATATTAAACATACTGTGAAACAAATGTATGTTGGTAAAAGCGATGTAATTTTGAGAATAAAAGCGAATGCTTTGAATTATGAGTTCTACTGTGATAACATCTTTATGGGTAAAGCACAAACACGATATTTATCAAAAGAGGTTGCAGGTGGTTTCACTGGAGTTCTAATTGGGTTATTTGCTCAAAGAGGAGAACAGTTTAGCGAATTTACAGATTTTTTACTTAACTATGATATTAAGCAGATTGGTGGTGATGGTTACTATGATGTATGAAATGAGTATTGTCGCACAAACACCTCCGATGGGATGGAATAGTTGGGATTGTTATGCTGCAACAGTTAATGAAGAACAACTACTGGGTAATGCTATGTATATGGCTAAACATTTGAAACAACATGGCTGGGAGTATGTTGTATGCGATATACAATGGTATGAACCTCTAGCTGGGACTGAAAATACTGAATATCGTCCATTTGCGAAATTACACATGGATGAATTTTGTCGTTTACTACCCGCAGACAACAGATTTCCAAGCGCTACTGGTGAAAAGGGGTTTGCACCAATTGCAGATAAGATACACAAAATGGGATTGAAGTTTGGTGTTCATATAATGCGAGGTATTCCACGTCAAGCTGTACACAAGCGAATGCACATCATGGGTAAAAAATGGACAGCAGATGAAATCGCTGACCCTTCATCAATTTGTAAATGGAATAGTGATATGTATGGTTTACGAGCTGACCATCCAGGTTCACAGGTTTACTATAATTCTTTATTTACCTTATATGCATCATGGGGTGTTGATTATATAAAAGTTGACGATATTGCAAACACTAACATTCTACCTAATAATCCCTATTCTGCTAAACATGAAATAGAGATGATAAAAAATGCTATAGATAATTGTGGCAGACCTATGGTGCTTAGTTTATCTCCAGGACCAGCACCGATTAACGAAGCATGGCATCTGCAAAAGCATTGTAATATGTGGCGAATGAC
>JAITFR010000021.1 GCA_031281255.1 Oscillospiraceae bacterium
GTTAATTTGTTTAGTGATAATGGATTTTCAAAGGTATTATTACGCTCTATCCGGGGATGGGGTAGCAATAAAGAAGAGCAAATATTCAAACTAAAAAATGAAAATGTTGAAAAATATGATGCAATAATCGAATTAATAAACAAAACAGCCGACGATCCCTCAATTATCGAAATGGGATTGCACGCTATATATGTCGGGCAAAAACAATAACCCGATAATAAAAAGCATTATCTACAATACTCATATTAACGACACTTATGAAAATGGCTACTTTGATATTCACTTCAAAGACCCAAACGAATGGGATTGACTGTATTACAAAATTAAAAGATAATTTATAACAACATTAAACGAATGACAACTAACAAAAAAAATGATATTTTTATTGAAAAACAAAGTGAGTTTTGCTATTATTTAGTTCATTGTTGTATTGAAAAACGTCTAGGAGGTCATTAAAATGCTTAACACACAAGGAACGGTAGAATGTAGTTCGGCGGAGGTTGATTTCGATCCAAATCGGATTGAAATATTGAAAAAACACTTTCAATCATTAGTGGACGATAATGAAATTATCTGTGCAACTTATTGCTTATCAAGGCGAGGCAAGGTCTTTGCTCATGGTGGTATTGGTTACAAAACATACCAAAAAGACCCAAAGCAGCTTGTCTCACCAACTGATATTCATTACATTGCATCAGTCACTAAAACTTTTGCAGGAATAGCAATAATGAAGCTGGTTGAGGATGGTGTAATCCGTCTTGATACAACGGTTGGTGAAATCTTACCACAGTTTGATTCGCCCCCCTTTAACAGTATCACACTTTTTCATCTGCTCACCCATACCTCCGGTATGTTTAGTGATGGTGGTTGTTTTCCTAACAAACACAACGACGGTAGCTATTGGCACTTTATTGATACAGCTTATGGGGCATATCTAAATGACAAAAAAACTGACAAAGGTGAGTTTGACTGGATAGCTGCGGCACTAGCGTATGGTGTACACTGTGAACCTGATAAAGAGTGGATGTATTGTAGTTTTGGTTTTATCATAATAGGTGAAATCATCACAAAATTGAGCGGGATGCACTGTCATAAATACATAGAGGAACACATTTGTAAACCTCTTGGTCTTAATGATACCGGTTTTGATATAACTCCCGAAATGACAAAACGTTACATTTTGTGTGATGATGGAGCTATCAAGATGGTAGAAAACATATTAAACGGTAAATCAAACGATGAAGAAAATTCCGAACTATGGAACAAAATCCCAAGTACTGGCGGTGGTATGGTATCAACTGTTGCTGACATGGTTAGATATGGAAATATGGTGCTTCATGGTGGTACTTTTGATGGTGTGCGAATAATGGGTAGAAAGACTGTCGAGAAAATGACTAAAATACAAATTTCTAAGCCTGATTTTTGTTGGGGTGGAAACGGAGGTATACGAAATTACGGCATTGGTTTTGACCATAGAAACGGTCCGCAATTCACTTTTTCTGATAGCACCTATATGCACGAAGGGTCAGGTGCGTGTGCCTTGTATATCGACCCTGATGAGGAACTCGTTGCTGCATGGATTTCACCCTTTGTAGACCGTAGCAAATGGTGTACTAAAGCGATGTATAACACCGTAAATGTAATTTGGAGCGGGTTGTGTTAGGAAAAGTGGTAAGGGTGGTTATTTTTGTTATTATCTGATTCGTTTGAATTTAATGACGTATAACAAGTAATTGTAATATGAATAAATATATGGAGGATTAAAAATGGAGTTTTTTGAATGTGTGCAAAATCGGTATAGTTATCGTGGAGCTTATAAAAGCACACCTGTACCAAGAGAAAACATGGAGAAGATAATTAAAGCAGGCCTTGCAGCTCCTTCCGGTTGCAATACACAGACAACATCAATAATAGGAATAGATGATAAGCAAATTCTTGTTTCTATTGCAAACATAGTTAAGAAAAATGGTTTTAAAGGTACGTTAGCTCCTGCCGGAGTTTGCATACTCACACAAGAAATACCCGGTTATGCTGATGTATATTTTAATGTACAGGATTATAGTGCCGCTATTGAAAATATGCTACTCGCAATAACAGCACTTGGTTATGCTAGTTGTTGGATTGAAGGACAAATTACCGAAAGTGAAGAAACTCAAAAACAGATAGCTGACATTCTGAAAATTCCGAAAAACTACATAGTTATTGGCTTTCTACCAATAGGAGTTCCTGAAAGCGAAGGTAAACGCGCATCATACAAACCATTCTCCGAAAGAGCTTGGTACAATGTTTATGGCAGTAGTGAGTAAGGAATTGCATGAAAATATGACAAGAAAAACCGTCTGATTATAATGAAGTAAATGAACTTGTAAAAATATCATTTACGGTATAGTTAAAATTACTTATGTTTAGGAGGTTCACTATGTGGGAAAGAATCAATAAGATTACTCATAAATACACTATCTTTTCCGCTTTCATATTAAGTGCTTTGTTTATTATGGCGTTGACGGGATTCGGAGTATTGCTCTTTTACGTTTTTGGCATGATTGGTGAAATGG
>JAITFR010000099.1 GCA_031281255.1 Oscillospiraceae bacterium
AGCTGTTAAAAGAGTTTTATGAGAAAAAGCTTTACGAAAATCTTATGAAACGAAATGAGGGGAAACCTAAGTACATTCTGCATGACGGTCCTCCTTTTTCTAACGGTGATATACATATCGGCACAGCTTTGAACAAGGTTCTTAAAGATATTATTGTCAAGCATAAAAACATGTCGGGTTACCACGCGCCATATACCCCCGGCTGGGACAATCATGGGATGCCGATTGAAAGTGCAATTATCAAAAAGAATAAGCTTGATAGAAAAAAGATGACAATACCCGAGTTTCGCAGCGCATGTTATAACTTTGCAGCCGGTTATGTTGATACGCAACGTGAGCAGTTCAAAAGACTTGGTGTGTTAGGCGATTGGGATAAACCGTATTTAACTATGTCACCTTCTTTCGAAGCAGAGGAAGTGCGTGTTTTTGGCAAAATGTACGAAAAAGGATATATATACAAAGGGTTAAAGCCCGTGTACTGGTGTCCAACTGACGAAACTGCACTTGCCGAAGCAGAAATCGAATACGCAGATGTACCTTGCAGTGCAATTTTTGTAAAGTTTAAGCTGGTGGATTCAAAAGGTGTGTTAGATGGTGTTGACAACGCCGACAACGCATACATCTTGATATGGACTACAACCGCATGGACTTTACCGGGAAATATTGCAATTGCTCTTGGTCCGGATATTGAGTATGCCGTTTGTAGAGTTGGTAACGCTTTATATATCTTAGCATCAGAGCTGGTTGAAGCTGTGTTTGAAAAAGCGAACATTAAAGAGTATGAGGTCGTTAAAAGAGTACGTGGCTCTGATTTGGAAAGAGCAGTTGCACAGCATCCTTTTTATGACCGAACATCGCTACTGATATTAGGCGACCATGTAACTGTTGATGCAGGAACAGGTGCAGTTCACACCGCTCCCGGTCATGGTGTTGATGACTATAATGTTTGCCGAAAGTACCCCGAGTTATACGATTCTTTCTTCACTCCTGTTAATGAAACCGGCGTAATGACTGAGGATGCAGAGCAATACGCAGGGCAATATTACACTAAAGCCAACGATATTATCATTGATGATTTGAGAACGAGCGGTGCATTACTTGCCGAAGAAAAAATTGTACACTCATATCCACATTGTTGGCGTTGTAAAAAACCTGTGATTTTCCGTGCTACCGAGCAGTGGTTCGCATCCGTTGATGCTATGAAAGAAACAGCAATCGCCTCATGTGAGGACATAAAGTGGCTGCCTGTTTGGGGAAAAGAACGCATGATTGCAATGCTTGCTGAGCGTTCAGACTGGTGTATCTCAAGACAACGGCACTGGGGTCTGCCAATACCTGTGTTTTATTGCGATACGTGCACGAAACCTGTTTGCACACCTGAAACTATTGATGTTGTTTCTAAATTGTTTGGTGAAAAAAGCTCAAACACTTGGTACGAGATGGAAGTTAGCGATATTTTACCAAAAGATTTTTCTTGTCCGTTTTGTAGTGGTAAAACCTTTTCTAAAGGTACGGATTCTCTTGATTGCTGGTTTGATTCAGGCTCAACACACGCAGAGGTTTTAAGCTCCGGCAACTTCCCCGCACTTCGTTTCCCTGCGGATTTGTATATTGAGGGTGGCGACCAATATCGTGGCTGGTTTCAATCATCAATGCTCACAAGCATTGCGGTTAACGGAGTTCCGCCGTATAAAAGGATAATAACACATGGTTGGACTGTTGACGGTGACGGTAGAGCAATGCATAAATCTCTCGGTAACGCTGTTGCTCCTGAGGAGATTATACGGGATTATGGCGCTGATATACTAAGGCTTTGGGTTGCTTCCACCGACTACAAGGTTGATACCCGAATTTCAAAGGACATATTAAAGCAGCTCTCTGATATTTACTTAAAAATCCGTAATACTGCAAGATTTATACTTGGAAATCTTAACGAATTTAATACAGATGAGCTTGTTGAGCATAAGGATATGCTAGAAATTGACCGCTGGGCACTTTCTCGCTTAAATAAGCTTGTTACATCGGTTATTGAATCTTATGAGAAGTACGAATATCATACGATTTACCATGCTGTGCATAACTTTTGCACTGTAGATATGTCTAACTTTTATCTTGATATTATTAAAGATAGACTATATTGCGATGAAAAAAGCAGTCTTTCACGCAGAAGCGCACAAACTGCAATGTATCTGATTCTTGATGCACTTGTTCGTATGCTTGCTCCGATTCTTGCGTTTACAACAGAAGAAATTTGGATGCTAATGCCGCACCACGAAGATGTTGAAAAAGATAGTGTTCTTTACAATCTTATGCCTGAACCCAATGAAATATATGCGTTTTCTGTTGAAAATGAAGCTGTTTGGGATAAGCTAATGCGTTTACGTCTTGATGTGTATAAAGCATTAGAGCTGGCACGTACAGCAGAGCCAAAGGTTATCGGCAAGTCCTTGGAAGCAGATATCGTGTTACAATTTAATGCAGAAGCCGCAAAAGCTTATGAGGATATATCCGCTTTTGATTTAAAATCGTTATTTATAGTATCTTCTGTTTCTATTGAAAAAGATGAAACAATAGAGTACAATAAGCGGACAGTCTACAAAGGCACTGAGTTCCCGGGTGTAACTGTACTTGTAGATCATAGCCCTGAGCCTATGTGTGTACGTTGCTGGGTACATGATAAGGACGTCGGCGCAAACGAAAAGCACCCCGACCTCTGCCCAAGATGTTGCAAAGTAGTATCATCTCTCTAAGTTCTAATTTCGGACGGCAGAATGCCGCCCCTACAAAACTCTACTTTCTACTTTCTACTCTCTACTCCCTAAACAGTGAGGATTACTAACATGATAATATTTCTATTTTCTGCTCTTATAGCTGCTCTTGACCAGTTTTTTAAGCATTATGTGTCAAGAACAATACCACTTCCTACTGTTGGTTTGGCAGAAGGCCCTGTGCTTATCCCGGGTGTTCTTGGTCTTACACGCTTAGAAAACGATGGTGCAATGCTTAACATACTCTCGGGTCAGCAATGGTTGCTTGCAGGTATTGCATTTATTGCTGCTGTTGTGCTGATTATGATTTTGCTTAGATATAATGAGGGATTTTGGGGTTCCTTGGGGTTAGCGGCTGTGCTTGGCGGAACTGTCGGAAATCTCATTGATCGCATTTTTAACGATGGAAAAGTTGTTGATATGTTTAGAACATTATTTATTAACTTTCCGATTTTTAACATTGCAGATGTATTTATAACTCTAGGATTTGCAACATTTCTCGCTCACTTTATTTATCTGACATTTAAACCGTCAAACAAAGATGGAGTCCTTGATGCAAACGGTTCAGACGATGTTGAGTATATTGCCGAACCCGATGATATTATTTATGAGGAAGAGGTGCAGGTTAGCCCGATTCCCGCAGATTATGCAACCGTTGCAACCATTGAAGCACCTGTAAGTCAAGCTTATGCACAACCTGTACAAGCAGTTTCTTCACAGCCTGAACCTAGCGCTAATGTTGATGAATCGTCAGACATGAGCTTGGAATCTATAATGAAAGAATATGAGTCTACAACAGACACAACGCCTGATATTTCATTTACGATGGAAGCTATTGAGGCTGAACTTGGTTCGCTTGATGATATAAACCTTGATGATGTATTACGTGAATATGGACTCGATGACGACACTATTTAGCACCTCTGACGGAGAACGTCTTGATGTGTTTCTTGCCGCAAATATACAAGGTCTTACAAGAAATGCCGCTCAAAAGCTGATTGAATCCGGAAATGTCACTCTCAACGATAAAACTGTGCGTAAAAATCACAAAACAACTCTTGGTGAAGCTTATAATATAATTCAAAACGAGCCTAAGGAATCTGCCGTGACAGGGCAGGATATAAGGCTCGATATTGTTTTTGAAGATAATGATTTGATTGTTATAAATAAACCTCGTGGAATGGTTGTTCACCCTGCGCCCGGTCACTCCGAAAATACTTTAGTAAATGCACTGCTTTATCATTGTGGCGA
>JAITFR010000124.1 GCA_031281255.1 Oscillospiraceae bacterium
ACCTTGCGATTTAACGCAGCTCTACCCACGGTGTTGCTCCGAATAGAGTTTACAGCGAAAGTACGTCTCCGTACCTCGGGTGAGCTCTTACCTCACCTTTCCACCCTTACCTGCATAAACAGGCGGTTTATTTCTGTTGCACTTGTCCTAAAGTCGCCTTCGGCGGGCGTTACCCGTTATCCTTGCCCTATGGAGCCCGGACTTTCCTCACAAGAGTCCTTTCGGCAATGTGTTTTTAGCACCATCTTGTGCGATAGCACAGCTTACTCACAACATTATGGTATATTATAGCAGAATATTTTGTATTTGCCAGCTTTTATCTTTGATGGGTTTATAGAAAAACTAAACTCCTACCTACGAATCCAATGCTTGATACAGATTCCGGCAAACTCAGGAGAGACAGCAAAGCCGTAAAAAACCTCTTCACGTGTCATACCATTCTTAATACGTGAAACCCAAGCAGACCTGCCATAATCATCATATGTTCGTCCAAGTAATGTCCTATACAACGCCTCAACAAAAGCTTCATCAGAAAGGTTCTTATTGTTCATCTCAACACTAAACACAAACCCATGAGCAACTGTAGTTCCGGACATACCATTACCTAATCGCTCAATCCATGCTTCAAGTCCATAATTATCAGGGTTTCGACCTAGTGTTTCTGAATACAAACGAGTAACAAATGGTTCAATATCTGCTCTAGTTGCACGATAAAACGTGTTAGCATTGGTAGGTGCTGTGTATGAGCCTGCTGTTATGCCATATTGAGCACATATACTATTAAACTCAGGTGAATTAGCAAAACCTTCGAAAATAACTTCACGTGGTACCCATGAGTTTAACTGTGCCAACCAATGTGCTCTACCTACTGCATCAGGTCTACGATTTAACAATACAGAATACATAGTATCTATAAACTCTTCATTAGTTAGATTTCTACCAAGAAACTCTGTACTGAAGAAAAAGCCATGTGCTACACTTGTTCCGGTATTACGTCTTGATGAAAGTGCATTTGTCCAACTATTAAGACCATAAGCATCAGGTGTTCTCCCTAACACTTGACTATACAAACGTACAACAAACTGTTCAATCTGTGTAGCTGTTACAGTTAATGTACCATTTATTCGGTTTGTTATCGTATAGTTAGCATTAGCAGCACCACCTGATATTGTAATTGTATAGTTACCAAACATATTCATATATGCATTTGTATTTAATGTTGGGTTACTTGTAAGTGCAGCAGCTACAGATTGACCACCTACCAGACCTGCAACAGTAAATGTAAGTGCTGGTCGTGCTGATGTGATTGGTACTGATTTATTATCTGCTCTGATAGTCAGTGGAGCAGGGTTTATAGTGAAATTAAATGTGTTGCTACCTTGATACTCTGTATTTTCGGCAGGTACAGATATTGTCACAGAGTAGCTGCCTGCATTTATTGGTCGTGTTGCTGTAGGTCCGTATTGGGTATTATTAGTACCAACATATGTATATACTAACTCGTTAACCGGGAATATATTACCAACAACTCCAACTCCTGATAGTCCATTCCACTGCTGAGCAGTGTATGTGGTATTGCTTGCTGTTGCGTTTATTGTGATGGGGATTATATCAACTACAGAAACTGTGCGTATTACTAATGAGGAAGGTACTGTTAACCATATTACACTACTATCATAGGTAATAGTACCGTTAAATGTAGTACTTGCACCTACAGCCGATGTATCAAGTGTTTGTGAACCCCAATTTATTGTATATGTTATATTTTCTCCCTCAATGTTTACACTTCCTGATGTAGGTAATACCGAAGCACCTAATTGTGATGCGTTCATAAATCCACCATTTTCATCTAAAAATACAGTCGCATTTGTAAATGTTGGATTTGTTGCATTTACAGCAGTTTTTGTTATACTTACTGTTTTAATAATAGAACCATCGGCATTATTTGCATCCTCAACACAAATATTACTACTATTGCTATCTAGTACACTTGTTGCTGTATACACAGCACTTCTTGGGTTATATGCTCCGCTTGTTGTCCATGATATCGGGAGTGAAGTTGTGTTTCCGTTACATAAACGTACTTGTACAGATTGTGGTAGATTTACAAAGCCAATAATATCTTGAATATTGCTGGTATGCCTAAACTCAAACGCTGATCTTGAAATATGAGGAGTACTTGTGATTATCTCTGTTACTTTGG
The DNA here is from genome assembly GCA_031281255.1 of Oscillospiraceae bacterium. Classification (GTDB taxonomy): domain Bacteria; phylum Bacillota; class Clostridia; order Oscillospirales; family Oscillospiraceae; genus WRMH01. The sequence goes on from JAITFR010000124.1 coordinate 2,204, forward strand.
TTGGCAGAATGGTGAAGAAGAATGTATTACTACCTTGATACTCTGTGTTGCTAGTTGGTACAGATATTGTTACAGAGTAATCACCTGTATTTGTTGGTCGTGTTGTTGTAGGTCCATACTGAGTTCCATTAATTCCTACATATGTATATAATAACAGGTCTACAGGGAATGATTGGGTTGCTGTTAAATTTGATATCCCTGCCCATTGAGAACCTGTAAATATAGTGCTGTTAACTGTTGCGTTGATGGTTACGGGAGTTTTGCCAACTACTGTGACTTTACATGTTACTGATGTACTTGGTACTACTGTTAAACATCTATCAAAATCATATGTTATAGTACCGTTAAATATAGTGTAATTTCCACTTTTTGTCACATCTAATGTTTGCATGCCCCAGTCTATAGTACTTCTTAAACTATGCCCCTCCACAGTAATCCAATCAATACGTGGAAGACCTAACTGTGATGCGTTAAAAAAACCACCATTTTCCTGTACATCAAATGTTTTATCTTCAAATGTTGGTCTTGTAACAATTGTAAGAGTTTTGGTTATATTTACTGTCTTTGAAACTGTTCCAACATCTACATTATCAGTACCTGTGAGAATACTGGTTGCAGTATATGTTGCACCTTTTGGATTGTATAAATCACCACCAGCCGTCCATGATACACTATGTAGTGTAGCTGTATTACCATTGCACAAACGTACTTGAACAGAAGTAGGTAGTCCTGATGAGTTTACAACCTCGTGTGCATTATTTTGATTCCTAAACGATAATGCTGATCTGGTAACATCTGAGATATTTGTTATTATCTCTTGTGCTATTGCTTTAGTAATATTAAAACTTGCAGTAGTTGTACCTGAATAATTACCACTAGCTGTAGCAGTTATAGTGGCTATTGCAGTCCCTACATTTATATTATTGGAATAACTAACTGTGTAGTCTGATGAATTAAGTGTATTACCATTAACTGTAATTGATTCTATTGCTGGTGTTATTCTATTAACTGCATATGTAAATGGTCCGGGTCTAAAGGTTATAATTGCATCAGTGAGTAATGCTTTATCGATTGAAAATGTTGTACTAGCAGAACCACTATAGTTTGCTATAGCTGTTACTATAATAGTTGCAGTTCCTACATTTATATTATTGGAATAACTTACATTGTAATCGGAGGTATTTAGAAGTATACCGTCAACTGTAACAGATGTTACTGACGGTTTTATAGCACTTCCAGTAAAGATAAATGGACCGGTTTCTATTGTTATAACTGCATTTGTTAGAGATTGTTTAAGTGTTAATTCATGAGAGTTGTCATGGTTTGCAAAACGTGTGAAGCTTGAAGCGTATATACTATTGTTAACATCTACTTCAACCCATTCATCTTTTGATGATTCAGGTAAATAAAAGTATAATTTACCACTCAGATCAGTTTTTACATCATTAGTACCATAATTAATACTATTATATCTTACAACATTAATAGCAGTGGCTTGCGTTATACCTGACAAATCTAATGAGTTTAAGAAAATATTAGTACCAACACCATTTCTTAAAGTTCCTGATGAAGAACCGCCATTACCAAAACCTATTGTTTCTGAAGTTTCACCATTAGAAATTGCTCTAATACTACCACCAGTAATAATTACGTTACCGCCATTACCTCCAGAACCACCACCAATACCTGCTCCGTTTGTTCCACCAGTTGCGTTAATTGTACCACCGGTAATAGTGGTACTCCCACCATTACCATTATTACTACCACCAATACCTGCTCCATTTGCTCCACCTTTTGCTATAACTGTTCCTCCATTTATAGTAACATTTACACCGTGAGGTACTCTGCCACTACCGCCAATGCCTGCACCCATAAGGCTTCCGGTAGCTGTAGTTGTACCTCCATTAATTATTATCTCTGTACCGGCTAAACCTGAACCTTCGCCATTACTGGTTGCATTTACTATGGCATTATCATTTATTGTTATAGCCATAAGTCCCGGTGAATTGACTTGTTGATGGCTAGCTCCTATACCGGCTCCTTGTCCACCAATCGAATTTACTTTGGCGTTTCCTCCAATTGTTATTCTTAAATTTTGTGAAACCCACAAATTAGGTTGATTTATACCACCGCCAATACCTGCGTAAGAACCTGTAGCAACTATATTTGAATCTCCACTTATGCTGATATTACCAAATGATGCAGAAGTCACATAATTATTTCCACCTATTCCTGGTCCCCAAATGCTAATTGCTGTTATATCACCTCCAGAGATTGTAATGTTGTTTACACCGTGTTCACCGCCTCCAATTCCTGCAACAGAATTAGTTCTTCTACCGCTAGTGTTTGCTAACGCTAAAAGATCACTCTGACCAGCAATTGCTGTAATTGCACCACCGGTTATTAAAATAGGAGGACTATTAGCCATCTGACCAGCACCAATGCCAGAACCGGTAGCACTTGCAGCTGTTATATTTCCACCAGATATTTCTATTCCGCCACTACTACCGGGACTACCACCTCCAATACCTGCACTATAGAGTGATGTTGCAGTAATTTGTGGATTATCTGATATTTCAATTATACCATTAATATTAATGGAGCTTGTAATAGGACCACTACCAATACCAGAAGACCAAGTAGATGAAGCATTCACAATAGCATTACCATTTATTCTGATGTCTCCGTGGGCAAAATAACGACCAGAACCAATACCAGCACCATTAGAACTACCGTTAGCTGTTAAAGTACCATTATTATCAGAAGTCACTAATAAACTAGCTCCTTGGACAACACCAACAGCTGCACCATAACCTGTTAATAATTGTTGGTCAGCACTACTAATAATATTCGTTGCAGATAAAATTAATGTGTTGTCAAGACCGGTAAAATGCAACGGTGAGTATCCTTGACCATTTGTTATACCTGTATCATTATGACGTCTAGCTGTTCTTATATTAATATTTTCAATTGTTATATTGTTATTACTACCAAAAATAAATGAAACATTTTGTATTTCAGTATTGTTACCTTTTAATGTGAATGTTTTATTATCACCAACATTAATTGTATAGTGTGCTCTTGGATAGCCATACTGTGAAATGTCTATAGTGCCATTAGTGCTTATATTGTCAACTATATCTTGAACATCATTCCAAGACGGAGGGATACTGCCGCCAAATGTACCAAGTTTTGCTACATTCCCATGTCTTGTATTTCGTGAGTAATCTGCATAGTATATTATATTATCAACTTCTGTTTGAACTCGTTCAATTATTGTAGTGGCAGGTAGATAGAAATATAAAAAACCATTTTCATCAGTTGTTACATCATTTGTTCCATAACTTATATCAGGGTTTGTAATACCACCATATAAAACATTGTTTACTTGAGTGTTATGGTTTACACCTTCAATAGACAATGTATTTAAATATAAATCTTCACCAAAACTATTTTTTATTGTACCGAAAATATCATCTGGAGCCGAACTGTATTCTGAAGTGGCTATAGCTTTTATATTCCCACCATCTATAATTATGCTATTTTCTGTACCATTTAGATACCCGATACCAATTCTATCACCACTTGCATTAATTACACCACCGTTAATCTTAATTATACAATCACTATTTGCTCTATTAAAACCAATTCCTAATACTCCACCAGTAGTTGTAATAAATCCTCCATTAATTGTTATAGAGCTATTATTAACGGCTTGTCTATTATTATCACCAATTCCTGATGTTCCACCAGTAGCTGTAATAAATCCTCCATTAATTGTTATAGAGCTATTATTAATAACTTGATTACTATTACCACCATTAATACCAGCAATTCCTCCTGTTGTAAGAATAACACCTCCATTAATTATAACCTCACAGCTTCCAATACCACTACCACCACCACCACTAGCACCACCATCAGCTGTTACTTTAGAATTATCATTTATTGAAATAACTATATTTTCATCACAATTTAGAGCATTACCAATACCATTACTTGAAAAACTATTAACAGCAGTGACAGTTGCATCATCACTAATCATAATAGTCAAGCTATCGTGGCTACCCCACATTCCGCTTCCAATACCAGCACCACTATTTGAAGAAGAGGAGACAATTGCATCTCCGCCAATACATATAATTCCATTGCTATTACTACTAGTAACAATTCTGCTGGCACTGCCTCCACTACCAATACCTGCTCCACGTCCGCTAGAGTTAGCTGTAATAATACCACCCGTTATTGTTATATTACCACTTGAACTTTCTGAACCACCGCCAATACCTGCAGCATTATTGAATCGTCCAACAGCAGTAATAACACCACCTAATATATTAATAGTTCCACCATTACCACTATGACCACCACCAATACCTGCTCCCCCTCCATTTGTGTTGAAGAATACAGATGAATTTGATCTACCTCCACCAAAAGCAGTAATCATTCCGTCAATAATGGTTATTGTTCCACAGTTACTCCCTGTACCACCACCAATACCTGCTCCACCGAAGTTAACTGCGTCAGTTAGCGGCGCAACACCACCAGTTGCAGTAAGAGACCCTTTACCATTTATAATAAGTTCGGCACCTTCTGGTACTTCTAATCCAGCTCTCCCACCACCACTAGTTAAAAAGTTTGAAAAACCATCTAACAATGTTAATGTCACTTTTGCTCCTGAGCATATTAAGAATGCTGGTGTGTTTAAAGTAGCACTTCTGTCTATATTTACACTCACAAATGTTATGCTTGCATTAACATTTTCTGCTACAACAATGCGATTTGTATCTGTGCTACCAGCGACCATAACATCACCTGTTATAGTAAATATACCATCAGAAAATGTGAAGTTTTCTCCATTTACACCATTATCTACATTTAATACACCATCTAAACTTAACCATTTTGCATATAGTTGAAAATCATCTATAATTATTGTGTCAAAATTAAATAGCCAACCATCATCTATACTTGTAAACCATCCAATAAAAACATAACCATCTCTGGTTGGTTGCGATGGTACTGTTGCTCTATTTCCATGATGTACATTGTTAGTAAATGATTCACGAACACCATCATTATAATGAAAGGTAACAGTATGACTGTATACAGGAATATGCATAAGTGATGCATTTGCATCAACAATGCCTCCTGACATAACCCTCCCACTAAACCATGGGCGTTGTCGTGTACCTGCACCTGCAATAATTGCATCCTTAATATCAGAAGTATTTAATGTTGGATTTGCTGCTATAACAAGAGCAGCAATACCGGCGACATATGGAGATGCCATTGATGTACCACTTAAAGATGTATAAGATCCATTAAGATATGTGCTAATTATACTAGAACCTGGTGCTACAGTATGAACAGTATTAACGCCAAAATTAGAAAATGACGATAAATCGATATTAAACTCATTCGATGATGCAACGGAAATAACATTGTCACTATTATAATTTGCAGGATACATTGGAAACCAATCATTGTTGCTTGAATTGTTCCCGGCTGCAACAACAAATAAACCATCATAATTTTGAATTGCTTGTTCAAATATTTCAGAGTAAGCAGGACCTCCATAACTATTGTTTGTGATAGGTATGCTATGATTTTGTGCATAGTTAACTGCTTCTATAGCTGCTGATGTAGATATTAAGTTACCTCCGGCGTGAACTCCAAGCCAAGCAAGGCTAACATCCCAGTTTATACCAGTGATACCTATCCCATTGTTCCCTTTAGCACCAACAATACCTGCTACATGTGTTCCATGACCATGTATATCTGTGGGTATACCACCGGTACGACTTGCATAACCGAATCCTGTAAAATTAAACCCATGAATATCATTTATGAGATTACAACAATGTTCAACATTTGGGTTCACCCATATATTATCTATCAAGTCCGGATGTGTACCTTCTATGCCTGTATCAATAATACCAACTACAACATCTTTGCTACCTGTTGTTATCTTCCATGCTTCTACTGCGTTGAGTGATCTTAATGCATATTGAGAATCATATCTTGGGTCATTCGGAACTGTACTTATTTCATAATAGTAATCTCTCTCTGCGATATCTACTAGTGGATGTGCATTTAGTATTTCTAGTGCATCTTCAACGGCGTTTTCGCTTGCATCTTCTAATGTCAGTAAAAACACATTATTTTGATCTTGATTATTCATTATAGAAAATGTATTAAAAGCATTATTGTTTGCTGATGGATTTATCATTTTACTATCGGAAAAAGCAACACCCAAGTCCGGCAACTCAGGTAGTATTGAATTAGAAAAAGATTGTATACCACCAACACTTGCCATCTTTATAAGCACACGGTCAGGTGCATGTGGAGCAATTTCATCAGAATTATTATTACTAGGTTCATCTGGCATATAATCATCATCAATAGAAGCTGTGCTTATGTCTATCGGGTTTTCATCAGACACTAACTCATCCTCAGCAAATGCCCAAAATGGTACAATACCAACTAGTATTATTAACGTTAGTAATATTGCTAGTGATTTTCTAAGTGATTTTGTAATTAATGTGTTTGTCATAGGTAAATGTTCCTTTTGTTTTAATTTTTTTCTGTTGGAATTATTTTTTTCGATTTTTAATCCTATTGATAATTCTTTATCTTTATATTGTTACTAATTAAGATATTATAGTAACAAATTACATGTATAATTTGGTCGTTTGTCAAACGACATTTTTATCCTTTAATGAGTTAAACTGCTGTATTTACTATCTATATGACTACGTACACTGATAGGTAAGTGTGGATTTATTATCGCAAGCCTTATTTATAGCATATATATAACCCTCAAACTGTTTAGGTTCTTTTATTTGTGCTAATATTTCTTTGCATTGATCAAATTCGCCAAGATTGCGGTATAATTCAGCACGCATCAATAAGTTCTCGTCGTCAACAGAGCGTGCAATAAGAAATAATATTTCATGGCAATTGTTTTTATATAGAACTTCGTCATCATTACTTTTGTCTTCTCCGTTAAACAAACTCGTTCCACCATTACGAACACGATCATTAAATTTACGCCATAGTAAAATTCGTAAAGAGAGAATGTATTTTTTGCCATCTTTATAGAGCCCTTTGTCAATTGCTTGGCATAATTTATTTATACTTAAAAAGCTGACAAAAGGTATTCCTTCAACACCACCATAATTACCAGATTTGCTTCTTTTACATAACGAGTAAGTAATTTTAAAAAATACTTCACAGTTAGGACATTCGACAAAAATCGGGTATTCAGGCAACATGGATGCATAACGTTTGCCATCAGTGTAATAACGTGCACCTAAGGCGTTACCACTCCTTAATGTTTGGCGTTGTTGGCACGCTTTGCAAGAGGGGCATTTTACAATTTCCGGTACTCCTGGTATCATAATAATCCTCAATGTAGTATTTCTGCTTATTTAAAATATTTTTCTCTTTCCAGTGTCTATAAATACGTAATTTTGCAATTCTTTTCTTTGTTCTTTTATAATCCGTCCCAAGCAGAAGGCATTGAGTAATCCTTGTGCTATCCTCTGTACTGGTATTTACTAACTTTTGCTTCGTTACATTATGTAATGTGGTATATGATAACAGTTATTTTTTATGCATGGTTGTTTGGTAAACAACGTTGATAGAAAACTAATTATAGTATAAATCATCCATTTTATCCTCGATTTTAGCAGCTTGCTCTAAACATGAAGAAAAAACTGTTTTTCGAAATCTTGCACTTGCATCATCCCTTTCTGAATTAGGCAAACTGTTAAGAAAGTCTAAATGGTTTTCATAAAACGAAACGTCATTTTTTAGAATTGCATTTTGTAACGCTCCGTTATTCATTATTGCTAGATAAAAACGCTGCCTATACCCAGGCTCTGTATAACCGCATATTTTAGCAAATATTCTTACACGTTTTTGTATTTCCATAATACGTTCGTTTCTATCTTTAAAACTCATTTTATGCTCCTCGTATTATTGATTCGTGTTCTAACAGAACACATGTTTATAATTGCATATTGGTTGGGTTAATGTGTTGGTTTAGATTAATAACCACGCAAAGATTTTAATGCTTCACGTGCTATTGCTTTCTGCATAGGATCGCTGTACGGGTCATTGAGTATACTTTGCCATTTACGTATAGCTTCATATGTAGATAGTTGAGTACTTGATGGCTTTGATGTCGGTGGATTTTCTACTTTTATTCTTTTCTTTTGCTCCGCTTTTTCCTTAATAATATAAGTTTCTTCAATTTTTTCAGTAGCATTACTATGACCTTGTTCTTCAGCCCTATATAACCAATCTAAAGCTTTATTATATTTTCGTTTTTTCTTGTATATAAGTCCACATTCATATTGAGCATTCATATCGCCTTGTTCTGCTTTTTCTTCGATTTGTCTAAGTTTTTCAACTTCTATCGCTCTTTTTTCATCTCTTTGTCGCTTTTCATCAGCTCTTTGCTTTTCTTCATCTCTTTGTCGCTTAGCTTTTTTTCTTTCTTCACGAGCTAAGCGTATACTCTCTAAGATAATGAAAGCAACAACTATTACTGTACAAACTGCAAGAACTAGATATAATAATGGTAAAAGCTCGAACTCAATGTTAAAGATAGTCAAGAGTATTGATGCAACCAATAAAAGAATTCCTCCGATAAAAATTGCTCCTATAAAGGCATCTGAATCAAACCAATGAACAATATAAGCAATAATAAGTCCTATCAACAAAATGAATATTAACGTATAACCTCCAAATGTGTACCTAAGTAATAAAAAAACTTCATTCATTCTTATAAATCCTCCATGTAGCATTTCTGCTTATTTAAAATATTTTCTTGTTTTGTATTACGCATTTCACATTAGCTGCGTTTTGCTCAAGCAGAAAGTTGTTTTTGATTGATAGTCGTTCGAGAAACGACAAAATTTTTATATTCGTCCATTCTTACTCATTTAACCTTATACGTAATCCGGACAGTTGACACAATTGCTTGTTGTGCAATATCTTCTGGTGCGGTTTCCGTTTGGATCCATAAATTCGTCAGTCTGAATGCACATACTTAAGTTCTCGCTAAACCAGGGGCAAATTAAGAAAGGCGAACTATCTGAGGTTGATTTTGACGATGAAGCACTTGGTTTTGATTTGTTATGTGTGGGTTTTAGTTTTTCCTGTCTTTTTTTACGTGCCAAGCTTATACTATCAAAAATTTCAAAAGCAATACATATTACTATACAAACTGCAAGAGCTTGATACATTAACGGTAAAAGTTCGAATTCAATGTTAAAGATAGTCAAGAGTATTGATGCTATCAATAAAAGAATCCCTCCGATAAAAGCAATAAAAACTACACCCTCTAAAAACCGATAACCAATACACGCAATTATAAGTCCTATCAACAAAATGAATATTAACGTATAACCTCCAAAGGTGTACTTAAGTAATAAAAAAACTTCATTCATTCTTATAAATCCTCCATGTAGCATCTCTGCATACTTTAAAATATTTCCCTTTTTTCCGCAGCCACTCATATCATTTTTTGTTTTTACTTTTATCTTTTGCTAGTCTTATTCCTATTTCTATGAAATTACTAAATTCTTCTTCAGTCATTCTAGAAATAATGTCACCCGCCTTTCTTTCTTTGTATGATGAACTCATTTCTTTTCCAATATCGTTCGCATATTTCACAGCTAATGCCAAAGCTTTGTATGCAGGAATAGTGTTATCGACCGATTTCTCTTCCTATTTTCGTCTTATAACAGCAGGGTCGAGGTCATCTATTTCCTGCTGTAACCTATCAATTTTCCTTTTAAGAGATTGCAGTTCATAATCACTCGATATCGCATATTCAGCTGCTCTTCTTGCTGATGCTCCCTCATCACTGATTGATACATTAGACTTATATGCGTTATCCCACACCTGCCTACTTCTGTTAATATATTCAGATTGTACTCTTTGTAATTCGTTTTCTAATTTTTCTCTACTCACAATAGTTTTAGCTCCTTTTTATTTTTCATTTGTGTTCTTACAGAACACACGTTTGTGATTGTATATAATGTGTGTTCTATGTTTTTCGTAATTTAATATCTGTAATATTGTACTCCCATGTTTTGTAGTCTGGCAATTCGTTCATGTGTATTAGGATGTGTTGAGAACAGTGCTTTAAAGAGTGATTCTTGTGGTTCACTAGTGCCTATTGCATCAAGTGCTTTTGCTAATTCATAACCATATCCTAGTTCGGCAGCATAAGTATCAGCATCAAACTCATTTTTTCTTGATGACCACATTAAAAATAACATACAAAACTTCGTCCATAACCATATAATTCCAGCAATAAATAAACTTGGAAGAGTACTAAGACACCCTTGACTTCCACTTCTTAGAATTGAGCCAACTGTTACAATTCCTAAAAATGAGTAAATCAATCTCATAATAAGAATAAAGATTGTTATTATAAAGTTACCACCACCAATGAGCAGTTGAATATGTGTGTGTTTTAATGCTAAATGTACTACTTCATGTGCTAAAACACCTTGTACAACATCGTCTGGTAGCTCGAACAATCCTTCAGTTACACATATTGTCCTTCTTCCTATAGCATACGCATTAGGTTCAGGTGTATATATTACCTTTAATCTAAGTTGATTAGACAAACCAGGTGTTTTTTTCATAGCTTTTTTATAGACAATTTCCAATAAAGGTCTCATACGTATTTTCATGTCTGTTCGTGTCATCTTTTTTGCACCAGCCATTACGCAAAGAACCCAGTCACCAAAACCTGAAAATGCCAGTAATATTGAAAGCATATAAAGTGCAGCACCAATTAATAGTGAGGATACACCTCCCAGTGCGAACAATCCGATAATAATTGTTGCGTTGAGTAGAAAAAAAATTATCGTACCAATATTCGATTTTTTGAAGATATTTCTAATCAAAATTATTCATCGCCACCATTAATTTTATTCTATTGTATACTTCCAGTTACCATAAACATCATAAAAATGTTTGCCACGAAGCTCTCCTTGTCTTACACCATACGAATCAAACAGATGAGTTCCACGAAACTCTCCAATATAATTTCCACCGGTATCATATAACTTTCCATTTCTAATGCTACCTGTCCAATTACCATGAACGTCACGTTTATGTTCTCCATCTATACGTCCTATCATGTTTCCACCGGTATCACGCAGTATCGACATAAACTACTCACTTTCTATTTTAATGTTCTTTGTTTATTCACTCTGTAAAGATATAACTGAACTAATATTGCCTTCTGACATAAGCTTTTTTCTTCTATTTTGTATTTCATTTCTATCTGTCTCGCTTAAAGCACAATCATTTATAGGTACATTTACATTTGTAGATTTTTCATTTTGTACTGATTTTTCAAACTCAATTCTACCAACAACCCTACTGAGAATTGTTCTTTTCTTCTTCTTAACAACACTGTTCATCTTAATACCTTACTTACATCAATAACTTTATTGCACCTAGTGCTGATTGTGCTTCAACGTGACCTTGATTTGATGCTTTCTCTATCCAATACTCTGCTTTAACTATATCTGGTTTCATAAAATAAAAACTACCAAGATTAAATTGCCCTTCAACATCTCCTGAATGTGCAGATTTTAACATCCAATGCTCTGCTTTTTCTTGATCTACACCAATACCAATTCCTTGTGAGTAACAAGCACCAAGGAGCCACTGAGCTCTTGTATGACCTTGCTCAGCAACTCTTTCATACCAATATACCGCTTTAGAAACATCAAAGATTTCAAGATTTGTATCATCAGCATAAATATCTGCTAATGTACATTGAGCATCTACATCACCGTTATTTGCTTTATTTGTAATTGCACTAATACTCATAAATCGATATGCCAGTTCATATTATGCTTCTTGATCTCCTTGGTTTGCGATTCTTTCTAATTCTGATGGACTCATTCGCTCGTAATTTGACATGTTTATTTCTCTTCTTGATTTTATTTCTTATCACAGTATGTAATACAATAATAGACTCATTAATAATAGTACATATAAAGATTATGTGGTCGTTTTGTAAATGACATTCTCATTCGTGTTCTATTCAATTTCTTTTTGCATTTATTATTTATTTTGCTCCAACATATCCATGTTTAACTGCTTCATTAATAAAATGCTCTGGTGGGTTATCAAATAAATCAACCAAGGCGAATATCGCTTCAATGTTACCTCTGAGATATGCTTTGTAAAGTAACATCTGTGCTTTATGTTTATCTATGGCAACACCATTTCCTCTTGCATAAGCTATGCCAAGATTGTACATAGCTTCTTCATCACCAATATCAATCATAGCTTCTAGTTTTGAGATTTCCGGTGCTTTTAGTTTAGCGTTAACAGAGTTTACAAAACTGGTTAACAAATCGTTTATACTTGGGCGAGCTTTAGGTAAGTCTGATAATCCTTGTAGAATATAGTTAGCAAATTCATCACTTATGTTTGTTCTCAGCTTTTTATCCGCTGAATATGAAGATGTGATTATTGAAGCATGGTCTCCGTCATGATACAACCTTATAATTGCAAGGCATACTTTGTACACATCTGTATACTGATTTTGTATAAACATATCTACTTTTAAACGTGATAGTAAGCTCGGATTAGCATTGGGTGTTAATTTACTAAGTTCTACGCTTGCTTTTTGACATTCCGGAGGAATCCAGTCAGGTGTATGTAACTGTTGTAGCGGATGTACACTACCTCGCTTTCTGTACGAGTCTGTGTCAATAAATAGAATTCTGTTCTTACTTTGATTACTCTTATCAACAGCAATAAGAAGGTTTTTCGGGCTTAAATCTCCAAGAATGTAATCATTATTATGGAGCATTGATACTGTACTTAAAAAATCATATACAATCTTAGCACGTCCTTTTGCTGACAATAAAGGTAAACCATATTTTTTTCGAAACTTTGCTCCATGTAAAACAAAATCAAGATTTGATTCTTTCTTTTCATCTTCACCGGCGATGTTTATTGATGTAAAGAATTGTTCCGGAATTAGATGCATTGTAAATCCGCATATTTCATCAGTATCATAATCATACACCAATCGTTGTGGCCATACTGTAAATTTATCTATTTTTCTTCGTATATCATCTGTCATGTTCTTTCTAAACACAATAAGTGAACGTAAATAAGAATCAATTGCAGCTCCATTTTCAGATAAAACTTTGTCAGAATACCTTTTTATTGCTATTGGAATTGGATATGCTCCATGTGGTATTTTATATACCTTTCCTGTTCCTCCACTACCTAGCTTTTTTGCATTGAAAATTAATGCGTTTTCAGTATTGTTGTTAATTGCAGAAACATTATTATTTTGAAAATATACTTTCTTATCTTTTTCTGAAAATAAGATTTTTTCAATACGTTTTTTACTCATATATCATCATGTTCCTTTAATCATAATGATAGTACGGTCATCATCTGCTTGATATAAAGATACATCAACGATTTGTAAAAATGATACAAGGCTTTCACATTTTGGTAACTTTCGTTGGAAGAAGTCACCAAGTGCTGTTTTTCCATCATCTATAAAATCACCAAGCCCGTCTGTGGTTAGAATAAAACAATCATTCTTTCGTAGATAACCAAAGTTTATTACAAAATCATTTGGTGATAGTGGCAGTGATAATACAGCATTTGTAGCTATAGCTCCTGTTTGTTTTTTAGCAGTTTTTATAACTTCCCAACCTTTGATTTTACTTAATATATAAGCTGCTCCGTCACCTGCCACAGCAACATGAACATACTCTCGTTTTGTTACTTGCTCTTTGCTGTTTGCTTGGATTACAGCAAATTCCAGTGTAGTAGCCCACTTATTTATAAAATCCTTTAGTGAAGCTTTTTCAATTTCATCTGTTTTATCTTCTGAAACTGTTCGTTTTGCTGCATTACGACAAAACTCTTCAGATATTTCAACCAAACACCGTGATATTTTGCTCCACTCAATGTTATGTAATGTTTTAGGATTTGTTGATATTAATTCTTCACCAACTAAAGTTACTGTTTGTCTTGCCATGTAATCAGCAAAAGTATGAGATTGTGTTGCTGATGATACACCATCTGTAATAGCTGCAATAAGCCATGTATTATCGTTAGAATCAATCTCTACTCCTATTGCATAAGAATCTTGACGAATTGTTCTTAATCCATAATGCATAGCTCCTCGTATTGATGCACTCATTACCAGCATATCTCCAACATGAGAAATATCAGCAGACCAGTCGCTTCTGTGTGACATTTTACCCGGTTGTTGTGCTATTCGTGGTTTTTCTTCAAATGTTCCAGCAGGAGTTCCTATTACATATCTACCGTTTATTAAACTTTCCGGACGTTTTACGACCTCGTTCATTCATCGTCGCCCCAATCTATTTCATCAAATATATCATCTTGCGGTCCAAATAAATCCGGTACTCCACTTACATCACCCATAAGAGCAGCATTTCCAAAACTTTGGACAATACTTGCTACAAGTGTTGGTACAATAGCACTTAACGCTTGAGATGGTAATGCTCCATCTTTTGGTACAATAACAAGTTTATCATTACCTGTTATATATGAACCTGTTGGTGAGTTGTATCGACCTGCACCATAAATTACAAGGTCATCGTGTTTTGCTTCACCAACTCCGACACATATTATATTTGGTCTGTATTCGAAGTTTTGATTTGTTAATTTATCAAACGCTTTGTTTCTCGTATTTTGTTCATCATTTGGTTCACCATCTGTTATAAAGAACACAACTGGACGATACGCTTTATATCCATATTCACCAACTTTTTCTGATTGAATTTGACGAATTCCAACTTGGATTTGTGAAGCAAGCTTTTCAAAAGCTTTGCCATAATAAGTAGCATCGCCATCCGGTATAATCGGATTTTTCTTATTGCGAATTATCCATTCTTCAACTTCATTTAATCCTCCAAGTGCTAAAGAAACTCTTGCATCTTCATCAAATGTGATAACTTCAACACGTATTTTGTCACTGAGTGAAGCACTGTCAGTCATCGCTGACAACAGTTTTGGTAAAAAGCTTAATGCAGCTTCAAATCTTCCATCTTCGTCTTGCATTGAAAATGACGTGTCAAGTACAAGATATACGGGAAGCAGTGCGTATTTTGAGTTTTCGTTTGGCATGGTGTGTCTCCTTCTACCCTCTGTCGCCGAGTGTAGCTTTTCGGTTTTCATTGCTTTCGATTGCTTCTCTTGCTTTTGCAATTAGTTGGCGGTCGCTTTCGTAGCTTGTGTCACATCTATCAATCGCTTTGTTATAATACCTTGTTGATTTAGTGAAATATTGTGCTCCCTCGTATGCAACAGCGATTTTGTAACATTCGATTTGCTTGAGATAATCATCATTTCCTTCAATTTCAATTATCTTATCAATTGCATATTCTATTAATTCTATTCCCTCATCAATTCTTCCTACTTTGCTGTAAAGCAAACCTAAAGCAAGCTTAGCAACTATTGCATCGGGAAAACATGCAGTTTTTTCTAGAAGTTTGATTGCTTCTTGGGTATTACCGTTGGCTTCATGAATTTCTGCAGAACCAGTAATACCATACCTATAGCGTGGATGGTTAGGATTATTTGCAATTTTTGTGTACCAAATAAGAGCATTTTGAAAATCCCCCGATGTCATATACCTATATGCCAGTTCATATTCTGCCTCCATGTCTCCATTGTTTGCTAGTCTTTGCACCTCTGATTGACTTGTGTAATCGTACTTCGCCATTTTTATTTACCTACTTTCTTTAGTTTTATATATTTTCTACTTTGCGTAATAACAGTCACGCTTTTGACCTGCCGCAACATTCGGTCGTAGTAATAATAATGCCTTTTGAACTTCGTCTCTGCTTAAACCTGTTGAATTAATAATTTCGCTAATATGTATTTGTTGACCTCTACGTGCTTTTAGTACTGATAATACAGTCGCTTTGTTATCCATTTCCATTTCCTCCTTTTTTTACATTAATATTATTACTTTTTTCTTCTAGTACTACAGCATACTCTCTAGTTGACTCTTAAATCCTCGCATACTGTTAATACAACTAGAACAACCACCTTTTGACTCTAAGGTTGACAGTGCATTTTTAACAACAGAATATGCTTGCTCGCCCCCTGCTCTACCTTTTTGGCATAACTCACCAGCTTTAGCTAGAAGGTCTGCGATAGTATTACCTGAGTTATCTTTAACAGTAAGACGACATTTATCACAAAATTGCATTTTTCTCACCTCCTTTGAATTCTTATTTTTTGATTAATCTAACCGTATATTGCGTTACACTAATTTATGTATTTTTGATTAATCTATTTGTCTATTGTTACTGAAATTGCTTCATGTAAGCTAAAAGATCAGTAACTACTATCTTCAACTTTGAATACTGCGGAAACATTTCAAATACATCTCTATACGCAGCATCTGCTCTGTCAAGGTAGTCTTCTTGATATATGAATGTAGAAAAGAGTACCCGCCTGGCTTGGTCATCTTCATACCTACGCATTGCCATTTCTTTAAGGTCATAATCAGTGTAACCGAGTATTTTATCCTCGTTCCATAATTCATTGTAAGTTAATTTTGATTCTTCCATTTTTAGTTTACTTCTTAGCGTTTCAAATTTCTCTCTTGTCATTTTAGTTCAACCTTTTTTTTTTTTAGTTTATTTTATAAGTATACTATGTTACAACTGTTTACACGTTTATGGGTTGCGTTTTAGATAGAAATACATTATTTTCACCTCTCTTACGAGAGTAAAGGAGTACGCAAAATCCAACTATGATCAATAAAATACTGATAATTTGCGATGTCGATATCCAACCATATACTCCACGAACTGCGTCTCCTCTAAAGAATTCATTAATGAATCGAAATGATGGATAAACAATGAGATAAATAGCAGTGTGCATACCAAGTTTTGTGCTTCGGTATAATACTTGGAAAAATATTACTAGTAGTAAACAAAATCCGGCTTCAAAAAACCATGTAGGAAATACTCTCGTTTGCACATTGTTTATTATATAAGGTACAGATAGAACTCCATTATCTTCACATCCGTAACAGCAACCACTCATGTAACAACCAATACGTCCTACTGTTTGACCTAATGGTAACAAGCTTGCAAATACATCGCAAATATCTAAAGTGAAAATATTTTTAGTTTTGCAATAAAACATGAGGCTAACCAATCCACCTATCAATCCACCATAAAAAACGAAACCGCCAAATAAAAGATTATGTAAAAAAGATTCTGATGAGGTTTGTAATAATGTCAATGCTGAAAGTAAACGTCCCGCTAAAGTTGCTCCGATTAAGGAAATCAAAAAGCATCGGAGAATTAAGAAACTATACCCTTTAACATACTTTTTATTTATAACATAAACAAGGAAACAAATAGATATAGCAACAATCAAAACAATTGAAAACACAGCGAAATTTACATTAAATATCTTTATGACAGGATACAAAAAGTACACATCCTTTGTTTCATATTTAATATGAGCTAGCAACCATTCTCATAAATACAAATGCCAATGCAAGAAATAATTAATACAAGTACGATTATTCCTAAGATAGTTTTAATAACATCACCCACTCCACCACTAGGAGAATCATCAAATTCAACCTTACAATGGTGTGTTCTGCATTTTGGACATTTGTACGGTATGGCAGTCATCATAGTTTTGTTGTATGGATTATATTTCCTTTCTCGCGGACCATTATCGTTCAGTTCCATTAGTGTATTGCATTTGGGGCAAGTTGGGTTTGCCATTTTTATTTTCCTCCATTAATTATCTGTTTATCTATTTTATACTCTACTTTTTTAAAGTGTATTATTAAATCAGTAGTTTTGCTTACATCCAACCATGCTCTTTTGCATATTTGACATCACATAAAATCATATATTTATCTTCACTATCTGTTTTTGGATGTGTTGATATTTTTCCTAAAATATCTAATGTGTTTATATCAACATAATAAAAATCTGTGTAGCATACAATTCCTGATTGTATTTCTGCGAGATCACCAGGCACATAGCAATACTTACCAATGTCTTGCTGTTGTATTATGCTATGCATGCTAAAAATTGATTCAATATCAATTACTTCTTGATTTACAGTGTTCATAAGATTCTTCACAGCAAAAAAATCATCATACTCATCTGATACGTATTTAACTGAACTGTAAATGCTATATAGATTTCCATTTATTTTATGGTTTTGTTCTGCATTAGTCATTTTTGCTTCTTTCCTTACGATTATTTTTTTATTGTTTGTCTTCTAACGTTCGATTTTGTAGTCTCCGCGTTGAGTTGCTTCATAATTGCCGCATGATGTATGATTTCCTCCTATGCAATAATGGTCTTTAAAGCTTCCACTTTGATAAGCGTTTGATGCTGGAGTTACTTTGCATTCTGATGTTGTTGAATTATAGTATGGGCACATGGTTTTTTCCTCCTCTCGTGTAGTTTATTTTTAACGTAATCTGAGTATATCAAATAAATTTTATAAGTTTGTCATTTAGCAAACGACAAATTATAATTTAGTACCTAACAAACTTTGACCGTAATAATATAATGTTTCGTTTAATTCGAATATGTTGTACTTTTTTTCTTTAATATAGTATGCAACAATCATATCATGCATACTACTTGGAGACAGCGTAAAGCCTGCTCGTGCTAATAAATCTTGTGATGTATCATAAGATAATTCTAATGCAATAGCTAAACATATCACAGTATTCTTACTCGGTTGATGATTTGCTTTTGTTCTGATTGCAGAAAATACACTACGTGTTATATTAGCTTTTCTATAAACCTCAGGATCAGATAAATCTTTTTCATCAATTATCCGAAATAACATGTGTGAAAAACTTTCACTCAAATGTGCTTCTAAATCATTTAGTTCATTTAGTTGTTTTTCTGTTGGTGAGTATCTATCCTTTGAATCTTTTGAAAATGAAGCTTTTTGTGTATAATTAAAGTAGTTTAATACACCTTTTATATCTGTAGGTGAAGTTGCTTGAATTTGTTTAAGAGAAATACTTCTTAGAGTTTCAAAATCAGTTTTAGAAATTCTACCATGTTGCTTTTCAATATAATTATTATTTAAATATTTTTGAAGCGGTTTTCTTAGTTTTATACGTAATTCATACTTGGTATTATCGATAAGTACAAGAGTTACAGCTAAATCATTTTCTAGTAAGAAATCTCCAATTGCTTTTATAGCAACTCGTAAGGATTTTTCTTTAGGATAATTTTTTTTATCTGTAGATATAAGAGGTACAGCTATTGATTTACATTTTAGTTTTTTTGCGAGTACTAGTGAGTTTCTATAACATGCATAGAGTGTATTTCGTTCATTATTATTGCCACCTTTCCAAATAGGACCAACTGTGTGAATTATGTATTTAGTGAGAGCAAACCCACTAGTAGCAACAGCACTACCTGTCTTACAGTTACCATTTTTTTCACAAGCTTTTTGTAAATCAGTTATACCTGCAGCTGTGAAGATAGCATTGCAAACTTCGCCACTATTTTGCAAGTCATTATTAGCATCGTTTACAATTGCATCACACTCTATATCAATTATCTTACTTCTAACTATATCTAAAGGTATGGTGCTAACCTCCTGTTGTTTTCACCTGTATCCTTACGGCTTACACCGAGAGCGGGTTTAACCGCTCCCAGTTTGTCCGCAAAACAAAAATGCTGTATATGGCTTCCCATACACAGCTAAACGACGATTTACGATTTATTACAGCTTGATTTGATGTAATCAATACCATATAATATATCTACGGCGTAGTGATACTATTGCGTGTGTGGGGTTCTCCACATATTGCAGGTCGTGGGGTGTGGACGCACCTCACGGCTGCCGTTGCATTTCTGCTTTAAATACATTATATACTATCATAATATGATACGCAATATGTATTTTTTCGTATTACCTTATTACCCTATGTTATATCCACACTTAGTGCAGAGTAATTATTTAACCGTGAATATGTTAAAATTCACAAAAATCATGGATTGTAAGGAATGAACATGTAAAAACATAG
>JAITFR010000141.1 GCA_031281255.1 Oscillospiraceae bacterium
CATTTCGGAAGCGGAGACGGTCAGTTTGTAAACGGTCAATTTGGTATATGCTTTGACCACAACACTAATAGCAAGCTATTTAACTACATGATAGCAGATTCTATTGAGGGTAAAGAAAACGTACCTGACAAGTTTACAAAAATGGAAATCCCTGCAAAAACATGGGCAATTTTCCCGGTTAAAGGCGCAATGCCAAAAGCACTTCAAGATGTAAACAGCGAAATCTGGGGGCAATGGGTACCCAACTGCAAGGAATACGACATTGACGGTAATATGAATATCGAAATGTATTCATGCGGCGACACAAATAGCGATGACTACTACAGCGAGATATGGATTCCTGTAAAAAAAGTGTAAAAAAATAACTTTTTTACACTTTAACTTAAAATCAGATTGAATTATACAATCTGATTTTAAGTTTTATATTTGAACGATTGATTATTGGAAAAAATAGTGATAAAATATTTATGCTTTAGCCTGCTAAAGTTGAAATCCATCTAAGAAAGAAGAACTAAATGCAAGTAAGAGTTTATAACACATGCCGAAATATGAAGCAAGCTTAAAATTAGACAAAAAAATGAAAGCTATAATGGAAGAGTACGGACGTGAGATAAAGAATAAGTGTTATCGTATTCTTTGTGAGTGCGAAACAAAAGAAGACGCAGAAAAAATGTTTAAGAAAATCGCTCTTGTTGGGCGTTGGGACGAACGTGATTGTTGCAAAGAAGTGCAAGACGAAAAGGGCATGGAAATATTAAGGCATACAGATTTTGCTCTCTGCATTGATGGCGATAATTTCCTAAACCACGATGAAATCCGCGATGCATTATTAAGGTGATTGGATAGATAAATTTGTGTAACTTTCGCTATTAAGGAGGTTTTATCCATGTTATCGATAGGAGATATTATTCGCACGAATAGAGAACAACAAGGAATGAGCCAAGAAAAATTAGCAGATGGTATCTGCTCAGTAAGTACTTTATCACGTATAGAAAATAGTCACCACAGTCCGGGAAGAGCAACATATGAAGCTCTGATGGAACGACTTGGGGTAGATTCAAACGTGTTTCCATTATTCCAAAGTGAACAAGAAGTTGAAGCGTTTCGTTTAAAGCATAAAGTAGTTAAAGAGATATTTAATGGCAACTTTGATGAAGTGGGGAAGTTGCTTGATAGGTATGAAAAAATTCCTAATTTAGAAAGAGTACACAAACAATACATTCAGTATGTACGTGCAATACTTTTTAGACAAAAAGATGGAAGTAACGATGAAGTGTTAATAAAATTAGAAAATGTTGCGAAGATGAGCATGAAAGACTATTCAGCAAATAATATTTTATATCAAGTTCTATTTATTGATGAAATCCATATTTTAAACAGTTTATCAATAGCATACACAAAAGTAAACAGAGTAGAAGACGGAATAGAATTACTTTACGCATTAAAAAACTATATAGAACGAAAAGTAGTTGATGATGATGGAATCTCTCCATTATATACAACAATTCTTTATAACTTAACAAAATTCATAGGTTTGCAAGGAAAATATAAAGAAGTTATTGATATTTGTGATATTGGTATTAAGCGTTGTATAGATTATGGAGCATATCTAAACTTTGCAGCTCTCTTGCTCAATAAAGGATATGCTCATTTTATGTTAGGAAATAAAAAAGAAGCACGAGAATATTTAAAAGAGTCTTATTATATAAACCGAGCAAGAGGCGAAAAAAAATCATGTGAGAATATTCAAAAGTTTGTAAAAGAGAACAACATACGGTTGTAATAGTTTATTTTCTGGTTAATTCACGTGGGTCGTCAATGCATAAAGGCACGATTTCATCATCAGGAGGTTCTCCAAAATTATCATATTGTGGTAAACCAGAGAATGACATAGAAATAAGTAATAATAGAACACATATATAGCTTAGTGTTTGTTTCATGGTAAATCTCCTTTAAATTGATTATTTCTCCAATCCTACACCAATTGTAAAACAAACACCATAGCAAATGGTGAAAACTGTATTTTCACCATTTGCTATGGTGTTGCTTGCATTAAAGTGATATAGTTTTTAAAGGATGTATAAAAATATTAATTTTCGGAGGAAAGTCAATGATAATGCGAGGAGTGAGAATCATGAAATTAATGAAAATAAAAAAGCTATTTATTATACTATGTATCTTTGTATCTATTCCATTTAATCTAAGTATGCTCCATGAATCATCAGAAGATACATATGAAACAAAACACAGTAAAATGTATGAAGTTGTAATGAATGCACCATTGTTTTTTAATGAAACAACACATTGGTTTAATGTTAGTATACTAAAAGAAACTCCACTATATGATTTTGATGGGATATTAATTGCATATTGTTTTGATTTGCAAAATACTGATACTGAAGAGAATGCATATATAATTATCAACGCAGATGACAATGCGTTTCCTATTGTACAATATTCTCCAAAAAGTGTTTCGCCATATTTTCATATCACAGAAACAGCATTATACATGGGCGTTGGTGTTTATTATTATGATGATGGCACTAATATTACAAACATATTGACAGGTAAAACAACTGTTAAATTATATGATAATAATGAAAATGAGCATATAGACAACATAGATAACAAATTATCAGTAGCATGTGATATTAATTATTCTATTGCATGGGATTACTATGCAGATAGTAGTAATATAACAAGAAATACGCCAGTTACTGTTATATTAAGTGGCGTGCCAAACTGGCAATGGACTAGAGGTTGCTCTCCTACTGCAGTTGGTATGCAACTTGCTAAAAATATTCCAACACTAACTAATTCATTAACAAGTAGCCAGATTATTAATCGTTTAGCTGATAATATGGGTACAACATCAAGTGGTTCAACGCCATGGGTTAATCATGGCAGTGGAACAGCACAATTCCTTGTTTCAAATGGATTTAGTCGCCCAAGATTTTCTGATTGGTATAATAAGAGTTCAAATGGAACACCACTGTTTGGAGCAGCGAATAATCCATATTCAACATTTGTTTCAGAAATCAATTCTGGTAGAGCTGTTTCCGTAGGTAGCACAGGAAGTACAGTAAAAACACCAGGATATCCAAATGGGTGGAACTCACATGTTGTCACAGGTCTTGGATACTCATATGTTACGGGATTTCCTTGGCAGTATATTATTGTACATACCACTAGTGCTAATGATGGTCAGGTTTATCTTTTTCTTAATAATAATATTGTTAATTATGCATGGTTCATAGTGAGACCGTAGCTTATGAAAAAATTATTAGTTATAGTATCTTGCGTTACATGTATAACCGTAGTAATTGCTAGTTCTTATTATTTTATATATAGCAATAATAATCTGGAGATAGATGATTTATGCAATGAGGAGAACATGGAATTTTTGCCGTTGACATGGGTTAAAATTAGTGATATTAATAAAATAACTGCTACAAGATTTGGTTCTGTACAGTTGAACTGGGAAACATCTGATGTAGAGAATATTGAAAAAATTATAGAATATCTTAGTACTGTAGAAGTTACTCGTGACGATAGTCTTGGTGGTTCAGGTTCTTTTATAACACTATCCTTTGTATTAAACGAAGCAATTAATGATATATATGAGTTTATAGTAGAAATATACTCAATTGATATACATTTTGTATATTATCAAGGTATCTCTAATGATCTTGGTGGGTGTATTCCAGTTTATAAAGTTTCGAACGGTTTGTCAGAAGATGAATGGTATGACCTGTTATCGCTTTGGATATGTGAACCGAATTAAAGAATTGGCAGCTTCAAAGTAATGCATAAATTGTAAATGGAACTGTATTTTTCTTGGTGTGATGAAAATAATTAATAAGTATTATTAAGTTATTTATGAATTTTCGCACCAGTTTCTTTTTTATTGATAAAGCTATGAAACTTACAAATGGCAGACTAGAACTGCAAAATACATAAATAAAGCAAATAAAACATAGAAATAAAGGATTTTATGTGATAGAATAAATTTTGCGCGTTTCTGAAAATAAAAACTGGAGGGCTTTTTTAATGAAAAATCTAAAAGTATCCGCAAAATTATTTGTGAGTTTCACTATCGTAATCGCGTTCAGTTTAGCTATTGGAATTATTGGTATAATCGGAATGGGGCAAATTAACTCCGGTATGAGTAACATGTACGATCATAATACCGTACCGATGGAATACCTTGCAAATGCTGTTGAGTATGTTCAACGTCTGCGTGTACAGCTTCGTAATGGTGTGCTGTATGCCGGTGACCTTGAACGTATTGCTCAAGTAAAGGATGATGTACTTGTACGAGAAAACAACTTACTTGAGTATATGGCACTTTATGAAGAAACACTCGATGGGACAGATAATCCCGAAGCGATAAAATTGTTTAACGATACAATGACAATGTTAAACAACCAGTTTATACCCGGTATCAATAATATTCTTGAAAGAGCATTACAAGGAGCGGAGCAACATGAGCTTCTTGACGAGATGGAAGCTTTAAACGATGTTACAAACGCTGTCAGAGATAATACTCTTACTTTAATACATTTAAAAATGACTGATGCAGAGGAAGCAAACCTCACTGCTGAGCAGTTGTACACCACAATGTTAATGTTAATTATTGTAGTTTTAGTAATTGTAGTAATAACATCATTCGGATTGGTATTCTACATATCTGGGCTAATAAGTAAACCGCTGAAAATTCTCACGGCATTTATGAATAAAGCAGGTTCAACAGGTGACATTACACTCAGTGATGAAGATAAAGTGGTAATTTCCAAATATGCTGCCATAAAAGATGAAATTGGCGGAGCCATAGAAGGTAGTGCAATGTTCGTTGGTCACGTAACAAATATTGCAAACGACTTACAACTAATTGCGGACGGTGACTTATCTGTTGACATTGAACCATTATCAAAGAATGACGTTATGGGTAACTCAATGCACCTCTTACATGACAAGCTAAACGAAATGTTCCAGGAAATCACAACCTCTGCAAACCAGGTATCTACAGGCTCACAACAAGTTTCTCAAGGCGCACAAACTCTGGCACAAGGTTCAACAGAGCAAGCTGCATCAATTGAAGAACTATCAAGCTCTATTGCAGAAATATCAGAAAAAACCAAAGAAAACGCTGTAACCGCAGATAAAACAGCTAAACTGTCAGAAACAATTAAAGAAAAAGCCGAAAAAGGCAGTCAGCAAATGAACGAAATGATCACAGCAGTCAGCGATATAAACGAAGCAAGCAAGAGCATTGGTAAAATTATCAAAACAATTGATGATATTGCGTTCCAAACAAACATTCTTGCACTTAACGCAGCAGTAGAAGCTGCTCGTGCAGGACAACACGGAAAAGGCTTTGCAGTTGTTGCGGAAGAAGTGCGCAACCTTGCTTCTAAGAGTGCAGAAGCCGCAAAAGATACCGGAGATATGATTCAAAACTCAATAAACAAAGCAGAGTTTGGTTCTAACATCGCAGGAGAGACTGCTGCAAGTCTTACAGAAATCGTCGAAGGTATAAACGAATCAAGCCAGCTTGTTATCGAAATAGCCAGATCATCAGACGAGCAATCATCAGGTATTGCACAAGTTAACATTGGTATAGACCAGGTCGCACAAGTTGTCCAACAAAACAGTGCAACAGCACAAGAAAGTGCCGCTGCATCAGAACAAATGAGTGCACAAGCTGACGTATTGCAAAAACTTATTTCTCAATTTAAGCTGGATGATTCAATGACGCAATACAAAGGTTTACCATCAGCGCAAAAACCTTCACTTCCGGCAAAAGCACCACCGGCACCTCACGGTGAAAATGCACACTCAGGAGACTTCGGCAAGTATTAGGCAGTGGTTGAGTTAAAGTACAAAAACTATAAGTTAAAGAACACACCTGAGCAGATAAAAGTTCAGGTGTGTTTTATGTTATTGAGTTAGGTAATCCTTTATGCATAATACGCATTATTGTTAAGGGTTATTTTTGCTTCACTCGGTTTTGTTCATGTATTTACTCATAATTACAAATATGACAGAAATGCCTAAACCTGCAAGCAGCATTATTACGCCAAGAATCCAGTTAAAATTAGGGTCGTCGATATAGTGACTTTGGTAAGCTACACTAAACAATGAACCAAATAGAAAGCCAATAATCGTTGTGTTTGCAAAGCCGGGGAACTTTTTGAACACATATTTTATTCCTCGTGCTGTAGAAATCAAACCAATTGCTAGACTCACTACGAATACAGCAATCGGCAGTATATATATCAAATCTCTATAAATCAGGGCTTCTGCTGCGTATATAAGAGGTGTGTAAACACCAAGCAATACAAGGACTGTGGATAAACTCATGCCCGGAATTAAGGCTGTCACACCAGCGGCAAAACCACCCATTGCAACGCCCGGCAAGTTTGAATAAGCTGCAAGGTCGCTGGAGACAATCCCTTCACCTGTAGCGAAGATACCAAGTGCAATTGCAATAATACAAGCAATAAACGCACCGATTAAGTACATTGGCTTAAACCCAACTTTTTTTACTTCTGCGAAAACTATTGGCATACTACCTGCAATAAGACCAATAAACAGCAGATATATTGCCTTTTCGTGTGAGTCAAAAAGTTGTTTGAACGCAAGAACAAATACCACAGCACTAACGAGCAGCCCAACCCCTAAAGGTGTGCAAAATAATATGTTTTTCTTTATATTTTTAAGAGGATTTGACATAACCTGCAAAAACTCATGGTAAATACCCATAGCGATTGCAACTACACTGCCGCTAAATCCCGGTGCAAAAATGCTGATTCCTAAAAAGAATCCGCAAAATACTCTGTATAAAAACTTTTTCATATAATCATTTATTCTTTCTATAATATCTGAATAAGTGCGGTGCTATTTTATCAGACTTATGTTTTTTCGTAATGCTGTGATTTTATCAACAATTCCGGTAGTTAGCATAGCAGCAGAAGCGGTTGTTTGCTCACCTGTTGCCATGTTTTTTACAGTTATATTATCGCTTTTTATCTCGTCCTCACCGAAGAAAATAACAAAAGGAATGTTATGTTTGTCCGCATACGAAACCTTGACTTTGAACTTTTTGCTTTCGCTATAAATCTGCACACGAAGCTTCATTTCACGCATCAATGCAGCGAGCTTAACTGCGTGTGACAAATCATCAGTCATTGGGATTATTAGTACATCTGCCGGTGAAGCAAGGTAGCTGTCACTAAGTAAATCCTGCTCTTGCAGAATATAAAATAAACGAGTAAGACCGATTGAGATTCCAACGCCGGGCATTTTTCTGTCAGTAAAAAAATCAGCGAGATTATCGTACCTTCCACCTGAGCAGATAGCTCCAACCTCAGGGTGGTCAATTAGATATGTTTCATAAACTGTACCAGTATAGTAGTCGAGTCCACGAGCAATCGAAAGGTCGATTTTATAATGAGTGCTTGGTATACCAAGAGCTGTTAAGTGGTTTTGTACAGCTTGCAACTCATGAGTTCCCTCATCAAAAAGCTCGTTTAACCCTTTGTACTTCTGTAATACTTCAAATGGATCTTCAGAAAAGGTCAGAAAACTAACCAACTCATCAGCCTGTTCTTTTTGGAGATTTAAATCATCAGTTAATAATGCGGTTAGCTTCTCAATACCGATTTTACCGAGCTTGTCTACAACACGCAAAACATCGGCTATAGAAGATTTTATACGAAGGATCTCAAAAAAACCGCTAAGTACCTTACGATTATTAATTCGTATAATAAAATCTTTTAACCCAAGCGACATAAAAGAGTGATAAATGACAGCAGGTATTTCAGCTTCGTTTAGAATATCAAGACTACCGTCACCGATAATGTCAATATCAGCTTGATAAAACTCACGGAAACGCCCACGTTGAGAGCGTTCACCACGATAAACCTTCCCGATTTCATATCTGCGAAACGGAAATGTTAAATCATTGTAATAAAGTGCGACATATTTTGCCAGCGAAGTCGTTAACTCATAACGAAGCGCAAGGTCAGTATCACCCTTGTTAAGTGTGTACACTTGCTTTTCGGTTTCACCACCACCCTTTGCAAGCAAAATCTCGGCAGCTTCCATCAAAGGTGTATCGAGTGGGGTAAAGCTATATAATGCAAAGGTTTCACGTAGGTTTTGTACCATCGCATTGAAGATAACCTGCTTTGATGGCGAAAGCTCCATGAAGCCGGACAGTGTACGAGGTTTGATTTTTTTCATAAGGTTGTCACTCATGTTATTACTATCTTACACCGGATTGGTAGAAATCCTGTTATTTGTTACTTTTTCGGAGCTTTTGGGTTTACAATGTCACGCCAGTCCAAGTCGCCACGTTTTAATCCATGTATCAAAACCTCCGCTGTAGCAACATTTGATGCAAACGGAACATTATTTTCATCGCACAATCTGGCGATTTCTGTTACACTTCCGTGATATTCTTCAACGAGCTGTGGGTCGCAGAAAAATAGTATCATATCTAGCTCGTTGAACTTTATACGAGAGCCTATCTGCTGACTTCCACCTTGATTGCACGATAAATATAGCTTTATCGGCAAACCGGTGGCTTCGCTTACAAGGCGACCTGTTGTGTTTGTGGCACATATCGAATGTTCTGCGAGAATACCGCAGTAAGCTATGCAAAACTGCACCATTAGTTCTTTTCTTCTATCGTGAGCGAGTAATGCTATGTTCATCGGTTACATCCTTTTGTTTGAATTGCTTTTCATACTTTATGCGAAATCATTTGAAGGTATACTTTCATCTCTTGTTTAATACAGTTTTTGCGGGATATCTTCGCCTGTTATGCGGCGAGCTGCATCTAAAAAGTCATGAGCTGATTTTCTTTTTCTGTATAAAATGAGTGGTTTGTTTTCATGAAGAGCACGAAATACATACTTGTCCTCTGCGATTATTCCGAGCAGGCGTATGCCAGTTGTGTCGATAACATCATCAATGGTTGTTCTGGTTTGTTTAAAGTTGCTTGACTTCACTCTGTTTACCAGCAATCGAAGATTTGTCACTCCACTTTCGCGTAAAGCACCTGCTGCGCGGGTTGCATCTCTCATAGCAGGGAGTTCACCCAAAGTGACAGTTATCGACATATCAGCACCATGGTGAGCAGCTTTAAAGCCTTTTCCAATGCCCGGGGGTGCGTCGATAAGGCAGTAATCAAAATCTTTTCTTATATTGTCAAACATTTTTTCATAAGTGTCGAGTGGAATATCCTCAGAAACTTCTGTCATAGGAGCAGATAAATAATATAGCTTTGAAATCACAGGAGATTCGCTTGCGGCTTCTGCTATATCAAGATGTCCTGTCAGAACATCCATGTAGTTCATAACGGTAAAATCGGACATTCCAAGAGCAAGGTCAAGGTTTCCAAGCCCTGTATCAAAGTCTATGCAAAGAGTCTTGTGTCCAAGCACAGCAAGGCATGATGATAATGCGGCAACCGATGTGGTTTTGCCCGTTCCACCCTTACCTGATGCAACTGTAATAATCTTACCCATTTGAAAGCTCCTTGTAAACCATTAAGAAAACATTGATATTACAATTTATTCAATGTTTTCTTAGTATACATAATATTTAGTGTATTGACAATGTTTTTATTTTTTGTGTAATTAACTTGAGATAATGTCAGTATGTTAATTAATAAGTTAAAATGTCACCACTGTAATAAAGTTGTATAATGTGGTTAGTTTTATTAAGATCCTTTTAATAATCTACACGCCAAACAGTTGGGTTGGCCCAATTATTACCAAGATGGATTCCCGTGAGTACAACAGTGCGATTGCTACCAACTCCACCATGAACTGCTTGACCGTTGCCAACATACACTGCAATGTGTGATCTTCCGGAAGGTGTTACATCAGATCTCCAAAAAAGCAAATCTCCTGCTCGTCTGTCTCCATAACTAATTTGTGTGCCTATTTGTGTGATATTAGACTCTGTCCATATAGAGCTTTGTTCAGACATAAAATAAGGTGAACCACCAATAATCATCCAATCATCTCCAACAATACGCACCGGCAACATATCTTCTTCAATATCTGATGGATTTTTTGGTGAAATATGTGTTATTACATTATTTGATACGTTAAATAACGTTGGTATGTATATAATATTAGCAAATGCTATACCTTCAAATGGAGAGCCAATCTCAGTGGTACCCCAACCCCATATCATTTCAAACGTATGAGAAGATAACGCATACTCTTCAGTAACATGGACTCTATCATCACGAGGAAGATGATAAAGTGCATAAAATCTTGTTGTTATTGTCAATCCACTACCTATTGCATTTAAAGCGTTTTCTGCAACAGTTGTACAAGGCACTCCTGTGTCTCCAAGCATATTTAATGCTGCGTTAACGCTTGGATGACTTCTATCAATTCCGCTAGCATCAGTGTTTCCCGGCGAATTACTGCTACTTGATGAATTGCTTGAAGATGAGTTGTTTGTGTTGCTGTTTGTGTTACCACTGTCTGGTGAGTTATCTGTTGTGCTGAGAGTTGGTGTTTGAGAATCAACAATTTCTATTGAAATAAATAGTTCTTTCTCTTCGTTTTCATTATTTATATAGTTTAGTTTAACCGTTCTTTTTCCTACAGTAGATGTATTAATTAATCTATCTTCGCTAATAATCTTACCATTATCAATACTTGCTATTAGTGATAATAATAGCACCTCGCTGTTTATTTCAAATATCAAGTCTTCTATTAGGATTATTTCTGTGTCGGGTATGCTGATGATTGAGTCATACGGTGTGTTTTCTACTAAACCTGTATCAGGAGAAAATAAATCAACGTCTGTTAAAGGAGGAGTGTTTTTTCCTAAATCTACATCTATTTCCGGTGTTTTGACATTATTTCTACTTAGTAATATGCCTAATGTAGTGGTAACCGCAATAGTTAGAATAACCGCAGTTAGTATTATACTTGTTTTCATTTTTTATTTTTCATTTTCAATATTCTCATTCTTGCATAGACCAATCTTCTTGTGATTGCTTATGTAATTATATTCTATCATATCTCCCACTCACCTACAGCTTCTTTTTTAACTCAAACAATAAGCCTAGTGCTTCTATTGGAGTGAGCGTGTTTAGGTCTGTGTTTTTTAGTGTTTCTGCGACTTCAAGACTGTTTATATCTGAGAGTGAGATTTGATCAGGATTGTTGTTTGTGGAAGTTGAAGCTTGTAATAAAGAAGACGAGTCTATATCACCTTTCCCCTGCTCCAACTCTGCCAGAATAACTTTGGCACGTTTTATTACACTTTCCGGTACACCTGCCAGATTTGCTACCTCTATTCCGTAGCTGTCATCAGCACCACCGGGTACGATTTTTCTCAGAAATATAATATCATCACCGCGTTTTTTGGCAGTTATGTTAAAGTTTCTTACTCCTTCAAGCACATTTTCAAGAACTGTCAGTTCGTGATAATGCGTAGCGAACATGGTTTTTACACCGAGCTTACGTTTATCATCAACATACTCCAAGACTGCTTTTGCTACAGACATCCCGTCATAAGTTGAAGTACCACGCCCTATTTCGTCCAATATGAGAAGACTTGAACGTGTTGCATTGGCAAGAATGTCTGCAACCTCTGTCATTTCAACCATAAATGTTGACTTCCCTGCGGTTAAATCGTCTGATGCACCTATACGTGTAAAAACACGGTCAACAATACCAATACGAGCAGAGCGAGCAGGTACAAATGAACCCATTTGTGCCATGAGAACGATTAGCGCTGTTTGCCGCATATATGTTGATTTACCGGACATGTTCGGGCCTGTGATAATTGCCGTCCTTGATGATTCGCTATCAAGATAAGTGTC
>JAITFR010000162.1 GCA_031281255.1 Oscillospiraceae bacterium
AAGTTGAAAATAAGGAGGAAGAATAAAATGGCAAAAGCAACAGTACAATCAATTATTGAAGACATTAAAGCTCTTACAGTAATAGAATTATCAGAAATGGTAAAAGAACTTGAGGAAATATTTGGCGTTTCAGCAGCAGCAATGGCAGCTCCGGCAGCAGGTGCGGCAGCAGGTCCGGCAGCAGCGGCAGAAGAGCAAACAGAGTTCACAGTTGTTATGACAAGCTTTGGTGGTAACAAAATCAGTGTTATCAAAGAGGTTCGTGCAATAACAGGTCTAGGTCTTGCAGAAGCAAAAGCACTGGTTGAAGCAGTTCCTGCAAACATCAAAGAAAATGTCAGCAAGGACGAAGCAAACGAAGTTAAAGACAAACTCGTTGCAGCAGGTGCAGAAGTAGAATTGAAGTAATGTTATTTTATACGATGAATAATGGAGTGTTGAATAAATGCTCCATTATTTGTTATATAATTGTTTCAAAATTGTCAAAGATATGGTAAAGTATCATATAGTTACCAAATCATATATTTTAAGGGAGATTTATTATGACAATCGATAAAAAAACAGAAGATGGAAGACTGACATTAAAACTAACAGGAAGGCTTGATACTACGACAGCCCCGGAACTTCAAAAAATCATTACTTCTGTATTTAATGAAACTAATGAAGTGGTACTCGATTTTGCAGAGCTAACATATATATCATCGGCAGGCTTGCGTGTTTTACTAATTGGTCAAAAGGCTGCTACATCAAGAGAAAGTGGCAAAATGATACTTACGAATGTTCTTGAAGAAGTAATGGAAATCTTAGAAATGACCGGCTTTGATGAACTACTGGATATAGAATAAGTTGTAAGTTTCATCAATAAAAGATTTGTAAATCTTATTCTTTTATTGACGTTCATGAGAACCTATGATATAATGCACTCACTTTTTATCTTGAAAGGATGAGAATATGCTGGAAGTTAAAGATGAAGCGTTGCCGGGCACAGCTAAGACTTATGCAAATCAAGGCGAAAAAGGGTTTGCAAAAATTGAAATGCTACTAGAAGCAACAGGTGGACTTAGTTTATCGCAGGTTTGTGCTGTAACAGGTCTTGAAGGCTCAACCATTCAGAATTGGGTAAAAAGAGGATGGGTTGAGCATCCTCGTGGAAAAAAATATGAAGAAGTTCATATAGCCAGAATCCTTATAATAAATGCTCTAAAAGAATGTATAAAATTAGAGCATATTGCAAAGCTGATGGGTTATGTAAATGGAAAAGAACAAGATGGTAGTGAAGCAATCATTAGAGAAAGTCAACTTTACAATTATCTTTGTGAAGCTCTAAAACAAAGCGGACAAGCAGACGACCACTCAAAAGGTGGCGTTGAGGGAGTTGTAGACAGAGTCATTAGTGATTATAGCGACCCAAATCCAAACGCAAAAATTAGAATTCAAAAAGCTCTGACAGTTATGATATTTGCTTGTGTGTGTACTGATGTTAAACGTAGAACAGAAGCAATGATGGGGCAGATATTAAAAGAAATAGATAATATCAAACCAACAGCAAATGTTTTACCAAAAATTGAAATCCCTAGACCAATACCGGTAGTTGAAGCACAAAAACCAATACCAGCACCGGCTCCTGCACCGGTACCAACTATTGCAACAGCATCAACTCCGGCACCAACAACAGCACCAAAGCAGTTTACAATAACTCTTGAAGACCCAATTGAACAGGAACCAATTGAAAGTGTTATTGAAACACGCAAAACAGTAAGTCAAGCTCTACGTGAGTGGGATATAAGCAGTGTTGAGAAGATAATCATTGACCATAATGAAGAAGCACGAGTTGATGTAGCAGCCGCAGATGAAAGAAAACCTGCTGCAAAACCATGGTACACTCGCAAAAAGTAAATAATTCTTGACAATAGCTGTTGCTAACAATATAATTACCACTGCTTAGATAGCAAAATTCAATTGTGCGGTTTGCACAAATCGGAGGGAGGGAAGAAACAATGTCGGAAGTGCATGTAAAAGAAGGTGAAAACCTTGATAGTGCGTTAAAAAGATTTAAACGCAACTGTGCAAAATCCGGAGTCCTCTCGGATTTAAGAAAAAAGGAATATTATCAAAGCCCCAGCGTGAAACGTCGCAAAAAGTCAGAAGCGGCACGTAAAAACAAAAATAAAAGATTTGGTTAAAAACTAAAAAAGACTCGCAAGAGTCTTTTTTTAGAACCTACGTGTGCTTTTGCTCGGTATATGTATTTTTAGCAGTTTCATCAGGAAACTGAAAAACACATACACCTCACCGCACACTCCTTCATTATGCATTGTGCTTTCTTCTACTCTCTACGTTAATCTTATTCCTCTTATGTTGCCGCCTCGTGTACCGATGACAACAAAACTTTCAAAAACTGCGGGAGATGCTTCAACGGTTGCACCCAAGTTTAATCTATCAAGACGTTCTCCTGTCAGACCATCTATGAGATGTAAATCACCACCGATAGTAGTTGCAAAAACTATGTAACCCTTACCATCCTCTGTGTAAACACATACAGGTGAACTCCAGGAGTAACTGGTAGAAGACACAAACTCCCACACTACTTCACCTGTGCTTTTGCTGATTGCAGCTAAAGTACCACCACCTGTTGTTGTTGTTCCGGCAATAGCAACGAATATCAAATCCTCAAGGTCATATTTACCAAGTGCAATAGTACCTTGTACGCCACCGGCACCCCCAATTACTGTACGTGACATATAATCAACTTGCCATACAGTTTCACCTGTTTTTGCATCTATTTTCCAAATTGGAGTAAGACCTGTACTAGATGTTGATTTACGAATACTAAATCCTGTACCTATATATATATAAGGTTGATCATCTTCAATAGATATAACAGGACTGGTATTGGTATCATCTAAGGTATCTTTAACCCATACAATTTCAAGCGTATTGAGATTAAGACAGATTAGGTGCCCACCATTATCAGCAAGAAAAATATGGTCACGTAAGATAGCAGGGCTGGCTTCAAAACCATGGTCACTTCCACGAGAACGTTTACCTGTAAACTTCCATCTTGTTGTTTCGGGAGAAATACTTATTGTACCTTCTTCTTCATTATAATCAGTGTTTAAATCCAGTATATATAAAATCCCGTTTTCACTGGCATAAAAAAGCCTGTCATTTTCGGCATCCACAAGAGGAGCAGCATCAGCAGCATGCCAGTTTCTGGGTGCAAATGGGTCATTACGTCCAAAGAGATGCAATACGCTGCCATCAATCAAACTGATGATAAATATTCCGCCGTTTCCTCCAATACTGCCGGCACAAGCTCCGACATAAAGAAGAGGATAACCTCTTGGGTCAACACCACCTGAACCTTTAAAAGTTATGCCGATATTAAGTCTGTTGCGTGTTTCTTTACCTGTTTCTAACTCATTAAAATAAACGAATCCATCCGCAGCAGGATAAACGACTTCAATTAATTCTTCTTGTTCCTTTGCCCAATCAGCCATGTTCATAATTTCGCGGGTTTCTTTTGGCCATCTTACTATACTTGCTTGGCCTGTCCAACAATGTCCTGAAAAAGGAAAAGTTGCACCAAGAGATATGAGATAATCGCTTAGTCCTAGTGTGCCGGTAGCTCTTGACCATACAAGATTATATTTCTGATTTACAATATTTGCATATCCAAATGATGCACTATCTCTAAAGTTGTTGCCTCGAAATGTTGTAATTCCGTCTATTTGCGAATACCTGTAACCAAAATCTAAATCCGTCGGAGGATATTGTTCAAATGTGTTAACTGATACGCCATTTACAGAGATACCTGATGTTGCGATCATTATACTTGGGTCTGTTTCTTCTGTTGAGTATGGCTTAAACTCCAACAGTTCAGGTGGAGGCGGTGGAGTAGGTTCAGGGGAAGGAGTAGGTTCAGGGCTGGGTGTTGGAGAAGGTGTAGGTGTTGGCGTAGGGGTCGGAGTCGGCGTAGGTGTTGGTGTAGGGGTGGGAGTCGGTGTAGGGGTTGCTTGCAAGGATAACATAGACTCATCAACATTAAAGAAAAAAGCTCCATCACTAATGATGATAACAAAAACTGATGGCATCACCAGAATGATACTAATTAAGGTTATAAATATTAAAATGTGCTTTAGTATTTTCATATAAATGACCATTCTTTTGGAAATCTTCAAGTTAGGGGTAAGGGAGTAGGGAGTAGGGAGTAGGGGGTAGAAAGTAGAGAGTAGAAAGTAGATAGTAGGAAGCAAGGATAATTTAGTACTTGTTTATGTTAATCGTCCTTAAAATGAATATGGTTATTTATGTGTTCACTGCAAAAACAATGATAACCATCACATTGTGAGCAATATCGAAAATCCATATTCGGATAATCCACATCAGTTTTACCGCAAACAGCACATTTATGCCGATATGGTTTATCAGCAAGGTTTCGTTTTGCTTGTTTAGCTGCTTTTTTGAAGTTTACAACTCGTGGTGAAGTTTTTGCCTTTAATGGTCTAAGATAAACAAGCAATTCATCTCCGCAAATTAAGAAAAAGTTTAGTAGTGCTATTAGTGGCATTAACGCACCAAAATACTCACCAAATAATGTAGCATTTATTAAACCTGCAACTATCATATATGCAAAATAAACTGCGTTTGCAAGTGCAAGCCATTTTATTTTTATTGGAATTATAAGAAACAATCTGACTGTAAACTCGGGGAATAACGCCGCAAAGGCAAAAAACATAGAAAGATTAAGAAACATTGGAACTAAATAGACTATAGCTCCAAATGCAAAGTACATTATAAATCCGAAAATTATATGAAGTAATATCCCAAAAATATAATAGATTGTAAACTTCGGTACGCCCCATTCACGCTCGAGAGTGCTGCCTATAAAATAATAAAAATATAATGCAATGGCTGTGAAAAACACATCCATAATATTACCACCAGTATTAAATGGAATGAATATCCATGTTATCAAACGCCAAACTTGACCTTGAATAATCAAATCCGGTTGAAACATCAAAACACTTCTCAAATTTAATGTGCCTAATATAAACACAATTGCTGTAGCTATAACAATATACAGCATTAATCTTGGCACACCAAAGTTGCGGTGCTTTTGACAAAATCTATCAATTGTACGTCTAAAAGATTTCAATACTAATTGTCCATTTCTTGATTAGTCAATTTCCTAACTATTCTAAGCGTTAGTATAGCACACTCCGGCATTTTTTTCTATTAATATTTTGTAAATAAAACGCTTGCATTTAATAGTACAATATGTTATTATCTCTTGGCGTATCTAAATAATTAGCGTTTTAAGGAAACTTATGTTTCTTAGATAACTGGAGGAATCAGAAATGGACTTAATCAAATCACTAAGTGAAGAATACATGAAACCCGAGCTGCCTACAATGAATGTAGGTGATACAGTTCGTGTTACTGTTCGTGTAAAAGAAGGCAATCGTGAGAGAAATCAGGCTTTTGAAGGAACAATTATCGCTAAAAAACATGGTGGCATTAATGAAACAATAACAGTTAGACGTATTTCATATAATGTTGGCTGTGAAAAGGTTTTCCCTGTACATTCACCAACAATTGTTTCTGTCGAAACTGTTAGACGCGGTAAAGTCAGAAGAGCAAAGCTTTATTACCTAAGAGATAAGATTGGTAAAAAAGCAAAAGTTAAAGAAAGACTAAACGTAAAAGGAGCGTAAACGCTCCTTTGCCTTTTTATCGGTGTGTTAGTGGTTTGTTGCCGGTTTATGACCATTCATAGGTCATTTATGGCAGAGCATAATGAAAGGAATGGTCATAAAAATGAGTAGTGATCAACATAAATCGTATTGTACAAATTGTTCTGCGGAATTATCAGAAGGTGCAAGTTTTTGCACAAGTTGTGGTTTTGCTGTAAATAATATCAATGTGCAACCACAAGAACAGCAGTATACACAACCACAGCAACCTGTATACCAACAACCAACACAAGAACAGTTGTACACACAATCCCAGCAACCGGTATACCAGCAACCAACACAAGAACAGCATTATATACAACCACAGCATCCTGTATACCAACAACCAACACATGAACAACAATACACACAACCACTACAACCTGAATATCAGCAACAATATCCACACCCATATTATCCACATCATACGATGCAACCAAAAAAAACAAAAAAGACGATGAAGATTGTTTTAGGTATAACAATTCCGTTTGTTTTAATTTGTATTGCACTTATTTTAGTGCAGGTATTCCTTTTAAAAGATGATGATGACGATCCCGGACCGCCAACAATAAATACACCATCACCAACACCAACAGATTTAAGTACTCCAAGTCCAACTCCTAATAATAATGGAGTAGTTGATTCGCAAGAGATGACTTTTGAGCTGTTTTTAAGAACAATCAACAAAATTCCACAAGTATTTGATGAGTTAACGCAAGCAGTAGATATAGATGATTTTAGAAATCTTGGTATGGTTTTTGTAAATAATAGTGGAATTGATATGTTTCCTATGGATGTTTTTCATGGTGAAAATATTTTAGGTATGCAAGGATGGGAAATAAACTCAGTGGTGGGTCAAGATAGCAGAAGTGATGCTTTATCATTTGTTGTTGATTTAAATGACGAATTTACTATTGAACAAATTATTTCTGCATTTAATGTAACAGAACAATTATTATTTGGATATGGAGATACTAGAACAATTTGGGTATATAGATATCCTGAAGATGATGAAACTTTTGAGTACAGTGATGAAGTAGCTATGCTATTATTGTTATCTGATGATAATGTACATATAAGTACATGGAAATATATCGATGGAGTTGGTAGTTATGCAGTTTACATAGTATATATGGAAGATAGTTTAATGTTTTATGTATCTCTTTACTCTGACGATATCTCTGGTTATTTTGATGATGATACTCCGGAAGCATGGAATATGATGGAAGGAATACATAATTCATTCTGGATGACTCTGCAAGAAATGGTAGACTATGGTTATTTATTAAACCCACAGCATGTCTTAGACGGCACATGGGATTGGCAATATAAAGGAATCAACTATTACCAAATAAACCGGGATCTTGGGTATCAAAATACATATATTGGTTATGTGATTCACGATGATCCAAATGAAGTGTATCCAATGGTTATGTACTTTGGATTAAATGATTTATTTGGAATATTTTTTATGCAATATGAAGAAATATTGGATACTTTTGGTAGCGATAATTTGTTTTGGTTATACTCTGAGTATTATGGTATGAACATATTATATGGAGAGACAGATTTTCCTTACCTGTATGCGAGATTTTATGAAATTATGGATGGAGAGTTTACAGCAGTTTACTTTAGTTATTACCCACCTGATTTTTGGGAATAAGAGTAGTGTAATACATTTGTATTAATCACAATTTTAGAGTACAATAAAGAATAAAACTATGGAGATTTAATGATGCATGAACCCGGTAGCAATGAGAATAATTCAGAATTAATAAAAGAAATAATCAATGCTAATATGGTCGAAAAAGCCAGAAAAGCACGCATGGAGCTATATGACTGGATACAATGTATAGTCACAGCTCTTATATGTGGTATTTTGATTTTTGTATTTATCGGCAGAACGATTGGTGTTGATGGAAGTTCAATGGAAAGAACACTTCTAAACAATGATAGAGTTATAATGCTAAATCTTTTTTATACACCAAAAAATGGTGATATTATCGTGTTTAAACCAACACATGAAAGATTTCACAATGTACCACTTGTAAAAAGAGTTATAGCAACTGAAGGGCAGACATTAGATATTGATTTTGCAAATAATGAAATTATAGTTGATGGTGTTGTTATATCAGAGCCGTATATCCGCTCAATTACAACAAGTAAGTACGGATTTGAAGGGCCGATTACTATAAAACCCGGTCATGTGTTTGTTATGGGTGACAATAGGTCGGGCTCTACTGACAGCAGAGACGTTGATGTTGGACAAGTAGATACTCGATATATTCTCGGGAAAGTACATTTTATATTAATACCCGGAGAGAGTTTTGGCTCACCTAGAGATTGGAACCGTTTTGGTTTTGTGCATTGAGGTTAAAAATGCAAAATGAAATGAATATACAATGGTATCCCGGGCATATGACAAAAGCTCGCAGGATGATATCTGATAATATCAAGCTAATTGATGCAGTTTGTGAAGTGATTGATGCTCGAATCCCTATATCAAGCCGAAATCCTGAGCTTGATGATATGATAAAAGGTAAACCAAAAATAATCATATTAAACAGAATAGATCAAGCAGATATAAATATGAATAAAAAATGGGCTGCTTTATTATCAAAAGATGGAGCAGTCGTTATTGAAACTGACAGTAAAACTGGTAAAGGTGTAGATAAACTGGAATCTGTTACACGAAAGTTATTATCGGATAAAATTGCTCTAAATAAAGAAAAAGGGCAAACAGGCAAACTAATCCGTCTGATGGTAGCAGGAATACCAAATGTTGGTAAATCATCGTTTATTAACAGACTCGCAAAACGAAAAGCTACTCAAACAGCCGACAAACCGGGGGTTACACGAGGTAAACAATGGATAAATCTGGGTAATGGTATTGAGCTTCTTGATACACCGGGGGTATTGTGGCCAAAGTTTGAAGACAAAGAGGTTGCAGAGAATCTGGCTTTTACCGGTGCGATACGTGATCAGGTGATGGATATAGAGACTCTTGCAGCAAACTTAATGTTTAGATTAAGTAAACTTTATCTTGATAGAATAATTGAGCGATATAAGCTTGATAATATTGATGAGTTAACAGGATATGAATTATTAGAAAAAGCAGCAAAAAAACGCGGTTTCTTAATATCAGGCGGAGAGTATGACTTAGAACGAATGTCAGTAATTTTATTAGATGAGTTTCGTGGTGGAAAACTAGGAAGGATAAGTCTTGAATGGACTTATTGAGTATAACAAACGACTATATAAAACAAGGTTATAAATTAATTTGTGGTGTTGATGAAGCAGGCAGGGGACCTCTGGCAGGACCTGTATATGCTGCCGCAGTGATACTGCCTATTGATTTGCAGATTCCCGGACTTAATGATTCAAAAAAACTTTCAAGCAGTAAACGTGATGAATTGTATGATATGATAATAAAAACAGCAGTTTCATATTCAATTGAATCAGCAAGTAATGATGAAATAGATTCATTAAATATTTTAAATGCAACATTCCTTGCGATGAACCGTGCAATAAATGCATTAAGTATTAAACCCGATAAAATATTAATAGACGGTAATTTAAACAAGGGTATAAATACTGTTAGTGAGTACATAATTCGTGGCGACAGCAAAGTAGAGTCAATAGCTGCTGCTTCAATACTGGCGAAAGTAAGCAGAGATAGATATATGTTGGAGCTTGACAGTATATATCCGCAATATGGTTTTGCAAAACATAAAGGATATGGTACAAAACTACATTATGAAAAACTGCGTGAGTTTGGCATTTCAAACGCACATAGAAAAACTTTTTTGAGGAAAATCATATGAATACCAGAGAGAAGGGCAAATGGGGTGAAGACATTGCTCTTGAATATTTAACTAAAAAAGGGTATATTGTTCTTGCGAAAGGTTTTTATTCTCGTTTTGGTGAGATTGACATAATTATGAAAACAAATGAGTTTTTGGTATTTGTTGAAGTAAAAACCAGAAAAGATAAAACCTTTGCTCATGCAAGAGAGTTTGTGAGTAAAACAAAGCAAAGAAAAATAGTATCAACTGCAAAATATTGGCTTATGAAAAACCCAACAAACTTACAACCAAGATTTGATGTTATTGAGGTTTATGCAAAAAATGGTGTAAAAACAGAAAATCCTGAAATCATACACATTGAAAATGCATTTGGAACATAAATTGTGAGGGAAAAAATGCTATATCAAAGTACACGAGGCGACAAAAACAAAATAACAAGCGCTGAGGCAATAATCCAAGGTTTGTCAACTGATGGTGGACTTTATGTACCAGAAACATTTCCTGTTTTTTCTTTAAATGAAATCAAAGAATTAATAGATAAACCGTACAATAAAAGAGCATTACATGTTATGGGAAAATATCTAACAGATTTTACAAGTGATGAACTAGATAAATACACAATAGCAGCATATAACACTTTTAACTATGACGATGCAATGATTGCTCCTATACAAAGCGTTGAATACAATACACATTTTCTTGAACTCTGGCATGGACCTACATCAGCATTTAAAGATATGGCGTTGCAAATTATGCCATATTTATTAACAGCTTCTATAAATAAATGTGATAAACAAAAAGAAATATGTATACTTGTAGCAACCTCGGGAGACACCGGAAAAGCAGCACTTGAAGGATTCAGCGATGTTAAAGGCACTAAGATTATAGTGTTTTATCCAAAAGACGGAGTTTCAGAGGTTCAAAAATTGCAAATGATTTCACAGAACGGGAAAAATGTTGATGTTGTAGCTGTAGAAGGTAATTTTGATGATACACAAACAGGAGTAAAAGCAATATTTTCAGATACTGTTTTTGCAAAAAAACTAAATAGTATTGGTTATTCACTCTCATCAGCTAATTCAATAAATTGGGGCAGGCTTGTTCCGCAGATTGTTTATTATTTTTCTGCATATTGTGACTTGATAAATAAAGACAGTATTAAACCCGGTGATAAAGTGAATTTTTGTGTGCCAACCGGCAATTTTGGTAATATACTTGCAGGTTATTATGCATATAAAATGGGTTTACCAATAGGAAAACTTATATGTGCATCAAATCGTAATGATGTTTTAACACAGTTTATAAATACAGGTGTTTACGATAAAAAGAGGACATTTTTTACAACAATTTCTCCGTCAATGGATATACTGGTTTCAAGTAATTTGGAAAGATTATTATTTGAGATGTCAGATAAAAACGGAGACATTATATCTACCTATATGAATGAGTTAGCAAAGAAAGGCAGTTATACGGTGCCGTTTACTATGCAAAACAAAATAAAAGAAATATTCGCTTCCGGTTTCTCTTATGAAGAAGATACGAAAAAAGCAATTAAAAATGTTTTTGATAGACATAATTATTTGATTGATACACATACAGCGGTTGCTTATAATGCATTACAAACATATAGAAATATAAGTAATGACGAAACACCAACAGTAATTGTAGCAACAGCCAGTCCATATAAGTTTTGTGAAAGTGTATTAGAAGCACTTGGACAAGCTAATGTAAGTGACGGTATAAAAGCTATTGATGAACTGCATAAGGTTACCGGAGTAACGGTGCCTAAACCAATAGAGCGGTTAAAAAATGCTAATATACGGTTTAATAAATCAATAAAAAAAGATGAAATGAATACAGCAGTACTGGAGTTTCTTGGAGGATAATATTTTGGCATTGTATGCAATAGGTGATTTGCATTTATCGTTTAATAGTAACAAGTCAATGGAAGTGTTCGGTGATGGTTGGTTTGATTATGTAAATAGGATTAAATTAGGTTTTGAATCATTAGAATCAACAGACATAACTGTTTTATGCGGTGATATATCGTGGGGGATGTCGTTAGATGAGAGTATAAAAGATTTTAAGTTTATTGATGCTTTACCCGGTGAAAAAATCATATTAAAAGGAAATCATGATTATTGGTGGAATACAATTTCAAAAATGAATGCATTTTTTGAAGAAAATAAAATAAAAAGTATTAAAATATTAAACAATAACTGTTATTATTATAATGAAGTAGCAATATGTGGCACAAGAGGCTGGATGTGTGAAGATGATTTTTCATCAGAAGAAAATATAAAGATAGCAACCAGAGAAAATATGCGGTTACGTTCGTCTCTGGAAGCCGCAAAAAATGCAGAAACAAAAATTTGTTTCTTACACTATCCACCTATAACAAAAGGAAAAGATTATTGCAATCTTATACCACTAATGAACGAGTATGATGTAAAAGTTTGTGTATATGCGCATTTACATAACTATGGTCACAAGAGTGCTGTGTTAGGAATAATTGATGGAATCAACTACGAATTGGTATCTTCAGATTTTATAAACTTCACACCGCAGAAGATTATGGATTAAGCAAAGGGATGGATTAT
This sequence comes from Oscillospiraceae bacterium, assembly GCA_031281255.1. GTDB lineage: Bacteria > Bacillota > Clostridia > Oscillospirales > Oscillospiraceae > WRMH01. Next base: position 12,142 of record JAITFR010000162.1, read on the forward strand.
TAGAATGAAAAATAGAGATGGCAAAACATTACTAATAGTGATATTATTGGTTCTTATTTTAGGACTTGGCGTAGTTCCATGGTTTTTTGTTGTGTCAAGATTTTTAACCGGTTGGGAACTCCCTGATTATACTCCACCACCGGCAGAAGATGTTTCACCGGACCTAAATGATGCCAATGGTGATGATGACCCTGATGATTTAAATGACCCTGATGATAATGGTGATGATGACCCGGATGATATATTTGACCCACGTGATGACATAGTGACATCTATATCAGTAACACACCCTGATATAAACCGCGAACTTAGAGCTATTGCAAATAATTTTGGTGCAGTAGCAGTTAGTCTTGTTGCTATTGATGGTGAATTAGGTGTGTATCATACATATGAGTATGGATATGCGGATGTTCAGCAAAATCGCAGAATAGATATGGATACCAAGTATCGGATTGCTTCACTTTCAAAGTTGTTAACTGTAATTTGTGCAATGACCCTGGTGGATAATGATTTTTTAGATTTAGATACTGATATATCAACTTACTTAGGTTTTGAAGTTAGAAATCAACATTTTCCGGATATGCAAATTACGGCACGAATGTTAATGCAACATACTTCTTCGATTTTTGATTCAAATATGTTTATTGAATCGCGTGACAGAGATTCAACAGAATCTGTACGTTATGTAATTGATAATGGAATGACATTTAGAAGAAGCCAACCCGGTTCTGTATTTGAGTATTCTAATTTTGGTTATGCAATACTTGGTGCATTGTGTGAGAGAATATATGGTACTTCGCTTGACACAATGGCTCGTGAAGTAATTTTTGATCCAATGGGTATAGATGCTGCGTATGTACCTCGCAATTTATACGACACATCTAATATTGCTATTATTTATAGTGATGATCATACTGTTTCACGTTCGGTACAAGCACAACTTGATGTAAAAGAGTCAAGCACTTTAGGTCACGATTTGCATCTTGCTCAAGGTAATCTAACAATTAGTGCTCTTGATTACGCAAGAATACTAATGATGTTATTTGATAATGGTGTATCAAACAGTGTGCGGATATTATCTGAAAACTCAGTGAAAGAAATACATATTGCAAGTGTTGAGGGTAACGGATATAGACAAGGTTTAGGCACTCGTTACTCTGTGGGTGAGTTTATTCCTGATGAAGGTTTATATTGGCACACCGGCAGTTCTTTTGGTATTTTTTCACAGTTTATTTATGATATTGAAGAGAAAAGAGGTGTTATAATAATAACGAGTGGTGCTTCAATAGAGCGTCAACACAGCGGAAAAATCGACATCTGCACTGACATGTCACTGGAAGCATGGTTGATATTTGAGTTAGAGTAAGAGTGGATAATATCTTAACATATCATAAACAGCAAGATTAGAAGGTCGCTTGCCCTATTTTTATTTCTGAAGAAAAGTAACATACCTAAAAATTTTGAAAGAGTTTTTTATGGAAATATGTCTACAATTCAATAATAACGCTGCAATTTTTTGCTAAATCAAAATCATGTGTAGCAAGAATAACTGTTTTCCCCTCTTCATTTAACTCCATTAATAATTTAATAATTACATCACGATTAATTGTATCTAAGT
>JAITFR010000220.1 GCA_031281255.1 Oscillospiraceae bacterium
CAAAAATGTTAAAATATAAATATGATTAATATTTTACAAATTATCAAAACACTTGAAGAAACTTATCTGAACCCTATTTGTGCCCTAACGTATAAAAAAGATTACGAGCTGTTGTTTGCGGCACGTCTGTCTGCTCAATGCACGGATGCTCGTGTAAATCTTATTACACCGGTGTTATTTAAACGTTATCAAACGCTTGAGGAAATCGCAACGGCAGATATTACAGAGCTTGAAGACATCATTCATTCTTGCGGTTTCTACAAAACAAAAGCAAGAGATATTGTTATGGCAGCAGCAACGTTAGTTGGTGAATATGATGGAAAAGTTCCTGACACAATGGAGAAGCTTCTAAGAATACCCGGCGTTGGGCGAAAAACGGCAAATCTTATGCTCGGTGATTTATTTGGAAAACCTTCGATAGTAGTTGACACTCATTGCATAAGAATAACAAATCGTATCGGTCTCGTAAAAACCAAAGACCCTGTAAAAATCGAGACGGAATTGCGAGAGATAATTCCTCCTGATAAGTCGACAGCCTTTTGTCATCGCCTTGTATTACATGGTAGAGTTGTTTGCACTGCTCGAAATCCAAAATGTAGCAAATGCACAATATTTGCATATTGTGAAAGAAATATGGTATAGTAGGGAATAGAGAACAGAACTCTTATGCCCTCTTTAGCAAAGAGGGTGCCCTCCGCAGAGGGCGGGTGATTTGAATCTTGACGATTTATGAAAGTTTCTTTTAAACCCTTTTTAGTAAAAAAGTTAGCTCCGCAGAGCCGGGTGATTTGTTATAATAAAGTAGAAAGTAGAGAATAGTAAATATGCTTTTTAATAAAAAAATAGAACCGAGTTGCTCATATTGTGTGTTTGGCGTAAACATCGGACAAAACGAAATAGCATGCAAAAAGCGTGGAATCATGTCTGTTGAAGGAGACTGCAATGCATTTGCTTATGAGCCAACAAAACGTGAACCGGAGTTTGCAGGAAATCTAAATACTAAAAATTTATCTAAAGAGGACTTTATTATTTAAGTTTTTTCTATGAAACCAACTTTTTTATACACCTTACGAAGCGTCTTATTTGCGACATAAGACGCTTTTTCAGCACCATTTTTGAAAATATTTTCAAGATATGCTTTATCAGCCAACAGTCTTGTAGCTTCTTCTCTAATTGGACGGAACATTTCAACTACAGTTTCACCGACACAGTTCTTAAAATCACCATAACCTTTTCCAGCAAACTCTTTTTCGATTTCATCAAAACTTTTTCCCGTACAGACCGAATAAATCTGCATAAGATTTGATATACCGGGTTTGTTTTCGATATCATATCGTATGCTTGTCTCACTATCGGTTACGGCTCGTTTAAATGCTCGTTTAATATCTTCGGGTTTATCCATCATTAAAATGCAACCACCATCGTTTATCTCGGATTTTGACATCTTGTTTGTTGGAGCTTGTAAATCCATAATTCTTGCTCCAACTGTTGGTATATATGGCTCAGGCAGCTTAAAAACATCTCCATATATTCCGTTAAATCGAACTGCAATATCACGAGTTAGCTCGATGTGTTGCTTTTGATCTGCTCCGACCGGCACCAAATCTGCTTGGTAGAGTAAAATATCTGCAGCTTGTAACGCAGGATATGTAAAAAGTCCTGCATTTATATTGTTTACATTTTTACCGGATTTATCTTTAAACTGAGTCATACGGCTTAGCTCGCCAAACATTGTGTAGCAGTTAAGCACCCACGCAAGCTGTGCATGTGCTGGCACATGACTTTGTATAAAAAGTGTGTTTTTATCAGGGTCAAGTCCGCAGGCAATGTATTGTGCAAGCTGTTCAAACGGCGTTTTTCGTAAAACAGATGGTTCTTGCCTTGATGTAATTGCGTGCATATCAACTATCATATAAAAACAATCATACTCATCACTTAACTTGACCCAGTTTTTTATCGCTCCTAAATAAGAGCCAAGTGTCAAAGCACCGCTTGGTTGAATTCCTGATAAAATAGTTTTTTTGTCATTCATTATAATTTATCTCCAATGTGAGTTGTATTAGAGTCACTAGATGAAAAAATATCTTGCTATATCTGTCATTCTGAACGAAGTGAAGAATCTTTTTCTCAATTTTGTTAAGATCCTTCGTTTCACTCAGGATGACAGTCAATCACAATACCTCTTCTGCTAATTTAATAAATGCCGGGAGAGAGCGCTGGATTTGTGCTTTTGAAACGCAGTATGCAATCCGTGCATATCCGGGGCAACCAAATGCAGAGCCGGGTACAATTAATATTCTATAATTCTTTGCTGCTGCTACAAAATCCTTGTCGTCTTTGGGCGTTTTTACCCAAAGATAAAACGCTCCCTGTGGATAAAGAACATCAAATCCATAACTTTTTAAAGCTTCATATAAAAGCATCCGGTTTGTATCATAAGTGGCAATATCTGTTTGATCGTCTAAGCATCTTGCAACAACTCTTTGAATCAGAGCAGGTGCATTAACAAACCCGAGTATTCTGGTAGCAATCTCTGCTGCACTAAATATAAGCTCATAATCGTCGATTTCGCTTGGAATTATTATATAACCAATACGTTGCCCCGGTAGAGAAAGTGATTTTGACCATGAGTAACAGATAATTGTATTTTTGTAATATTTTGTTAGAAATGGTACAGGAACATCATCATAAACTAACTCACGATATGGCTCATCGGAGATTAAATATATTGGTTCACCGTATTCTTTGGATTTTTCTTCGAGAACTGTTGCTACTTTTTGGATTGAATCTTTATTGTAAACAACTCCTGTTGGATTGTTTGGTGAGTTTAATATTATCGCTTTTGTTTTTGGTGTAATTGCATCGCTAATAGCTTGTGCATCAGGCTGAAATGTATTTTTACAAGCAGGTACAATCACAAGGTTTCCGTCAAAATTATTTACATAATTTCTATATTCTACAAAAAACGGCGAAATTACAATAATCTCATCACCCGGATTTAACAAAGTTTTTAATACAACATTTAACCCACCTGCAGCACCTGCTGACATTATAATGTTTTTCAGAGTAAATTTCGTGTCAAATCTTTCATTTAATGAATCTGCTAGCAACTCACGCACATGTGGATATCCTGCATTACTCATATATCCATGCAGTGCTACAGAGTCTTCCGCATTTACTATATCTATTATTGACTTATTTACAGAAGCAGGTGAGGGAATACTGGGATTTCCAAGGCTAAAATCATACACATTTTCACGCCCATAAGTTGATGCAAGCCTGTTGCCTTCCTCAAACATTGCACGGATAACGCTGTTGCTTTCCGTAAGTTTTATCATCTTCTCCGATATCATATACTTTCTCTACTTTCTACTATCTAAGTTCTCATAACAAATCACCCGCCCTCTGCGGAGGGCACCCTCTTTGCTAAAGAGGGCATAAGAGTCCTTTACTCCATAGTCCTTAATCTTAATACACTATATCATAAAATGTGTTATAATGCTATTATGAGCATTAAAGAGACATTAAAATATATTCATAGCGTTAAGTGGCAGGGGAGCAAGCCCGGACTTGAACGTACTCAAGAGCTTCTTAAAAAGCTCGGAAATCCCGAAAAGAAGCTCAAGTTTGTTCATGTTGCCGGAACTAATGGGAAAGGTTCAACATCTGCTTGTATTGCGGCAGTTTTGCAACAAGCAGGTTATGTTACAGGACTTTATACTTCACCGTATATACTGAGTTTTAATGAGCGAATGCAAGTTAATGGTGAAAATATCACTGATGATGAGCTTCAACAAATGGTAGAGAAAATACGTCCGTTTGCAGATGCTATGACCGACCTACCTACAGAGTTTGAAATGATAACAGCACTGGCAATGATGTATTTTTTACATAAAAAGTGTGATATTGTGGTGCTTGAGGTTGGATTGGGCGGAAGACTTGACTCAACAAATGTTATTGAAACTCCGGAGCTTGCGGTTATAACATCAATTGGATTTGACCATATAAAAGAGCTTGGAGATACACTAAAAAAGATAGCTTTTGAAAAAGCAGGGATAATAAAAAAAGGCTCTGATGTTCTGATTTATGATAACGAAAATGAGTTTATTGGTAACGAAGTAACAGAGGTTTTTGAAAAGATTGCAGAAAGTCGTGAGGCTAATCTCAAAAAAGTAGATTTCTCACGAATTTCAAAACAAAAGTTTTCACTTGATGGTGTAAAGTTTAATCTTGCACCTTATGGAAGGATATTTGTACCGCTTGCCGGAGCTTACCAGCCGTATAACGTCACAATGGCAATAACAGCACTGGAAATATTACGCACTAAAGGTTATAAGATTTCTGATGATGATATTAAAAGCGGAATAGCCAATGTAAAGTGGTTGGGTAGATTTGAAATTGTCAGTAAAAAACCAATAATAATTTTGGACGGTGCTCATAATGAGCAAGGAATAAAAGCAACTGTAGAGAGTTTAAATACTCATTTTGGGAGTAAGAAAATTATCTATATTGTGGGGGTTATGGCTGATAAAAATGTAAAAAAAATGATGAGATACCTTTTGCCAAACTCAGAAGTATTTTTTACAGTTAAACCAAATAATCCCAGAGCTATGGATGCCGAAACGCTTAAAGCAATGATAAACCTTGCAAATCATGATGCTTTGATTATTGAGTTTACACATGCAGATATGATTGCTTGTGATACAGTTGCAGAAGCAATTTCAATGGCAAAGGAAAGAGCAGGCGATGATGGTATTATCTGTGTATTAGGTTCATTGTATTTATTAGCAGAGGTTAAGGAATGTTTAGCTTAAAACAAATGTTCTATATTACTTGTCATTCTGAACGTTATCTGCAAAGCAGAGAGCGTGAAGAATCTTTTACTCCAATGATAAAAAAATCTATTAACTTGATAATATCAAAAGGTATAATTGTAGTATTATTATCTTTTTTATTACCTATAATTCTATCTTTTAGTATACCTGAACAAAATACACTTTTTGAAAACCAAAGCAGTAATCCGGAAAGTAGTCAGAATATATTAGAAGAAACGCAACTTTCTTCAGGACAAAAAAATATAGTTTTACGAGCAAGACAAGTTTTTGAGCTAAGATGGACACCACTGAAGAATATTAACATGCTTGATAATAGAGGGGTTTATACAGCAGGGCAAGTTGTTCAAGGTTTACCGTATGGTTTTCCAAGAGAAGAAAATTATGTTCCAATAAATATGTCATTTGATGAGTTTTTACGTGAAACAAGAAATATTAACAGCCGTTTGTACACAACACAAACTTTAAGAATACAAGATGTAAGAGGAGAACTCAGCGGACTACAAGAGTTATATCCGGATCTTGATTATAACGGCATGATAAACCTGATATTGTCATTAGATTCATCTTCGGAGTTTAGTATTTATGTATCTAAATCACCATTTTTTTCATTGGATTGTAGCGCTTTTGTTTCATGGGCTTGGGGGCTTGAAAAACGTATTATGACAAGCTCATTATCCACCGTTGCAAAAGATATGGGTAACAATATTCAAGATTTACAAGTTGGAGATGCACTAAATAGAGCAGGTGACCATGTTATTTTGATAACAGATGTTAAACGAAATGCTAATGGTGTTGTAACATCTGTTGAGATTATAGAGCAGTTTTTTAGAGGAACTCTGCGAAGGACTTATGGTGATGATAGTGAGTTCACATTTAGTGATTTTAATAGAAAGTATATTGACAGGGGTTTTGTTATTTTACGTTATATTAATCGTGATGATGTGATTTATGTTCATGATTGTGTTGTACCAATTGGTAATGATTTTTGCAGAAATTGTTTTAGTACACCAACAATTTATATGTTAGCCAGAGTTCTTGGAGTAAATCCAAGTTCTGAGTTTATGTTTACTATAGAACGTCATTTTATACTACTCAGTAGGTGAGTTGGTATCATAACAAAAAGCCAAGTCAATCTTACCTGACTTGGCTTCGTTGTTACTCTTATTTTCAAATAATAATGTTGCCTAACTCTATCACTCTTGTTTCTCTTGTGCTTCCTGTGTTGGTGCAGACGGTTGTGTAGCATAATAAGATGCATTTAATTGCTCAAGTTTTTTACGATTTTTGCGTATGTGTCTTTTTGCAATTACAAGTACAATTATTGCAATAATTCCAAGAATAATCAGTAATGGTACTGCCATTATTATACCTGCAAACAATGTTGTGAAGAAGCTGCCAACACTACGCAGTGTGTTCATAAAACCATTACCTACTCTTTCCCAATAGCCTGGATTTGCAGGTGGTGGTGGCTCTGTGTATTCAAGAACCTCCATGATACTTAGTGTTAGATAACTGTAATCAACTTGACGTTGCCAGTTATTAAGCATTGTTTGATTCCATTCGATTTGATAACGTACATTAGATATACGCTCTTCAATAGAAATAAGGTCTGCTATACGCTCTGTTTTGCTAAGCATATCGAGCAAACGTTCCTCTTGTACTAAAAGTGAATTAACTCTGGCTTCTGTATCAAGAAATTGTGATGTTACATTTGTTGCATTTCTATTCGAGTTAATAACATTACCAAGTGTGTCAAGACTTGATTCCATTGTGTCAAGTCTATCTGCCGGCACACGGATTGTGTAGTTGGCATTACGTCGCTCAAACCAACCATAATGTTGTGATTCAAGGTTTATACCTCTTACGTTAGAGCTTTCGATAAATGCACCATTAGCCGCAATCAAAGAGGTGATTTTGCTGATGGTATCATCAAATTCACGGGTTTCTATTTCTGCCCAAACTGAGTAGATAATTTTTTCTGCAAGACCATCAGAAGATTGACTGGTTAATGCTGTTGTTGATCCACTACTTGCAGCTCCACCGGTACTAGAAGCTCTCCTTGCAGCACCGTCATCAGGGGTTATATCTCCATGAAAACCCATTGCTATATCTGATCCCGGCATATTCGAAGGAGCGTCTACATCATCCCAATCACCTCTGTGGCTTTGGGAATTAATCAATCCAAGACTGGAAGCTGTTTCCGGTGAATGGTTAGCACCATCACTGGCGCAAGCCGAAGCGATTACTAGAATAAAAACTATGCTGATAATTATTAATACTTTCTTTTTCATTTCATTAACCCACTTTCTGAAAAAATTATGATACATATAAGACGGAGAGATTTAATAAATGTTCCAAATATATTAAATGCATAAATCATAAATTAGCTAAAGAGGGAAGAGATTTCTTAGTAAAAATAGAAATAATAAAAATGCTCACTAGTCACTGCGTAAAAAGAGACTGTAAATCTCATTTCGGGAGCTTCGCAAACTCGCTTCGCTCAAACAGTGCTCGCTCTTATCCTCAATTTCGATAACAATCTCTGATTTTACTACGCTAAATCGTTCGCTAATTTTCATTATTCCTATTTTCCCTACTCCCTAGTCCCTATCAGCTTCTCATACAAATCCGGGCGGCGTGTTTTTGTCCTTAGCAATGATTGTTCTTTTTTCCATTTTTCAATGTTTTTATGATGACCTGAGAGCAAAACCTCAGGAACAGATTTATCCATCCATGTTTCAGGTCTGGTGTACTGCGGATATTCAAGCTTTTCTGCCCAGTGACTTTCATCAATCAGGCACTCGTCATCAGGAAGAACACCCGGCACTAAACGGCAAACAGCATCTGCTACAACCATTGCAGGGATTTCACCACCGGTCAGAACATAATCGCCAATTGAGATTTCTTCGTCAACACAGGTTTCTATAAAACGCTCGTCAACTCCTTCATACCTGCCACAAACTAATATGATTCTGTCATAAGTTGATTGCAATCGTTTGGCATCATTTTGGGTAAAAGTTTTCCCGGAGGGAGTTAGATAAATGGTGTGTATGCTTTTTCCTGCTTCGTCGCAAGTATGTTTCCAACAGTTATAAAGCGGCTCGGCAAGCATTATACATCCTCGTCCACCACCATAAGGATAATCGTCAACTTGACGTTGTTTGTTGGTTGTAAAATCACGAATCTGGTGGCATATAATTTTAATAAAACCACGCTCTTGTCCACGCCCTAAAATACTTTCACATAACATATCCCCAACAACATCAGGGAATAATGTCATAATATCAATAATCATAAACCCTCTATAATTATAAACCTTCAATTAGATTAAACTTAATATATCCATTTGATATATTTGTCTCAACTACAAACTCAGAAACTGCCGGTACTAACCGTTCTTTTTTGCCTTTTATTACATACACATTATGTGCAGGTAATGTTAAGACCTCAGAAATAAAACCAAGCTCTTTATTGGTTTTAGCATCCAATGCTTTTAGACCAATAAGGTCACATATCAGATATGA
>JAITFR010000106.1 GCA_031281255.1 Oscillospiraceae bacterium
AGTCCATCCATTCTCGGCATCATAATATCCATAATTATTAGCTTAATGTCATTCTTTTCAAGAATTTGTAAAGCTTCTATACCGTCATACGCAAGATGTGTTTTGTAACCTTCGTTAGTTAGATAAATCGAAACAGCAGCAGCTATTTCCTTATCATCATCGCAAATTAGAACATTTGTCATATTTAGACCTCTCAATAAGCTTTATGCATTAATAGTTTACGAAGTAAAACTGTTCATAAGTATACCACATCCTTTCTTTTGCAGTAAGAATAAACTGTAAATCTTACAAACTAGCAACTGTAATTCTTAAGAATTAATGAAGATTTATGCTAAAAATGATAAAAAATATAAGGATATAACACTTTTTACATAGAAAATACAAAATGTACCACTATATTTGGTATAGTGTACAATTGACGTGCACAATATGTGTGTGTTATTATGTAGGTGATGATTAATCAAGTGTTGTAGGAGACAAGCATGACACGTTTACTGGTCGAGAAAAGAGAACCTTTTCGACTAAGCGAAAGGTATATGCTGCATGAAATAAAAGATGTTCTTGGTATATCAAAAATCACAAAAGTGCGTATTCTCAACGGATACGATATAGAAAATGTAAAAAATATAAATAAAACTAAGACCGCAGTTTTCTCAGAACCGGGACAAGATGATGTTTATGATGAACTTCCAAATCTGAATGAAGCTGCGTTTGTTTTTGCAATTACCTCTGCTGTTGGGCAATATAACCAGTGTGAAGACTCGGCAACACTGTTGTTACGTCTGTTAGAGCCAAAATCTGAACCTGTTGTCAGGACCTTTAAACAAATTGCTCTATATGGAGATTTAACAGAAGCTGACTTTGAAACCATAAAAACCTATTATGTCAATCCGCTGGAAATGCGTGAGATACCACTATCATTTACAAAGGCTTATGAATATTCAAAGCCTGATAAGATTGCAAAAGTTGATGGTTTTATAAAAGCAAATGATACAAAGCTTTTAGCACTTGCTAAGAAGTTTGGTATTGCTATGAATATAGATGACTTAAACTTTTGCAAGGATTATTTTAACAAAGAAAACCGTGACCCTACAGCTACAGAGATGAAGGTTCTTGATACGTATTGGTCAGACCATTGCCGACACAGTACCTTTATGACAATTTTAGAGAATATTCAAGTAGAGGAAAGCAAATATAACATCGGTTTAAAACAAGCACAAGAATTATATGAACTAGCACATCAATATGTGTATGGGAATGTCAATAGACCACTGTGTCTTATGGATATTGCGACCATGCAGATGAAGAAGCAAATAAAAAACGGAAAACTGGCTGACATGGAGCTAACCGATGAGGTCAACGCTTGTAGTATAAATGCTACAGCAACAATAGATGGTAAACCGGTTGATATGCTTGTGATGTTCAAAAACGAGACACACAACCATCCGACAGAGATTGAACCCTTTGGTGGAGCTGCAACTTGTCTTGGTGGTGGAATACGTGACCCACTCTCAGGTCGTGCTTTTGTATATGGAGCGATGAGAGTTACAGGTAGTGCAGACCCAAGAGAACCAATTAAAGATACTCAACAAGGTAAGCTGTCACAAAGAAAAATCACAAGAACTGCCGCTGATGGATATAGCTCTTATGGAAACCAAATAGGGATTGCATCAGGGTATCTTAACGAATACTACGACCAAGGGTTTAAGGCGAAACGCTTAGAGTGTGGTGCTATTATTGGAGCAGTACAAAAAGAAAATGTTACCAGAGAAAAACCAAAACACGGAGATGTAATAGTGTTGGTTGGTGGAAAAACAGGACGAGACGGTTGTGGTGGAGCAACAGGTTCATCAAAAGAACAAGATGAAGAAACCTTGATAAAAGGCGGAGCAGAGGTACAAAAAGGAAACCCTATAATTGAACGAAATATAATCAGATTGTTTCGTAAACCTTTTGTATCAAAAATGATAAAAAAATGTAATGATTTTGGAGCAGGTGGTGTTTCTGTTGCAGTTGGTGAGCTTGCAGACGGTTTAAACATAAACTTGGATAAAGTGCCTGTTAAGTACCCCGGTCTTGATGGCACGGAGCTTGCTATATCAGAATCACAGGAACGAATGGCAGTAGTTTTAGATGAAAAAAATCTCGAAGCTTTTATCAATGAAGCAACAATAGAAAACTTAATTGCAGTAAAAATCGCAGAGGTCACTGATAAAAATAGAATTGTTATGACATGGTTAGGAGATACCATTGTAGATATGAGTAGCGATTTCTTAAACTCAGGTGGTATAAGACAAAAAGCAAATGTGACCGTAAAAGCACCAATAATTCATCGTCATTCCGTACTTGATACGGAATCCCCTACAGTTCACCATCATTCTGCAATTGATACACAATCCCCTACAGTTCACCATCATTCTGTACTTGATACACAACCCCTTAAACAAAAGTGGCTTAACAATCTCGCTGAGTTAAATGCCTGTTCTCAAAAAATCATAGCTGACCAATTTGATTTTGTAGCAGGTGGAGTTACTGTATTTGCTCCGTTTGGAGGAAAATATAAAAAAACTCCCGAGCAAGGGCTTGCGATGCGTTTGCCACTTATTGAAGGGGACACAACCTTTGGTACACTTATGACTGTGGGATATAACCCAACATTAGGATATGAAAGTCCATTCCATGCTGCAATGTATGCGGTTATTGAATCAGTAACAAAAATTGTGACAATGGGTGGTGACTACCAAAAGATAAGATTAAGCTTTCAAGAATATTTTGAAAGATTAACAACTGCAGAAAGCTGGGGTAAACCCTACTCGGCACTTATGGGAGCATTTCTCGCACAAGAAAAGCTTGGTATACCTGCAATTGGCGGAAAAGATAGCATGTCAGGTTCATATAAGGATATAAATGTTC
>JAITFR010000187.1 GCA_031281255.1 Oscillospiraceae bacterium
GTTTTAGCAATTATTATGTTACTTGCTGTAATGGTTACTGTTACTGCGTGTTTCGATGGCCCAAATAGTTCAACATGGAGAATGGCCAAAAATGTAAAAGAGAGCAGCGCAGATGGAATATTCACTATTTCTGTCGATTCTGCCGATAGAGGTACTCGTAATCGCACATTTAATCTAACTGCTGATGATTTAGCTTCTATTAATGTAAATAGCTCCAGTAACAGTGGAGAAATAATACTGATCATATCACAAGATGGTTTACTGGATGGTACAGAAATAAGACAAGATATATCAAATTTTAATGGTGATATAAAAACGACAGGATTAAATCCCGGTCGCATCAGATTTTCTCTAAACTTTGACACAATTCAGGATTCAGAAACTACCATAAAATGGAGATAGATTTATACAAAAAATGAGGATGTAGCAAAATTTATCATCGTGCTCACCACACTTTACCGCAAATACTCACGAAGTATGTTCAAAACAATATCTCTGTCTACAGGTTTTCCTGTGTGGTTGTCCATGCCTGCATTTAAACAAGCTTCAATATCTGTTTTGAAAATATTTGCAGTCATTGCTACTATCCAGAGCTTTCTTTCTCTGTTTTTAATAGCCGGCAATTTACGAATTTTAATAGTCGCTTCGAGACCACACATGTACGGCATTTGCAAATCCATAAAGATAACATCATATTTATCAGGATTTGCTTCAATCATTTCCAGAGCTTGTCTGCCATTCTCTGCATGGTCAATAATAAAACCTTTGTCTTGCAGTAAAGCCGTAACAATCTCGCGATTAATATCAATATCTTCTACAATAAGAATAGCTTTATCTTTAAATATGATTTCATCTGAAGCACTTAAATCATTTGCATTATTATCATTTAAACAATCATCTTCACTTTCAATATAACGCTTAACAAAAACGTTAAATGTAAAGGTTGCACCTTTATTTAGCTCTGATTCAACACTAATATCTCCACCCATTTTATTTATTATACGCTTTGCAATAGTAAGCCCAAGACCTGTTCCACCATACTCGCGTTTTATACCTTTTTCTGCTTGTTCAAAAGAGTTAAACAACGTATCCTTGCGGTCAGCAGATATTCCAATACCATTATCCTTCACTTCTATTTGGAGTTCGAAAGTATCGTCAACTTCGTTTATTAAACGTATATTTAGATTAATTTTGCCTCCGGGAGGTGTGAACTTTATAGAGTTAGATAGAATGTTAGTTATAACTTGAGCAATTAACTGGTCATCACCAACAACTATAGCTGGAATTTTGTCATCAATATCTACAGTGAGCTCATGATTTTTTTCATCAGCTTTAAATCGTACTAAAGCTACTATCATATTTATGGTTTTTCTAAAATCAAAAGCAGAATAAGAAAGCTCTAACTTACCTGCTTCGATTTTTGCCATATCAAGAACTGTATTTACTATTCTCAGTAAGTGTTTTGAAGCTTCATGAATATTGTTTAATGCATAATTTTTTCTATCTATGTCTTCAGCATCAGTTCCTATTGTGGACATACCAACAATAACATTTAGAGGTGTGCGGATTTCATGACTCATATTTGATAGAAAATCACTTTTTGCACGGCTTGCAGATTTTGCTACTTCAGTCGCACTTACCAATGAAGTTATATCAGTTGCATATTGTAGATGCACTTTACGACCGTCTGACCAATCAATTAAACAGTCAGAGTGACGAATATGAGCACCAATTTCCGGTATGTACTCGTCCCATACTATCAGCTTACTTGGATCGTCTTTTAGTTGAAAACATGGACAGAAACTGCACATTTCATCTAAATTACGAAAAACCTTATAACAGAATTTTCCAATTGCTTCATCACCTTGAATGTTAAATGCTCTTTTAAGCCAATCATTAACAAACAAAATCTCGCCGGTATCAGGAACAGATACATAAATAGGAACATCCATACTGTTTAGAATATTGTCTAGTGATCTAAGAGAATTATTTTTGAGTATAGTTGCTTCATTGGCTATGTTGTTTGCTTCAACAATGTCTTGAATCATTTTATTACGAATAAAAGCATTGGCGATAATTATGCCGGCGGATGTTAGTATAACTTCATCTTCTTTTGAAAAAGCACGTTTATTATGATAATCAGAAAATCCAACTATACCCCAAAACTTATACTCAATAAATATTGGAATAACTAAAGTTGAAACTGTATTGGTGAAATGACCTTGAACCTCTTTTGGCATATCCTCAACGATACTATTTATTGAATTTCCACTTGATAAAATTTCTTTCCATCCCGGTAGTTCTTTATCATAAGAACAAGTTAGAGAATCATCAACAAATGTAGTTTTATGTTGTGACCATTCAAAGATTTGGAAGCAATATAGTTCATTGTCTACTACTTTATTTTGCCATAAATAGATTTCATGAATTTTAGCGGCATCTGCAACCAGATTCATACCTAATGCTAATCGTGAGTTAAATGATTGAGTATCAGAGTTGAGTAGTAAACCGGACATTTTATTAGTTGCACTAAGCAATTTATCGCGATATTCAACGGCTTTTTGTAGTTTAATTTCTTCATCAATATTTCTTAATGCACCGACAAATCTTATTGGGTTACCATCTTTATCTCTTTGAGTAGCTCCAAAAGCATGTACATATATGTACTCTCCATTTTTTAGCATTATTCTATGCTCAACACTAAATGGTGATTTACCTGTACTATCAAAAATATGTGCTGTATATGTTTCGTAAGCAGCGTCCAAATCCTCCGGATGAACTCTTGCTAAAAAACTGTTCCATACATTTGGGAAGTCCTGTTCGTCTTCAAAACCCAACATCTTTCTTAACTCATCAGACCATATAAAGGTGTTGTTTGGGTTAAATGGGTCATTTTGAATAATAGTTGCATCCCACATTCCAATTCCTAGAGCAGAGTTTGTTAATTGATACTTAATTAACTCATACTCAAGTTCATGCTCGTGTTCTAAATGAGCTTTAATATCATCATGTTTTTGCAACTCACTCTGTACAATCGCAGCTTTGCAATTCGGGCAAGATGTAATACCGGTTGGTACTTCATTATTACATTTTGTACAATTTAATAAAGATATTTTAAAAACCCCCCACCTAAAATATACTGTTATTGTGATAAGTATTCATTGATTCGCTTCTCAATTGCAGAGAAGTTCATCATATTTACTTCTTCTTTTAACCAAACTACGAGGTCTTCATCAATTTTATAGTTATATTTATCAAGCTTAGTTATTGCGTTATCAACACCATCCATACTATAAACACTACAAGCTTTGGCAAGCTCTAAAAGCACTGCTTTGTCAGGTTTATCAACAAGTTGTTTTTGAGTATTATCATCAAATAATGATATTATTTCGTTTATCTTATTCATCAAACTTTGCACCGCATCAATAAATGGTTGATTATTTTCATCAATATACTTAATATCTTCAGTTATTGCAGCTTTTTCGAGTTTTTCAGCAAGCAAACCTATAGTGTTAGCAAAAATGTCATAGCTTGCTCCTTTTATACCGTGGACTCTTATTTTATACTCGTGGAGATTGGATATACTATAACTAGCAACAATATCAAGCATTGATGATAAACTTGATACATAAGATTTGAGGATTTTCATATAAGCTAACTCATCATTTGCATACCTTGCTAATCCTCTTTGTATGTCCAATCCGTCTATTTCTACATCTGTAAGAATTCCTGTAGAATTATTATTCTCTTCATCTTCAGCGAGAGTTTCTACCTGAGCAACACGAGCAGCTTCAAGAACTTCCGGTGTTTGTTTATCACGTATAAAACGGTTTAACAAAACAGTTAACTCTCGTATATCTATTGGTTTTGCAATAAAATCATCAAAACCACTTCTAAGGAACACGTTTATTTGCTCCGCAAAAGCATTCGCAGAAATTGCTACAATTGGCTTGTCATATCCCATATAACGGAGAATGTCTGTAGTTTCAATTCCATCAATACCGGGCATCATATGATCCATAAAAATAAGGTCATATACATTTCCGTCTTTTATTTTTTGAATTGCTTCATAACCACTTTCAACAAGCTCAACTTGCAATTTGAACATATTTAGTATTCCCATTGCAACATAACGGTTAACTTCAACATCATCAACTACTAAGACCTTACCGTATGGCATGATATCTCGGACACCTTCACGACGTTCTTTTCTGTTATCAATGAAATCCAAATTGTTAAGTTTTGTTGTTATTGCAAGACCTAATGTAGTTTTATCACGGAATCTTTGTGTTAGTCGAACTGTAAATGTTGAACCTTTTTCTAGTATACTTTCTACAGAGATTGTACCATTCATTAGGTTAATGAGCTGCTGAGTTATTGCAAGACCAAGACCTGTTCCTTCGATTGATACTCCGGTTTGATTGGTGAATCGTGAATACTCATCAAAAACTTTTTCAATTTGCTTTTCCGATAAACCACAACCGGTATCTTTTACTTTGAAAATTAAAGTAACCGAATCATTACTGCCTGGAAGTGGTTCACTAGTAACTGATAGTTTTACTTCACCTTTGTCAGTATACTTTACTGCATTAGACAATAGGTTATTAAGGACTTGTTTGATGCGTAACTCATCGCCAATAAGAACAGCAGGGATGTTTTCGTCAACCTCTACGATAAAATTAATTGGTTTATCTATCACACGAACTGAGTTTAATTGTATTGACTCGCTTATTAAATCTGCAACTTTATATTGCAAAGCTGAGATACTTAGTTTTCCGGCTTCGATTTTGGAAAAATCTAAAATATCATTAATAATATTAAGTAATAGGTTGCTTGAAGAAAGTATACGTTCAAGGCCCTCTCTGGTTGTATTTGGAGTAGTATCATCTTGTAGAAGAATTTCGGATATACCCAATATCGCATTCATTGGTGTGCGTATCTCATGACTCATGTTAGCAAGAAACAATGATTTGACTTTGTTTGCTTTTTCGGCTGTTTCTTTTGCTTCTTTGAATTCCTTTGTTTGTTTCTCGATTAAAGCAATACGGTTTATAACACTCACCATTATAAGGCTAACAGAACGAAGAATAGACACTTCATCATCAAAAAACTCACGTTCACTAATACAGTTATCAATTGTCATAAGACCCCATAACTGGTCATCAACTAACATTGGGATAATAAGAATAAACTTTACGCCAAATGTTGTAAAATACTCAAACTCCACTTTGTTCATCGTAGAAATTGATTCACTTACATGCTCGTTTTTCTTAAACTTTTTCACCCATTCCGGCATTTGCTCAAAAGGTATGATTTTTCCGGAGGGAACAGAAACTTCTGATTTACCATACTCACTGAGCCATTGGTAAATATGTATTATTTCTAACTTACCATCTACTTCTTCACTACGCCATATATGAATACGGTCAGCATTTACACTGCTTCCTATCAAATCTAAACTCTTAGTAATAGAAGCTGCGAGTCTTTCATCTTCGTTCTCTTCATCAGTATCTGTTGCGAGCAAAAGCATAGCTGATTTATTTACTGCTTCTAAAAGTGAGTCGCGTTTCTTTAATTGTTGATATGCGTTGTTCATAAGAGCATTTTGTTGCTTTATCTCATCAAGCATTTTCTGTTGCTCTCGTATGTCATGGGTGTAGCCGATTACTACATCTTCATCACTATATTTTGCACGAACAAGAGTTACCTCTGCCGGCATGAGTTCGTTTATTTCAGGCAGTTTATGCATCCAATTAAATGTGCAAATTCCTTTATTAAATGCTTCAGTTACATAGCCAATAGCTTTGTCACTGGAAAGTCGCCCATCCGGTTGATATTTAGGAGAACATTCATCGATAAATCTATCAATATATTCTTGTTTTGTCTTAAATCCATACAGCCTTAAACCAGCTTCGTTAACATCAATAACTTCAAGATTTTTATTCCAGATTTGAATACAAATCGGAGAAGTATTGAGCATTAGCATAGCACGCTCATCTGCTAAAGCGGTTTGTAAATTAGTTAACTCTGATTTTGGCATTTTTCATCCTTTATGACAAGGTAAAACAAAATATTATGCTCTCTCACAAGAAATATTCGTAAGAAAACAATAACACATGGTTATTACAAATGCAAGAAAAAGCCTAAGAAAGGATAAGACAGGAGTGAATACTCCGATTTACGACTTATATTACTTTAATCTTCAAAGAATAATATTCTTATGATAGTCTCTTTTCCGAACGCCTGCACATCCATGTGCAGAGGTTCGGCGCTACGCCATCCATGGCTCCGCTTTCCGAGACCATATAAGAATATTATTTTAAATTTGACTAAAGAGTTTCTATTTTACAAAAAATGTATTGTTGTATTGCTCACGGGTTAAATCAGATTCAAACACTAACACTACAGCACCCGGACCAACATGAGCACCAATAACAGGACCTAACATTTGAATAACCACACGATTTACGTTAACGTCCGCTTTTACTATATCGGCAAGTTTTAGTGCATCATCTTCACAATTGCTATGAGAAATGTATATTGTATCAACGGTTGCATTTGGTGCAAGACTTTGCTTAAGCAGGGTAGCGAGATGTCTAAGAGCTGCTTCTCGTCCGCGAACTTTTGACTTTAATGCAAGCGTACCATCCGGTTCAATGCAGATAATCGGTTTGATACCAATAATTGAACCACCAATAGCAGAGAGTTTACTAAGGCGACCACCTCTATGCAGGTACATTAAATCATCAACGGTTACAAAACCAAGAACATGATGTTTAATTTTATCAATATATTCAGCAGTTTCCGCAGCAGATAAACCTTCGGCACGTTTATCAACAATCATTTCAAGTAAAGCAGTGTTAAGAATTGTTGCACCAATGCCATCAACGGGATAGATGTTACAATTTGGATAGGTTTCTTTAATCTCAGCAAGTGCAATCTGTGAGCTTTGAAATGTAGCTGATAAACCACTGCTTAATACAAGATACAAGACATCTTCATCTTTTGATGCGTACTCAGAAAACGAAGCAACAAATGCATCAGGGTTTATCTGAGCTGTTTTTGCGATAGCACCATCTCCAAGAGCATTATAGAAATCTTCAGCAGTTATATTTTGCCAATATCCCATTTCATGCTCCACATCACCAAGCATAAATGTGATTGGCATTACTTTAATGTCATTTGCTTTTAAGTATTCTTGTGAAACATCACAACTTGTGTCAACTACAATTGAAAATGAATTTTTCATAATTTTTTCTCCTTGTTTACAATTATTTGTTATATCTTATTCGTAGAAATATTAATAAAACTTACACCTGATGTGCATTTATGTCAAGCAGTAATCTATATAAAAAAACGCACCTAAATTGATAATGTTTTAGTGCAACTTGACATATTATATTAACTTATAAAGACAGAAAGTTTGCGATTTTGCTTTTAACATCAGAGGGTGTAATTGGTTTCATTATAAAATCAGCTACACCTACTTCCATGAACTTAATCATCTTATCTCTTGTGATTTTTCCTGTAGTTATAATAATTGGTGCATTTTGTCCTGCTGCACGAATTATGCGAACAAGTGTATGGCTATCAGTACCTTGTAAATCTTCATCAATAATAAGTAAATCAGGTTTAGTTGTTTTTAGAAAACCTGCTGCTACCTCTGCAGACCCAACGCCAACTAATCTGTAATCGGTATCGGATAAAGCATTTTTTATGCTGTTCATGAACATTTTCATTTTATTTATGATAAGAATTGTTTTCGCACCTTTAGCACCATCAGATAGTATTTCAGCTTGTGTTGCTATGTTTTTTAAGGCTTCATTTTTATTACTTGACGGAGTTAACCGATGCGGTAAATGGAGAGCTTTTATTTCATCAGACAACATTGAAAGAGAAGATAAAAAATAATTCATTATAACTTCAAACTTATCCGGTCTGATGTTATTAAAGTTCTTGTTCGACTCTATATGATTACGACAAGTGTTTTTTAGTTCGGTTGCGTGAATTTTATCAAGAGTTTTTTCAATAGAGTTTAACCATTGTATTACAAAAGCATAATGGTTTATTTTTAACGAACTTTTTAAACCGTGTTCTTGTGCTTTAAGTTCGGTGTGAAAACTATTTAATGCTTGAACATATTCGCACAAATCCTCATCTGTTTTACTCTCGATTTTTTCATGATCCAATTCTTTTAAAGTAAGTATTTTTTTTCTAACCTCATCAGGCCCTAAATCGTTTGACTCCACCGGTGTATCAGTATCATCAAGATCAAGCTCAATAAGAACTTTTTGTATATCATCAAACATAATATCTAAAGATGGGATAAAATAACCAATAAAAACTTTAAATCTTTCGTGTTTAGTATTTGATGTATCTTGGTTAATATTAATAAACTTTTCACTCTCTTTAACAAGTTTAGTTGCATGAATCTCTATAAGACCACTTGTAATAACTTGCAACCATTGAATAACAGAAGCGTAATCGCTTTCAGCATAGGAATATCCAAGTGCTTCTTTTTGCATAGGATATGTTGCAGTTGTTATATTTAATGTCTGAACAAAGCTCATAAGCTGCTTTGCAGTCATGCTTATGATGATATTTGTGTCCAAATCAGTAAGACTTGACAACCTTTTTTTAATTATCTCATTATCGGTTATCAAAATAAATCATCCTTTCTGATACTTTAAGTATAATTGTATCATAGTAAAATATGTTAAGCAATATTGATATAACCTATTATTGTATGATATATTATATGAAATAATATGGGAGCTATGAATATATGAAATTAAAGTTACGGAAAAACAGTAAATATGGAATTGTTGTGCCAACAAGTATGGGTGTTCGAATAACTCCTCCAAATGGTGCACCTGTTCATACGAGCAATGCTTATTTTATGCAGGCAACCAGTGCTGAGTCAAATGCTGTAAACATTGCATCATCATTAGGTATCAAGGGATTGGTTCTCACAAACTTTGTTGAGGATAGCCCAATTTCGTATTTTATTAAAAGCGAACTACGTCGTAGAAATATTGATTATTTCGGTCCTGATATTCCTCAAGGCGGACCTTGGGGTTATCGTCACCAGTTTAATATCGCAGACAGTGGTTATGGTACAAGAGGCCCACGTGTTCACAATGACCGTGCAGGTGAAGTCGGGCGAGTTCTAAACGCTAAGGATTTTGATTTTGAAAATATTTTTGGTGTTGAAGGTGTGCAGATTTTGCACATTTCCGGGCTAATTGCTGCAATATCAAAGGAAACTACAAAGTTTTGTCTGGATGTTATTCATGCAGCTAAAGATTATGGAACATTAATCTCCTTTGATATGAACCATCGTGATACGTTTTGGCAAGGCAGAGAAACCGAGTTACGAGCCGCTTTTATAGAAATGGCAAGCAAAACTGACATTTTAATAGGAAATGAAGAGGATTATCAGCTTTGTTTAGGGATTGAAGGGCCAAAAGAAGGCGGATCGGATATAACCTCACAAATAAATGGTTTTAAGGAAATGGTGGAGCGGATAAAAACCGCATATCCAAATGCTAATGTTTTTGGCAATACTTTACGTCAGGTAATATCGGTAAATGAACATTTATGGGGAGCAATTACCCTGTTTGAAAATACATGGAATGTTATAGAGCCACGACCAATACAGGTTATTGACCGCATCGGTGGAGGAGACGGTTTCGCAGGCGGTCTGTTATATGGTGTGCTAAAAGAAATGGAACCGGAAAAAGCTACCCAGTTTGCTTGGGCATCGGGAGCATTAGCAACAACAGTCCTGGAGGATTATGCAACCCCTGTTGACGAAGAAATGGTGTGGAGTATTTATAAAGGAAATGCAAGGGTGAAAAGATGAATAAATGTGATATTGGTTTAATTGGACTTGCTGTCATGGGTGAAAATCTCGTGATGAACATGGAGAGTAAGGGTTTTTCAATATTTGTATACAATCGGACTGCGGATAAAACCACAAGCTTCATAGAAGGCAGAGCTAAAGGAAAAAATATTTCTGCGGCATACTCATTGGAAGAGTTGGTTAACAATCTAAAATCTCCAAGAAAAATCATGATTATGGTCAAAGCCGGGAAACCTGTTGATGATTATATTGAAGCGCTTATCCCGTTATTATCAAAAGGTGATATTATCATAGACGGTGGGAATACATATTATCCCGACACTATCAGACGTACAAAATATGTTGAATCTAAAGGATTACTCTTTGTTGGAACCGGCGTTTCAGGCGGTGAAGAAGGTGCGTTAAAAGGCCCAAGCATAATGCCCAGTGGTTCAAAGGAAGCATGGGAGCATGTAAAACCGATATTTCAGGCAATAGCAGCAAAGGTTGATGGTGATATTCCATGCTGTGAGTGGATTGCAGATGATGGTGCAGGGCATTATGTAAAGATGGTACACAATGGCATTGAGTACGGTGATATGCAACTTATTTGTGAAGCATATTATTTAATGAAAGTATATCTTGGCATGTCAGCGGATGAAATGTATGAAGTTTTTAAGAAATGGAATGAAGATGTATTAGACAGTTATTTAATTGAAATAACACGAGATATTTTAGCGTACAAGGATGAAGACGGAAGCCCAATTGTTGAAAAAATCCTTGATACAGCAGGGCAAAAAGGCACAGGCAAGTGGACGTCAGTTGCAGCGCTTGACGAAGGAACACCTCTCACACTTATAAACGAAGCTGTTTTTGCACGTTGTTTATCCGCCATAAAAGACGAAAGAGTAAGAGCATCTCAAATACTTAAAAATGATAAACCAAAAAACCATTTCAACGTAGCAGATGAAGAAAAAGAAAAGCTTATAAATGATATAAAAGAGACTCTTTTTGCATCAAAAATAATCTCTTATGCACAAGGCTTTGCATTGTTACGAGCAGCTTCAAAAACATACAACTGGAATCTTGATTATGGAGCTATTGCTCTCCTGTGGCGTGGAGGATGTATCATACGCTCATCATTTTTATCAAACATAAAAGAAGCATTTGATAAAAACCCGGAACTCGACAATTTGCTCTTAGATTCGTATTTTAATGATGCAATTGAAAATGCTTTGCCAAGCTGGCGTAGAGTATGTGCAAAAGCACTATTAAGTGGAGCGCCAATCCCTGCATTTGCAAGTGCGTTAACATATTATGACGGTTATCGCACAGCAAGATTGCCTGCAAACTTACTGCAAGCACAACGTGATTATTTTGGTGCACATACTTACGAGAGAATAGATAAACCAAGAGGTGAATACTTCCACACTGACTGGACCGGTCAAGGAGGAAGCACCGCCTCAACAATATACAGTGTGTAAGAGTAGAACTCTTTAAGCCCTCTTTAGCAAAGAGGGTGCCGTCTGCAGACGGCGGGTGATTTGAATCTTGACGATTTGCGAGAGTTTCGCAATATGCCCTCTTTAGAAAATAGACTAAAGTACCTAAATTAGACTAGGGTGATTTGTTACAGGAGATTAAATACAAATGAAACATATATGGCAGAGAATACGAAGTGCTAAACGGATAGTGGTGAAGGTGGGGACAAGCACACTCACATATCCTACCGGTAACTTAAATCTCGCAAAAATCGACCAGCTTGTGAGAGAGCTTGTCGATATAAAAAATCAAGGCAAGGATGTTTTATTAGTAACCTCTGCGGCAGTTGGAGCAGGAATGGGTTG
>JAITFR010000210.1 GCA_031281255.1 Oscillospiraceae bacterium
CCTTTTACATGTTTTGCTTCTGCTATCTGTCCAAGAAAATAATACGGAAATACCACAGCAGAAGAAACTTTTGCTGCTGCTTTGGCGGTTTCTGTGACAATGTACATGTCTGTACCCAGCGGTAGATGATCGCCGTGTTTTTCCAGCACTCCTATGGGGAGTATACAGGTGTAGTCACTTTCTTTAACGCATTTGTCAAAATCCTTAGTTGATAGTTCTTCCCAATTCATGATATTCTCTCCTTTTGTTTTTATTTTGTTTCTCTAATCTAACTCGTATACACCGGTGTATAGCTCGTAATATTTGCCTTTTTCTTTTAGTAATTCGTCGTGACTGCCACGTTCTATTATTCGTCCGTGCTCCATAACCATTATAACATCAGCATTTCTAACTGTCGATAAACGGTGTGCTATAACAAAAACTGTTCGTCCATGCATCAGTGCATCCATGCCTTTTTGCACAATGGTCTCTGTACGTGTATCTATTGAAGATGTTGCTTCGTCGAGTATCATAACGGGTGGGTCAGCAACTGCTGCCCGGGCAATTGATATTAGCTGTAACTGACCCTGTGACAAGCTGCTACCATCACCATCGAGAACAGTTTGATAACCATCAGGAAGCATACATATAAATCCATCTGCATTTACAAGCTTTGCGGCTTTGATACATTCTTCATCTGTAGCATCCAGTTTACCATAACGAATGTTGTCCATAACCGTTCCGGTAAACAAGTTCACATCTTGAAGTACAATACCCAGAGATTTACGCAAATCTGATTTGATAATATCATTAATGTTTTTACCATCGTATGTGATTTTTCCGTCTGCAATATCATAAAACCTGTTGATTAGATTGGTAATTGTAGTTTTTCCTGCACCTGTTGCACCAACCAGAGCTACTTTTTGCCCCGGTTTTGCGTATAGAGAAATATTGTGCAAAACCATTGTTTCTTCGTTATAGCCAAAATCTACACTGTCAAATCTTATATCACCTTCAATCACAGAGTTTACCAAAGAAATAGTACCCTCGTCCTGCTCCGGTTTTTCATCAAGAAGTTCAAAAATTCTGGATGCTCCAGCAAGTGCCATAACAACAGAGTTAAACTGCATAGATATCATTCCGATTGGGTTTACAAAACTACGTGACAGTGTTAGAAATGAGATGATTGTTCCCACAGTCATTACGTTCCAACCAGTGAGACTTAGGTTAGACATACCAATAATTCCTAAAAGTCCACCAACTATTGCAAGCAAAACATATAGTAAAAATCCAAGATTGTTTACTACAGGCATGGTGATATTACCGTATTTATTTGCTTCTGATGCTGCTTTGTATAACACATCGTTTTTACTGTCAAACTCTGTACCTACTTTTTCTTCTCGACAGAAAACTTTGACTACTTTTTGACCGTTTATTATCTCCTCGATATAACCGTTAACATCACCTATCGCCGTCTGTTGGTGCATAAAGTATTTTCCGCTTCTACTCACCAGCAGTTTTGCAACAGCCAGAAGTAGTACAGTATAAAAACATACAAAAATCGCAAGCCAAATACTTAGGTATAACATAGCTGAAAAAGCTGCAACAACAGTAAATACTGAAGAAACCATCTGCGGGAAGCTCATTGAGATAGCTTGCCTTAATGTGTCAGTGTCGTTTGTAAAATGACTCATTACATCGCCGTGATTGTTTGCATCAAAATATTTGACCGGTAAGGTTTGCATATGCTTAAACATTGTATCGCGAATCTTCTTAAGTGTTCCTTGACCAACAACCACCATTATTCGGCTAAAGAGTAGTGTCGCAGTTATTCCCATCAGATAAATAAAAGCTACAACAAGAATGACTTGTAATATACCGCTGTATGAGGGGTTTTCAACTCCGATGAGTGGCATAATATGGTCATCAATTAAGATTTGCAGAAAAATTGCCGAGCCTGCACCCGCTGCAGAGCTAACCAGTATACAAAACAGCACAAAAATCAGATGCAACTTATATTCGGACATAGTTTTTATAAGACGCTTAAAAGTGCCTTTTTTGAATGTGGGTTTTGCTCTTTTTCCTCCGGTTGTGCTTCCCACAGTATGTCTTCCTCTAAATCCACCTGCTCCACTCATAAGCCAAGTCCTCTATCTTGGGATTCATATACTTCTTTGTAGATTTCGCATGTTTTTATTACTTCATCATGTTTACCTGTTGATACAATGCAACCATCGTCCATAACAACAATTTTATCTGCATTTTTGATAGACAAAATGCGTTGTGCGATAATGATAACCGTTACATCGGGTATACCTGTGTTAAACTCCTCACGAATCATATTTTCTGTCTTGGTGTCAACAGCACTTGTTGAATCGTCGAGAATTAAGATTTTTGGTTTTTTTAGTAAAGCTCTTGCTATACAAAGTCTTTGCCTTTGACCGCCCGAGACATTAACTCCACCCTGTTCGATTTTTGTATCATATTTATCAGGAAAATCTTGTATAAAACTGTCTGCATGAGCGAGCTTACATGCGTTTATTAAATCTTCGTCAGTAGCTGCTTCGTTACCCCAGCGTAGGTTTTCTTTAATTGTGCCTGAAAACAGAGTATTTTTTTGCAGCACCATTGCTACATTATTACGCAGTGTCTCAAGGTCATAGTCTTTTACATTTGTTCCACCAACGCTAACACTACCGCTTAAAACGTCATATAATCTTGGTATAAGCTGAACAATACTGGATTTTGATGATCCCGTACCACCAATGATACCAACAGTTTTGCCACTTTCGATATGTAAGTTGATATTGTCCAAAACAGGCTTTCCACCTTTGTCACTATAAGAAAAAGTAACATTTTCAAAATCTATTGACCCATTCGGTAAATTGTAAATAGGATTATCTCCATTTACAAGGTTGCTTTTTTCATCTAAAATCTCAACTATTCGCTCTGCGGATGCTCTCGAAATAATGATCATTACAAACACCATAGAAAGCATCATAAGGCTCATCAAAATCATCATTGTGTAAGTTATTAAGCTGGCTAGTTCTCCGGTTGTTAATCCAAGCCCCGGTGTGTTACCGCTTGCGATTATTGATTGCGCTCCAAACCATGCAAGCAGAAGCATACATGCGTATAAACAAAACTGCATGAGCGGCATGTTAAAAGCAATTCGTTTCTCTGCCTTGCTAAAGTCATCAAAAATAGATTTTGATACTTCTTCAAATTTTTCAATCTCATGGTCTTCACGTACAAACGATTTTACAACCCGTATTCCATGCAGATTTTCCTGTACAACACGATTAAGCTTGTCATACGACTTAAATATCTTCTTAAATAACGGGTGAACATGTGAGATTATTAACCACAATCCAAGCCCAAGCACAGGAATAACTGACAAGAAAACCAGTGACAACTGTGCATTTATACGAAATGCAAAAATAAGTGCAAAAACCATCATAACAGGAGCACGTACACCCATTCGTATAATCATTTGAA
>JAITFR010000216.1 GCA_031281255.1 Oscillospiraceae bacterium
GTTGAGGAGTCAGTCTGCCGTGTTGCTCAAATGGGTCGTGCTGCAGGTATACATTTAATAATAGCAACACAAAGCCCACGTGCAAATGTTATAACAGGGCTTATGAAAGCAAACATTCCATCACGTATAGCTTTTAAGGTCGCAAGTGCTCTTGAGTCGCAGATTATCCTTGACCCGGGTCAAAACGCAGATAAGCTTGTTGGAAACGGCGATATGCTATACGCACCAACAGGAACAGGTAAGCCAATGCGTTTGCAAGGTACTTGGGTTTCTGATAAAGAGCGTGAAAAAGTTGTAGAATATATTAAGAAAAGCAGTAATACCGAATATTCCGAAGAAGTTATGACTGAGATAGATAGAGCCGCTGTAGAAAAATCATCAGGTGGTGGTACGTCTTCTGATAGTAGCGGTGGCACAGATTATGACGAATTATTGCATAAAGCTGTAGATGTTGCTCTTGAAAACGGTCAAGTGTCTGTTTCTCTTTTGCAACGTAAACTAAGCCTTGGTTACTCAAGAGCTGCAAAGATTGTTGACCAAATGGAAGAACTTGGTGTTGTAGGGCCATTTGAAGGCTCAAAACCTCGTGCTGTATTGGTAGACAGAGCAGGCTGGCAACAAATGCAGTATGCCACAGGAACAGCACCAGTAGAGAAGAAGCTTATAGACCCCGATGCACTCCCAACAGTAGCAGACATATTTGAAGATTAAGGTAGCTAAAGAGGGCTTGAAACAAAAGGGCTGTTGCGTTTTGCAACAGCCCCTTTTTTGTGCGATTGTTATAGTATTTTGCGGATGTGTTACCGAGAGTTATCTGTTATCGGGGAGCATGACGGCATCGCCGAAAACACTTTCCCAAATTGCTTTGCGTTCTTCGATAACAGCACTACCAAAACGCTCCAGAAGCTCGTCCATTTCACGATCATATACAGCGTCAAAGTCTGCTACATCTGCAGCGATTGCTCTTACGAACACTGCATTACCCATGTCGGCCAAGTTGGTAACACCTTGTTCACTAGTGACTTCACCTATGTTGCCTGTATGGTTCTCACGTATACCATTTGCTTGAACTGATCTTGCACGTTCGACTAAGCGTGGAGCTATGAACGGGGATGCAAGTGCAAATGTTAGTCCTTCTTCTTCAGTACTTACAAGTGGCTGTAGGAGAAGTCCTGCTGAGTGAGTTGTTATTGCTATGTCGTGGTTTCTGCCGGATCTCATATGGTATGGGTCTGTATCATCTGCGATAGGAATTCCAACAAATGCACCGTCGATTTTTTCGTAGTTGATACCTTCAAAGCCGATTTGAAGCATAAATCTTGTTTCAACTCTACAAAGGAAATCAAAATACATAAGTGCTGCAACCGGATCTGTGCCTATTGACGGAATAAATAGGGTACGGTCATTGCCCGGTCCGAGAAGCTTGCGGTAGATACCTGCATCGTTTTTGAATGTATCAACTGCAATATAACCTGCATCTTCACCAAACTGCTCTTGGATTTGACCTTGCCAGCCATCTGCATCGCCGCGGTATGGTTGGTCGAAGCTATGCGAAGCGATTGCACCAACAAAACCTGCTTTTACAAGGTTGTCAGGTGTATCATCGCCGGTTCCGAAAAGTGCAAAGTCCGGATGAATAAGTCCATCGTTGAACCATTTGTTCAGATAACGGATAGCTTCTTTAACTCCCGGATAGAAGAAGTTTCTTTCAGCACCCCAGCCATAGACATAAAGGTCTTTGTCTGTGATGTCATCGGGAATAAAGCTGGATATCATTTGTCCTGCTACCCAACCCGGGTCACTGGTCATGTGTAGAGGTATCATTTGGTTTGCATCAGAACCAAGAAGTTCATCTGCATTGGCTTTGAAAGCGTAGAGTAGTGCTTCAAACTCCTCGATGCTGGTCGGTAAGTCTTCACCAAGTGCTGCTACCCAGTCTTCACGGACAAATGGAATGTATCTTTGGTTAAATGGCTGTCTGCTCATAAATGAGAAGATTTCACCTGTTTCTCTATCCATGTTTGCATAGAGACGACCTGCACCAAGCCAATCCCAAAGATGTGGGAAGATGTCGCCACTGCCTGCTAACAGAGGTGCTAAATCTGCAACTGCACCTTGTCTTGCAAACTCGTTAACTGCACCATAGTTATATGTTACACATACATCAGGTGCAATTTGCTCTGTGAGAAGCAATAAGATGTTGTCTTCTTCACCCCAGCGTGGTGAGTCAACATACTCAACGACAACATTGTGATACTCAAGCATTTTTTCTGCAAGATATGCAGTGAAAGCGGTGTTTGGATCTTCATTATCACTGCGATCCCATGCAAGAACTCTAATGGAGCGTTGCTCAATGAAACGGACATTGCCGTCTGCATCGACCTCGAGACCTAGTTCTTCAAAACGGGTCGGGTCTGTTTCCGGTGGGTCGTCCGGAATTGTAGGGGTAGTTTCCGGAGATGCGGAAGGTGATGGTAACACTGGATCGTCGCCATTACAGGCAGCAACGAGAGCGATACACATCAGTAGCGCTAACATAAGCGCAAGGATTTTTTTCATTCTGTTTTCCTCCTAAAATTGTTTTATTAATAAATCGCAAGGTAAATCCTCGCGTCTTATTCCTTTATTGAACCGAGCGTAACCCCGGCTACGAAGTATTTTTGCAAAAATGGATAAACGAGCAGAATAGGAACTGTTGCTATAACAATCGTTGCCATTCTGATAGCTTCTGTTGGAGCGTTCCCTGCAGCGGTTTCAAACTGTGTAACATCAATAGCAGTTAAGTTTTGCTGAACTCTAAATAGAAGAAGTTGTATAGGATCCCATCTTCTTTCTGTACGAAGGAACAAAAGTGCATCAGCATAACCGTTCCAACGATTAACAGCATAAAATAATGATATGGTGGCAAGAACGGGTTTTGAAAGCGGCAGATATATGAGCATAAGAGTCTTAAACGGACCGGCTCCGTCAATTTCGGAAGATTCGCGAATTGAATCCGGAATGCCATAAAAGAACGATCGCATAAGAATGACATTAAATATACTCAGTGATGCAGGTAAGATAAGTACCAAAGGATTATCAATGAGCCCTAAGCTTCTCATTAACAGGAAAGTAGGAATCATACCTGCACCGAAATACATTGTAAATATCATAAATACATTAAGCGTTTTTCTACCCAAAAGACCTTTATATACAAACGGAAACGCACACAAAATTGTGAGTACTAATGATATGATTGTGCAAATAAATGTTAGTATTGCAGTCCAAGCTAAAGACCATGTATATTTCGAGTCGCTCCATACGATTTCAAAAGCGTCCATATTAAAGCCTCGCGGAAACAGGCTTACTTCACTTCTAATTAAATAGCGAGGTGCACTCATTGATCTGGCAAAAACGTTCATCATTGGAAACAAGCAAATACATATTAGTAGTATGAATACGATAACAATAATAACGTCTCCAGTTTTTGATTTATTAAGATTCATGTTTTAACACCTTTCTATAACAATCCACGTTCGCCGGTCTTTTTAGCAAAGTAGTTTGCACCAAACAGAAGTATGACCGATACAATCGATTGGAAAAGTCCAACAGCAGCAGCAAGCGATTGTTGCAAGCCTGCTACACCTCTATTGTATGTAAATACCTCTATAACATCTGAAACTCTGAAAACGAGTGGATTTCTCATAGCCATGATACGCTCGAAGCTATTGCCCATAATGCCGCCAATGTTTAAGATTAACAGAAGCACTATTACAGCGCGGATTCCGGGTAGTGTAATATGCCAAATAAGACGGAAACGTTTTGCTCCGTCAACAGCGGCTGCTTCATACAGTTCGGGGTTTATGCCCGTTATGGCTGCAAGATATATGATAGTACCCCAACCCATTCCTTTCCATATCCCTATAATTATGTACGAAAATATCCAATGAGTTGGATCCGTTAAGAAGGGTATTCTGGTTCCGAGGAAGTTATTAAGTAGTCCTACATTGCCAAGAACGGTTGTTGCGATACCTGCTACAATTGCCCATGAAAGGAAGTGTGGCAGGTATAATATAGTTTGGGTAACACGCTTAAACTTTCTCAGACGTAATTCATTAAGTAAAATAGCTAGAATTATAGGCACCGGGAAACCCATGATAATTTCTAAAAAGCTAAGAACAAGTGTGTTTCTGAAAGCTTCTAAAAACGTCGGGTCGTTAAATGCAGCTACGAAAAACTCTAGCCCTGCCCACGGACGATCAAGAACAGGCCATAAGAAAAAGTTTTCTTTAAACGCAGCCAGAATATTTATCATCGGACCGTATCTGAATATAATGATTTGCGCCATTGGTAAAATTAAAAGTATATACAGCACCCAATAGCGTTTTACATAATTCATCAATCTTGCAAGAGAATCAAAGGGAAAGAAAAACATTGTTAATATAGGTGCAAACAGCGTCAAGAGCGGGAAAACTGATAAGACTGTTGTTCCTGCGTCTCCGATTGTGATTAATATTGCAAATATAAATGCGATTGCAACAAAAATAATTGCTCCAAAACCCCAATAAGAAAGAGACCTAAATCTCTTTGATTGATACTTTATTACCGAAAGTACTAATAAAACCATTGCTATGACAAAGATAATAAGGAGAATAGCCATAAATAGCTTAAAGTTTCTAAATCCTGCAACACCGCCAAAATATTCTTCGAGACCTCCGGCTACAACTCTGTTTTCAATATTAAGTATTTGTAGTGTAAAGAGGTTGAATCTGACTCCGAGTCCCATGTTTACCCACTCGAGCAATGAAAATACCAACACCAAAACAGTTCCGACAATAGTAACGTTAACTCTCATTGGAAAAGTTGAAAATATTTCTTCAATCTTTCCGAATCTGTTCTTATTACTTTGGTGTAAAGGGCTTTGATTATCTGACAATAGAACCACCACCTTAATTGAAGAAATATTGTTTTGTTGTAAATAATGCCGTAAATAATACCGTAAATATGTTCTTATGGCATTTTATCATAGCAATATATGTAGTGTCAATTGAAAATTCAAATATATAATAATTGCTTTCTTAATTGACAATTGTACCGTCTATGTAATATACTAAACCAACTCTGCGTACAGCAGATTGTTACTGTAATAAACACAATTTCTAGTAAGGATTGATATACTAACATGCTAAAGAACACCGAAAAAACCATGGATAAAATTACTGCACTTTGTAAGGGCAGAGGTTTTGTATTTGCAGGAAGTGAGATTTATGGTGGTCTTGCTAATACTTGGGATTATGGGCCTTTAGGAACTGAGCTTAAAAATAATATCAAACACGTGTGGTGGCAAAAGTTTGTGCAAGAAAACCCTTATAATGTTGGGCTTGATTCTGCTATTCTTATGAATCCCAAGGTTTGGGAAGCATCAGGACATGTTACAACATTTAACGACCCGCTCATTGATTGTAAGGGTTGCAAAATGCGGCATCGTGCTGATAAGCTTGCTGAAGATTGGAATGATGAAAACAAAATAACCGATGTAGATATTCCCATTTTAACAGAAGATGAATTAATGAAGTACATTCGTGAGAAAGAGATTCCATGTCCGCATTG
>JAITFR010000022.1 GCA_031281255.1 Oscillospiraceae bacterium
TCTTCATTGGTGCTTACAAACCATATTGTTGTTTCTTCGTTGTTATCAACAGCTTCAAACTGAAAAGTAGTGTTGCCTGTACCTATCTCAATTACATCAGTAGGTGGGTCTGTATTAGGGGTATCTGAGTTTTGCGTGTTTGTGTCGCAGGCAGCAAGTGCGACAATTACTAATAATACGAGGATTTTTGCAAGATTTTTCATTAAATTAATTCCTTTCGATTTTCTGCATAATCGAGCAAAGAATTACCACCTTATTAATGTTCAACATTAAGCAAAATCCGCTATTGTCAAGCTAAAAAGCAGTGTTCCATTCTCTGTGGACTCACTACGATACGGTGGTATATCACCGCAAAGAGAGGTAGGTTTTCCGACTATACGGTAGCAGGACTGCTCGGGAGTTTCACTCCGATTACCCTAATCACTCACTTTCTGTTATGCAATTGTTTATCACTATACATGTTTGAATAACATAAGTCAATGAAAAATGTTTGACATTTTCTCACATATCTATATACTCTACTTTCTAACCCCTATTCTCTAATCTCTCAAAGATGTCAAGATAGTACCATATTAACATAGTATTCAAGCTAGTCTGTAATTAGCCATTTTGCTATATTAGTTGTGGGTAATTGCGTTAAGCTGTGTAAATTATTACCAAAACCCCAAAAATAACACTCAATAAACAACAATCACTAACAAAAAACGGAGGATACACATGAAAAAAGTAAGACAGATTGTATTAACTCTCGCAATTATCACAGCTATGATAATAGCTTTTATTCCATCAGTAGTTGCAGATGAAGACCTCGCTGAGTTTGAATTGCTATTTATGAATAGAATTGATAATGATACTCAAGCCGGTTGGGCAGATAATGATAATGCAGATTGGGAAAGTGTACCACTAATAGGTCTTACAGCCGATATTCTTTATGCTTCTGAGTATCTAGTTATCGAAGTAGAAAATGAACCCAAAGGCGATTTTAGTTTTTCTATAGCAGGTACTGCAAATAGTTGGGCATTAACATCTGCCCGAGTTGATTTTTCTAAAGATGTTGTTTATAACGATGGTATTATTACAATTCCACTAACCGGAAGTAATACAACACCATTTATGCAAGAGTTTAGAGATAATCCACAAACAGGTTTTTGGATTGTATTTATGTATTATGACTCTGAGGGTGAACTACAAACTCTTGAAGACCTTGGAATCACTAACTCTTATTTACAATATAACCCATCAAATATGAAAGCTTTTTCACTTGAGTTCTTTAACAGAGTTTTTTGGCCCTGGGAAATGGCTTGGGCAGATCAAGATAATGCTGTATGGGAAGAAGTTCCTCCCATTGGACTTACTCCACCAATACTTGCAGCAGCTTCTGAACTTAGAATTAATGTCAACACAGAACCCTCATTAGATACAATATCTGTTACAATCTTTGGAAATCACAATAGTTGGGTTTTTGATGAGTTTGTTACCGAATATGAAATAGCTAATGTTTACAAAGATGGGGTTATCACAATTCCATTAGTAGGTGATAATGCTCCAGGTTATATGGAAAATCTTAGAGCTGATACAAGCAGAACCGGGTTTTGTTTTGCTGTTATTTACGGAGATGAAGATAACGGTATAGCTATTGCCGACCTTGAAATTAGCACTGCATGGTTTGTTATGCCTGCTCATAGTGGTGATAGCAGTGATGACCCATTACCACCGGATAACACACCTCCACCACCATCACAAGATCCAGACGATGACCCATCACAAACACCAGGTGATGACTCAACGCCAACAGCAACAGCAGCACCAAGTTCAGACAATGATGGTATGTCATGGTGGATATGGCTAATCATTGTTTGTTGTGTAGCAATAGCAATTGCTATAGTAGTAGTTATTATCATTAAAAAGAAATAACACAGTACCCGTTTTTGCAAAATTAATTTACAATAGCTCTTCTAGTAGGAGCTATTGTCTTGTTTTCTTATATATTTTGTCATATAATACCGCTACAGATTACACTTGGAGGTAAAAGGGTAACTGGTGTGCCTCGCGGTCTTCAAAACCGATGTACGAGCCAAAACTCGTAGATGAGTTCGATTCTCATTTGCCTCCGCCAGAGTTAAAAAGGAGAATAAAAAGTATGGGGTTCGTGATATATGGTATTTTTTAGCGGTTTCTATCCAAACACCTGAGCATCCATGCTCAGAGGTTTGGCGCTACACCATCCATGGTTTCGCTCTACGAAACCGAAAAAACACATACATCACGAACCCATTAGTTTAATTGGAGGGTTTTATGCATAATATTAAAAATGTTACGGATGATTTGATTTGGGTGGGAGCAAATGACAGGCGTCTTGCTATGTTTGAGGGAGTTTATTCTGTGCCTAATGGTGTCTCTTACAACTCCTACATACTCCTTGATGAGAAAACAGTATTATTTGACACGGTGGATAAAGCCGTACATCAAAGATTTATTGAAAACGTAATTGCCGCTCTTGATGGAAAAGACTTGGATTATTTTGTAATTCAACATACAGAACCTGACCACACTGCGGCAGTTCAAGATATTATTACAAGATACCCAAATGCAACAGTTGTATGTAACGCAAAAACATTCGAAATGATAAAAAGATTCTTTAACATAGACCTTAAAGACCGCACTAAGATTGTCAAAGAGAATGATACACTTAAAACCGGCAGGCATGAGCTGCATTTTCTAATGGCACCGATGGTACATTGGCCGGAGGTTATGGTCACTTATGATGCAACGGATAAAATCCTGTTTTCTGCTGATGCGTTTGGCAGTTTTGGAGCATTAAACGGCGCACTTTTTGCTGATGAAGTTAACTTCGACCGTGATTATATGGACGAAGCGAGAAGATATTATACAAATATTGTTGGTAAATACGGCAACCAGGTAATGTCTCTACTCAACAAAGCATCTACAGTTGACATTGAAATTATATGCCCTCTGCATGGATTTGTATGGAGAAGAAACTTAAATGATTTAATCTCAAAGTATGTACTTTGGGGTAGCTACATTCCTGAAGAACAAGGCGTTATGATTGCTTATGCTTCTGTATATGGTAACACAGAAAATGCAGCAGAAATACTTTCAAGTAAGCTTCGAGACAAAGGTATCAAAACGCAGATGTTCGATACCTCTGTTATACCTGCATCCGAAATTATATCAGCGGCTTTTAGATGGAGTCATCTGGTATTTGCCTCAACAACATATAACGCAGGGATTTTTATAACAATGGAAGCGTTAATTTCTGACATTGTTGCTCATAATCTCCAAAACCGCACAGTTGCTATTATCGAAAACGGCTCGTGGGCTGCCACAAGTGGCGGGTTAATTCGTGAACGTTTATCCAAATGTAAAAATATGAATATTCTTGATAATGTTCTAAGTAT
>JAITFR010000082.1 GCA_031281255.1 Oscillospiraceae bacterium
CTGTTTTGTATCACGCCTCCATTATTGCGACCTGCTAAGCCACCTGTGTTACTACCAGTCCCTGCTATTAATATCGCTCCTTCTAATTTGCTGTTTGTTATTGTGCTAGTATTATCTCCCACTAAACCACCTGTTTGTGCACGTCCTCTTAGCTCTGTTACATTCTTTACCGTCACATCTAGTAATGCATTTGTGTTTCTACCTGATACACTGCCCACATTGTCTCGTCCGATTACATTTACTCCATCTAGTGTTAGATTTTTTATCATTCCGCTATTTACACCAAACAATCCTACATTATCCTGATTCGATAGATTTACATTCAAGTTACTTATCGTAAATCCATTGCCATCAAAGTTACCCATAAATGGATTAATGTTCGTTCCTATCGGTTGCCAAATCACGCCATCTAAATCTAAGTCACTCATTAAACGGTAGTTTATGTGTTGATTTGTTCGTATATTCATTAAATCATCAATAGTAAAAATGTCTATATCTACACTAAAAGATTGTATTAAAGGATTGCTTATTATCCAGTTTGTACCATCATTAAATGAAATATCTGTTACTCTTCGACGGTTCTCTTTGAAAAAATCCACGAAAACAGTCTTATTTGTAACTATATCCAGTGCTTCAATCTCATTTATTGTTCGATTACTAATATTATCAGCAGACATTATGAATATTTCGAGATTATCACCAACCCTTAAAAGAAAAACTTCAACAGGACTTATGCCATCTTTAAAAATAAGTTTATCTCTTGTTGTATTAACAGAGTTACTATTAGCTGTAATATGGTTTATACCATATCCTCGACCTATTATATATGTATCAATACCAGTACCACCTACAATGGTATTATTACCAGTTCCTGGATCAATTGTGTTAGTACCATTTCCTGTAGCTCGAATTGTATCGTTTCCACCAAGTCCAAAAACCATATGTCCCCGTGAGTTCGGTATGGTAATTACATCATTTCCACTTGTTCCAAAAATCATTCCACTAACATTTATTGTTGTAATTCTTGCGTCATTGTTTACTAAAGTTTCTAAAAAATCACTAATATTAGATGAACTCATCAACGACAATGCTTCTAAGTTTCGTATAAAATTATTTAATAAAGCAACATCTTCTACTTGCTCGTTAATTGTTGTCTCTAAAATTATATCGACAACAGGCATTAAATCAATAATAGGTAATTCTCTTGTACCACCAACAATTGCTACTGTATCATACAAATGACTTAAATGCGATTGTGACATTAGCACTTCATATAATGTATTTAATAAATCATCAAAGGTTTGATTTATAAATGCCATTACATTTGTGCCTGTTTGACCTGTATAGTACTCACCGGTTAATGCACCTAAAGCATTTATTACTGTCGTAGTTTTTGTCCATCTAAACACTATTTGTCGTGCTAGTTGTCTTTGAACAGCTTCATCTTTCTCTAGCATAAATTGTTCTACTAGTTCAATTAGTTGTCCACTACTATCAAGCATCATTGCTTGGTGTAAGTTATGTACCGTATTGAAACCACGTATCTGTGGTAGTGCTGATACACGTTCACTTATCGAAACCTGATTCGCAAGTTCAAAATCACTAGAATCTGTGACAAACCAAATATCTACTATTTCAACTTCTATTTCATTTGTCATTGTAACTGTGCTGACTTGTCTAAACTCATTTCCATAAACATCAACTCTATCTGTTTCAACATAGTTAAGATTTATTGAAGCAATACCCATATCTCTTAATGGTATTAATTCATTAGGTTCTGATATTCCATTGCTATTTAAATCAAACCACAAAAGTAAACTATCGAATATTGGGTCTTGTTCATCAATTATTCCATCTCCATTACTGTCCCATCTTGCTAATGCCTCAAAACCATGAGCTGCTGTTGGCATTCGCAAACGTGTGTTGTTACCAAATAGTTCAAGACCACTATCTATCATTCCATTTCCATTTAAATCTATTGCAAGTAATGCAGTATTTGGTGCTACCCAACCTGTTGCTATTCGATTACCAAAGCCTTCATGGTCAAATCGTATACCATAATCTATTGGTAAAGTTTCTACCTCATCACCAAATAGATTTATTGCCAGTGGGCTTATTATACGAGGTGCTTCATTAACTATCTTATTTCCTGCATTATTTACGTGTCTAAAAAATGTTGTATTTCCAATGTAATTTACATCTAATTTTTTTACTACTTTTTCTAAACACATACAGAAGAACATAGAATCATAAGCTAATTCTGTACATGTTTTATATTCAGGTTTATAATTAATTAAATTTACTATTGTTGGTTTACGCTCATATACACATTCATCGTCATCATTATATGCATGAAATTTCCATGCATTCCACCAAATATCTCCTTTATTATGCATTCTGCTTTTATATTCATCTCTCGCAATAGCTGCTTCTGCATGTTCATAAAAATAACTAAGATAATTTTCTATATCAGCTATCAGTGTTTTTAATTCTAATAACTCTGAATCTATTGTTTCTTTTGTCGCTATATGATCTGGATATAATACTTCATTTAAAGCTATATGGCTACCTAACAATGTATATAATGTTTTAGCATTTTCTAAAGATTCTTTTTGTTCTATTAATTGCTCCAATATCCCTTCAACGTTTATATACCTGGCAAATTCTATAAGTACACTATTTGATGCTAATCCAACGAATTCTAAAAATAATCTTGCATTACGACCTTCAAAAGCAGATAGCATATTTTGTGCCATAACTGTTGTATTTTTCCCTAAATCCAATGGTATGGATATTAGATTACCTATTCCTGGTAAGAATGTTTTTAATGTTGTACTTAGTAAGTTTAATGTTTCAAATAATACTTCAAATTGGATATTAGATGTCACATATGGATTATCACTATCACGTATATATTCATAATATTCAGTCATACTACCTACATAACCATATGCTGTAATTCCATAATCTATGACGGTTATGGTACTTTTCATATTAATTTTATCTAGCATCTCGTTTAGAAAATTATTTTGCTCATAATTATTCTTGAGTGTATCAATAACAAGTCTACCAGTTATATCTATTGTATATTTAAATGTGCTTTTTACTGCTTCTTCAATTAAAATCTCTATTGCCTGCTCAGGAGTATTACCTTCACTAATCATTTTCTCTATTAGCATAACAAAATCTACATAATCGAAAAATTCCGCATCATCACTATCTGCTAATGCTTTATTAGTAATAGGCATTAAAAAACAAAATAATATGATTATTGTTAATAATAACGAAATAATACTTTTCTTCATTCTGTTCATGTGCTCACCTCTTTTTAATCATTTTCTAATAAACTCTCATGGTCAGAGCCATCAATTCTCACGCGATACATTGGTGGTAATGGACTTAATGATGAATAATATACCCAATCTCCTAGTAAGTTTATCATAGCTACTTTATCGGCATAAAGTAGCTCATTTTTTGAACCATCAGTTTTAATACGATAAAGATAATCGTTATCACTTCTGTTGCAATAATATATCCACTCATCAGATATATTAAAAAAACTAATATTATCATTAGAAATCTTTTCGTAATTATTATCATAAATATGCATTCGATATAATAAACTAACTCGCTCTTCTTGAATATACGATGTGTAGTAAATCCATTCGTTATAAACTATTATGCCATGAATATAATCATCATTCAGTTTTGTTTGATTATATCCATCAACTTGAATCTTATATAAACCATGATTTTCATATATTGCATAGAAAATCCAATCATTCACAACATTAAACATTCCTACTTTATCATCCATAATCTTCTCAATATTTAGCGTGTTAATGCATAATTTATATAAGTAGTAATCACTACCTATGTAATATATATAACCATCAACCACGCTAATAAGCCATGAACTTCCTTCATCATTTAGTTTTTCTTGTTTAACTCCATCTATACTCATTCTGTAAATATTTCTACCAGAATTTACTGACATATTACTATAATATATCCAATCACCTAGCACATTAATAAAAGTGAATCCTTGTTCTGTAGGATGTACTAGTTGTCGCTCTGATTCATCAGGTCGCATTTTATAGAGAGGAAAAAAACCGCTTGCTTCTACAATATATATCCATTCATCAGTTTGTGCTATGAAGCCACCATTAATTATGTTACCGGGAGTATTACCTCGACCCATAACAATATCTTCATCGGTGTTTGAACTTGGGTCATTTGTAGATGGTGTTGGTGATGGTGATACATCATTATTACCATCTACATTTGGGTACAAATCATCAGACAAAGTTGATATCAAAGGTAATATAATGAAAATTGTTAATACAGTAATTACTAATGTTAGAGTAATTACAGCTAATAATATGATTTGCTTTATTGTCATGTGTTGTTTTTCCTTTTGTTAATTGCTAAAACTGACTTATCTGTTAGTTAATTATTGTAAATACAATCTTTTGCAATGAGTAATATTCCATAATAGTATAGTTATTTTATTTGCGAGCTATTGTATCACACATTTTAATTTTCTACATCAGTTATCTTCATCTTATCAATATTTTCTTTAAATCTTGTAGC
>JAITFR010000086.1 GCA_031281255.1 Oscillospiraceae bacterium
TGTCAAATCAAATAAAAATTATTCTTTTCGGATGTAACGGCTACATGGGAAAAGTGGTCACAACTATTGTAGACAGTGACCTTGATGCTATTATTGTTGCAGGTGTTGATATAAATACCAAGCAAAAAAGTGAATATCCTGTTTTTGATAAACCGCCAACCGAAACCTATGGTGCTGATGTTATAATTGATTTTTCGATTCCGCAAGCATTAGAAAGTTTACTAGCTTTTGGGTTAGAAAACAAACTACCGCTTGTATTATGTTCAACAGGTTATAGTCAGGAGCAAATCGCTGAAATCGAAAAAGCTTCAAAAACAATCCCAATATTCCGAAGTGCAAATATGTCTATAGGTATAAATCTGCTTATTGACCTTGTAAAGCGTGCCTGTGCAGTTCTCGGAGAGGATTTTGACATAGAAATTATTGAACGGCATCACAAAAGAAAAGTTGATGCTCCAAGTGGTACGGCACTTATGCTTGCAGATGCCGCAAAAGATTCACTCTCGTATGAAACAGAGTACATATTTGAGCGTGAGAGTGTTCGAAAACCACGCAATAAAAACGATATAGGTATATCTGCTGTGCGTGGCGGTACTATTGTTGGTGTGCATGATGTGATTTTTGCAGGGCAGCACGAGGTTGTTGAGTTAAAGCACACAGCCGAGTCCAGAGATGTTTTCGCAATAGGAGCAATAAGAGCAGCTAAGTTTATGGTTGGTAAATCTCCGTGTTTGTATAATATGAGCGACATTATCTCATAAACATTTTATTGCTTTTCTACTTTATAAATGATAGTATCTACTATGGAGGTGATTTTTGTGGAAATAAATGATATATATATTGATGTTCAAGATGCATTAAAACGTGTTGCAAACAATATGGATTTATACAAAAAACTGCTCACTCAATTCACAGGTGGGAACCATATTAATCCTATTGAAGAAGCATTAAACACCAAAGCGATGAAAACAGCAGCAGATGCTGTACACACTTTAAAGGGGATTGCTGCAAATCTTTCGCTAAAAAAACTTGCAGAAGTAACAAGTACACTGGAATTGGATATTAAAAATGGTGTTGACCATTCAAAAAGTCTTGCTGAGTTAAAACAAATCTATTATGTTACATCAGAACAAATAGCGGAGATAATTTAACAAGAGAGAACATTAAGTGAGGTTGTGTTTATGAGTATTATTAAAAAGAAAAAAGACATCATTTTAATTGTTGATGACATTGAGATTAATCGTATTATTTTGCGAGAAATGCTTCAAGATGATTACGAAGTCGTAGAAGCACCCGGAGGTAAGGAAGCGTTAAAGATACTATTCGATAGTGGAGAGGATTCAGTGCTTCCAACAGCGGTACTACTCGATATTATGATGCCTGAAGTTGATGGTTTCCAAGTACTTGAAAAGATTAAGACCACTGATTCCACAAAAAATATTCCTGTACTTTTCATCACAGCAG
Source organism: Oscillospiraceae bacterium (assembly GCA_031281255.1). Classification (GTDB taxonomy): domain Bacteria; phylum Bacillota; class Clostridia; order Oscillospirales; family Oscillospiraceae; genus WRMH01. Next base: position 1,465 of record JAITFR010000086.1, read on the forward strand.
CCGATTCTGAAGAAACAGAATCTAAAGGACTCATCGCCGGAGCATCAGATTACATAACAAAACCATTTAATCACAGTATAGTACGTGCGCGTGTCGACAATCACATAAGCCTTTCCAGGTACAGACACGAGCTTGAACAACTGGTTACAGCAAAAACAGCAGAGGTAACAAGAACATATGAGTCCACACTTGAAGTTCTTGCTACAATCATCGAGTATCGAAACTTAGAGTCCGGTGCACACATACGCAGAACAATGCTTCTTACAGAGTTGCTAATCGAAAAAATGCTCAAAAAAGAGAAGTTTAAAGATGCACTGCTTAAAGAAAACATTCCGGCACTTATAAAAGCATCAGCATTACACGATATTGGTAAAATTGGTATACCTGATAAAATCTTACTCAAGCCCGGAAAATTAGAGCCTGCCGAGTTTGATATTATTAAGACCCACACAACTCTTGGTAACCGTATAATCGATAGTATTCTGACAAACTTGCCTGATAGTGACCAATATTTAAGTTACGCAAAAGAAATTAGTCATTATCATCATGAGCGTTGGAATGGTACAGGTTATCCAACCGGAATCAAAGGGGAAGATATTCCTATATCAGCAAGAGTTGTATCTATTGTTGATGTTTATGATGCTCTAACAAGTCCTCGTTGCTATAAGGATGCATACTCACATGAAATATCATTAGATATAATAAAAGAAGGTAGAGAAACTCAGTTTGATCCTGATATAGTTGACTTGGTAGTAGAAATATCAGACGAGTTTAGAAAAATAGAAGAACAACATCGCGATTAAGAAATGTTGAGAAATTAACAATAAAAGAGATTGTGGTTTTTTGCCACAATCTCTGGTTTTTTATAAGAAAATATTACTTGTTTCGCCAAACATCTGCTAAGTTGCCATCATTCTGCTACGTTGTATCATTTCATCTACAACATCAACAAGTCTAGCAATCTCTGGTTTAGAAAGCTGCGCATCTGCACCAACTTCAAAGCCTTTTTTCTGCATATTTTCATCAATCAGTGATGAGAATATAACAACCGGTATGTTCATTAGAACAGCGTCGTTTTTAATTAACCTTGTAAGTCTATGACCGTCCATACGTGGCATTTCAATGTCTGTTATTAAACACGCAACTTTGGAGAGTACGTCAGTTGTACCTGATGCTTTTATGCTTGTAATATACTCCCACGCTTCTTCACCATTGTTAAGAATAAGTAGATTATTGTAACCCGATGTTTGAAGAGCTTCTGTCAGCATTTTTCGTAGCAGAGCAGAGTCTTCTGCTACAACAATCGGTATACGCTCTCTGTCTTCTCCGGTGTATGCAGCAACAGTGCTAAGGTCAATACCTGTTTCAGGGCTAATATCAAAAGTTATCTTCTCAAAGTCGAGAATTGATATAATCCTGTCGTTAACCTTGGCAATACCGGTGACTACTCCTTCTTGTCCCCCATAGATTATTGAGTCAGGTTTCTCAATATCATTCCATGAAATACGGAATATGCTTTCAACCGCATGAACATGAAATGCTATATTCATTTGATTAAAGTTTGTGATAATAAAAATGTCTTTATCAGGAAGATCTGAAGGACCTAGACCAAGATATCTGGACAAATCGACAATTGTGTAAACTTCATCACGAGGTTGGAATACGCCTTCTACACATGGGTGTGAAAGTGGCATTTCTTGTACTTCTTGAATTTGCATGAGTTCGGTGATTTTTGCAACATTTATACCATAACTGTTGCCTGAAATAACAAACTCTAGTATTTCCAGTTCATTAGTACCTGTTTCTAAAAGAATATTTGTATCAACTATACCCATCTTTATAACCGTCCTTTGCATTAAGATACGCACTGTAAAGATTATCATGAAAAACACTTTATGTAAAGCAAAAAATTATAAAATATTACATAAAATATTCGGATTGTTATTTTTGGACGTGAAAACGGGGGTAGCTCACACCCCCGTTTTCACTGCGTATTAATTTTTTACCCGTTAACAATATCTGTAATTCTGACACCGTAGTTGTCATCAATTACTACTACTTCACCGCGAGCTATCAGCTTGCCATTGACCACAATTTCTACCGGGTCGCCTGCTAACTTGTCGAGTACAACTATTGTACCTAGATTGAACTCGAGTATCTCGCTTATTTCCTTCTTCGTTCTACCAAGCTCTACGCTTACTTGAAGTGGAATGTTATATACAAGACCTATGCTACCTTGCTCTGCCGGTGGTGAGGGTTGGTCAAACGCTTGAAACTGCATGGGATGCACGTCTACTACGCGACCTTGCCCAGCCATTGGTGCAGGTGGTGGATAGGGCTGTTGATATGGTTGTTGATAAGGCATTTGCGGATATGGCATAGGTGGATATCCACCTTGTTGATAAGGATCCGGACCGGCCGCAGGCGGATATGGCACTGCTTGCGGTGGTGGCACAGCTGCTGCCGGAGGAGGTGCGACTTGTGGAGGTGGTGCTGCTTGAGGGGGTGGTGGGGGTGGCGGTGGGGGTGCTTCTGCCTCTGGGGGTGGTGGCGGAGGAGGTGCTGCTTCTGCCGGTTTTGTAACACCTGCTGCTTCCACAACTGAGTCCACGTCCATAAACTGCTTTGCAAATTGACGGCTTACATCATATGGTACAAGCTGTATTAGCTCACTTTTTAGGAGCCCCTCAATTTCCATGTCAAAGCTGATTTTTGTAACTTTATCCATTGCACCAAGTACATTTGAAACATCAAAACCTGCTTCAACAGTTGTACTGTGCGGTGGTGCTATATCAATTGGTGTTCCAAGTAATTTTGATAGAGATGTTGATGATGCGCCCATCATTTGGTTCATTATCTCACTCATTGCCGACAAGTGCATTTCATTGAGTTCGATTGGTTCTTCGAGAGTACCATCTCCGCCCATGAGTATGTCAGTTATGAGTGCCGCATCTTCAACCTTTAATACTAATAAATTAGTGCCTGTTATACCTTTGGTGTATTCAATCGTAGCTATAACAAACGGTACTTTATAGACTGATAACACATCTTTTGATTCAAATACAGAAACTCTGGGTGTTGTGATACTAACACGTCTATCAAGTAATGCATACATTGTAGTAGCTACTGCACCCATACTGATATTACCAACCTCACCGAGAATATCTATTTCTTCTTCAGTTAGCATTCCTTGAAGTGCCGGAATATTGGCTAGTGCATCTCCGGTTTCCGGTTCGCTAACAAGAGTGGCTTCCACTTCCGGAATATCATCGCCACCTGCTGCACCATCTAATAAAGCTGCAATATCTTCCGGTGTCATCATATCGCTGCTTGTATCTTCAGCCGGTTCATCCAAGCTATCACCTGCCGCACTGTCGAGCATTGCTGCAATGGCTTCCGGTGACATTATATCACCGCTACCGTCATCTGCCGGTTCGGGTGCTCCGCCACCTGATGCATCATCAAGCATAGCTGCAATAGCTTCAGGAGTCATTATGTCTCCACTCATATCCAATTCATCTGCCGGAGGGTCTGATACTAAGGCATTAATTTCATCTTGCGAAAGATTCATCTTTGGATTCCTCCTCACTTA
>JAITFR010000186.1 GCA_031281255.1 Oscillospiraceae bacterium
ATCCTTGGTATATGATTATTTTGCGAAATAATAAAGGAAATTAGCACTTCCCACGCATCTTGCTTAAGGATTCTTATACCTGCACCATAATCAATAGCAGAACGCATAAAATCGTCAACACGAAGTTGCTTATTTATTTCTGAATAATCACGACCTAAGTCGAAATATTCATACCATATTTTGTCAAAATCGTCTTTTGAACATTTAAAAAAGATGCTGTGTCCTTCTTGTCGCAAACGCAAAACACGATAAAAAGCTACACCTGTATATACTCCATCTTCACCATAATTCCAACGGAAGCATTGCCCACATTCGAGTGTTTTATTAAGGTCAAAGTCATATATATCACGCACTTCGATTTCATTTGTATGATAAAGTATTTTCATGATAGAATAATACCATGAAAGTTGTGTTGCTTGCAATAAATGCAAAATATGTTCACTCGTCGCTCTCTGTGTGGATTCTGGCAGAGGCTGTACGCAGTTACTCAAAAAAGAAGCATGATGTTGTTGTGCTGGAAGCAACAATTAACCAAGAACTGGACGATATACTAAAAATGATAACAGAGCAGAAACCTGATGTTATCGGAGTTTCTACATATATATGGAACGCAAAAATGTTGCCAAATCTGCTTGATTTAATAAAACAAAAACTTCCGTCAGTGACAATAGTTCTGGGAGGTCCGGAGGCTTCGTTTAATGTTGATTTTTGGCTGGAAAATGGTGCAGATTTTGTGATACAAGGTGAAGGTGAGCAGAAGTTTCCGAAGCTATTAGATGAACTGGGTATTAAAGAATATACTGTTCGGGGGATTGCGGGTCAAGCCCGCAATGACAGTTGTTTCCGGGTGGATTTGGACAAAGCCCTCAATGATGGTAACTACCAAATGGATTTTGGGAAAGCCTGCAATGACGGAATACATTTATACACCTACCTTGACCCATATACAGACGAGTATTTTTCAGCACTAAAAGGTAGGCTCTCATATATCGAAGCGTCAAGAGGATGTTCTTTTTCGTGTTCATTTTGTTTATCGGCTGAAAATGATGTTAAATATTTCCCGCTAGATTTGGTAAAAAAGCAAATTGATAAGCTTTCTCAATCAGACACTCACACAATCAAATTTGTAGACAGAACATTTAACAGTAATAAAAAACGAGCGTACGAGCTTTTTGAATATATACTGGAACTTGATACCAAGTGTTGCTTTCATTTTGAGGTTGCAGCAGATTTATTTGATGAAAAAACGCTGTTATTGCTCGCAAAAGCTCCTCTCGGTCGTATACAATTTGAAATTGGTTTACAAAGCTTTTTTGAACAAACACTAAAAGCGTGTGCGAGAAAGACCAATCTAAAAAAAGCAGAGCAAAATATCCAAACCCTGTTAGGTTACAAAAACATTCATATACATATTGATTTAATAGCAGGCTTACCTTATGAAGCTTTGGAGGATTTCAAAAAAAGCTTTAATCGGGCGTATGCGTTAAAAGCAGATGTATTGCAGTTAGGTTTTCTAAAACTCTTGCACGGTAGTGTTTTACGCTCACAAGCAGAAGAGTTTGGAATAAATTATTCAAAAGAACCACCGTATGAAATTACAGATAATAAATGGTTAACAAAAGCAGACATAAAAGCGTTAAAACACACAGAAAATGCACTACAGCACACATACAACAAAGGACGTTTCTTAACAGCTATAAAGTATGTATTAACAGCGACAGGGTTAACACCATATAAGTTTTATTACTCGTTTGGCAAGTCTTTTCCCAATCATGGTACACAACTTGAACTGTATGCACAGCATTTTTTCCAATTTTGTAAAACATTACCAAATATAGATGAAGATACTTTAATTGACAAACTTTCTTATGATTGGCTTTGTAAAAAAAAAAAAAAAAATGCTCCGGTTTTTATGAAGCGAGAGGGTGCAAGATGTAAAACTGTACACGCTAATGCAGAAAAGAAACTAGGGCAAAAGTTAAGAAAAGAAGAAGTGCTGATTCTTCACACTGGTGAGATTATTTTTGTGAATAGTGAAAACAAAAACCCCGTAACAGGGTTGTATGAAGTAAACTACTTTTATAATTAGCTTATCATTTTATAGTATTACGTATCTTAGCAAAAAAGTTTTTTAACAAATCTGTGCAAGTGTCAGCGAGTATACCACCGGTGATTTGAGTTTTTGTTCCATAATTTTCCATAAACAGGTTCGTTACACTACCACAAGAACCTGTTATTTCGTCTTTTGCACCAAAAAACACCTTTTCGATCTCGGTCATAACATCTCGTAAGCGAGACGATGTAAGCTCGCGCGACTCTAGAATTGCTCTATTATAAAAAGTGGTGCAACGTTGGTTTTATTCAGCGTCGTGCAATGCTTCAATTTCTTTCTGAGTAAGCCCGGCAATTTTGACAATCTGCTCTATCGGTAGATTTATGAGTAATAGTTTTTTTGCAACCTCAATCAATGCTCTTTTTTCTGCATCAGCAACTCTCGATTCAAAATCCATTCGTGCCATTTCGCGCTTTTCATAAAGCATCCGGGAGCGTTCATCAGCTGAGAGTTCTTTCAAAACTCCAACTGCTTTTCTCATTTGAGGGCTTCTTGTTGCCAGCATGTCAATCTCCTCCTCGTTGTCGGATTTTATAAACCTCATCCAATGCCACAGTTCTGTACTGTCATCATCGGGGATGTCAAGTACAGATTTGAGAAATGCTGCAAGCACATCAACGTTACGTTGGTCACCAAAGATGATTTTGAACACAAAGTCTGATTTTACAGGTAATAGTGGTTTTTTCGTGTCCATATTTGAATACCAAGGATGTCTGCATCCTTTCCTCTCGTTGTAGCTCCGCTAAAATCATCGCTCATTTGTCATAATGTCTCGCAAGCGAGACGATGCAAGCTCGTATGACCTCACTTCGTTTGATTATAAAGAAAGAATAACATACTTATATAAAAAACTCAATAAAAAAATACCATACAATAATACGTTGAAGGAGTGTGATATATATGGCTATATACGGCTATGTCCGCATTAGCGACCAATCGCAGAACGAAGATAGGCAAATGTTAGCAATGGATGCGCAAAAAGTACCAAAAACGCACATATATATTGACAAGCAAAGCGGTAAGGATTCTGACAGACCTGCATACAAACTCTTAATCAAAAAGCTCTGTGTCAGTGATTTGCTGTATGTTTTGAGCATTGATAGGCTTGGACGAAATTACGAGGATATACAAAACCAATGGCGAATACTGACAAAAGAAAAAGGTGTGGATATTGTTGTCATTGATATGCCACTACTCGATACACGGCTTAATAAAGATTTGATGGGTACATTTATTGCTGATTTAGTACTGCAAATATTATCATTTGTGGCTCATTCAGAAAGAGATGCCATTCGTAAACGTCAAGCAGAAGGAATAGCAGCGGCACAGGCGCGAGGTGTTCATATGGGTAGACCTGTCAAAAGGCTTCCCGAAAACTTCATGGAGTTGGCAATGCAATGGGAGTGTGGAAAGCTAACGACCACTGAACTAAAATTACTAACAGATTTGACGGAAACCACTCTGTACAGACGTTTGCGAGAGCATCAAATTAAAAGGAAAAAGTAATATACCACCAAAAGGTCTACCTTTTGGTGGCTCGTAAACACTCGTTTATTATACGAGTTTCAAATCGTAAAAGCAACACTTTTTTGATAATGTTTTGATAATGCGCAAATTAGTATTCATAAATACGAAATTTATCAACAGAGTGTTCGGCAATGAACCTTTTGCAAAAGGTAGACCTTTTGCAGACTTGAGTTTTAATGACAGTAGTAAACTAAAAATTAGTAGAGGAGGAAATTTTATGCAAAATAATAATGACAACGAGAGAAGTACGGCGAGCAAGATTATCTGGGGTACATGGTTGACAAATGGATTGGTCATTGCGGTATTCGGCTTCATAGTGCTTCTTGTGGGTCTGAGTGGCAACTGGTATGTTGGAGACTTAGGACCTGGCGCACTAACAGGTATTGGAGCTTTTGTGCTCATTGCAGGTATTGCTTGTGTTGGAGTACATTACGCAAAAAAGAAAAACTAAACTATCCACAAAAAAGGTAAAGATTGCCTACGATCAATCTTTATTACAGCATAAGAGTGGCAAAAAACTATAGTGGGATATCAACACTTTAGATGTCAATTAATGACAGAAAGCGAAAAATACGAAATAAATGGAGAAGAACCAAATGAAAAAATATTTTATCAAATTGATGTGTGTGCTACTGTTAGCTGCGTTCATACTAGTTTTGTCTGCGTGTGGTGGCAGTTCATTGGTAGGCAGATGGGAGTGCGACGGTGAGATACTACATTTTACTTCAGAAGGAGAGATATTTCAATCATTCCGAAGTGGTAGTGCTTCATTCAGTAGCACATATGCCGTTGACAGCAATAATGTAACAATAGCGGGTGGGCGTCTTGGCGCTGGTTCTGGCTGGGGTGGTTCTTGGAATTTTAATGTATCTGGTGATACATTAACACTAGAAAATGATAGGACTGTGCGAACATTGACAAGAGTGCGCTAATAGTAAGAAAGTTTGCTATCGGAGTAGTAAACCTAACTGAACTGATAAAGAGAGCCAGATGGAGCTATTATTCTCTGTCTGGTTTTTCGTTCATACTCTCTGCAAAAAACAGTTTTAAAATACAATACTAATCGATTAGATTAAAAGCAATCTATTGCAAATAGCGGATATGAATAGCCAGGTGTAAGTGCTAAAATAATAAAATATTATCTTCTCATCCACTACTTCTTCCCATCACGTACTTTAGCAAAAAAGCTTTTTAACAAATTGGTGCAACTGTCGGTGAGTAAACCACCGGTGATTTGGGTTTTTGCTCCATAATTTTCCATAAAGAGGTTTGTAACACTACCACAAGAACCTGTTATTTCATCTTTTGCACCATAAAACACTTTTTCCATACGTGACATTATAATAGCGCCTGCACACATCGGGCAAGGTTCAAGCGTTACATAAAGAGAGCAACCTGTTAAACGCCAATCGTTAATTGACTTACAAGCGTTGGTGATTGCTTCAATTTCTGCGTGAGCGGTTGCGTTTTTATCTTTTTCACGGCGATTACGACCACATCCTATAATCTTACCGTCGGGGTTAATAACAACGCAACCAACAGGAGCTTCACCATCCTCTGCGGCTTCTTTTGCAAGGTCAAGTGCCATTAACATATAATACTCGTGAGTTTTCATGTTGTTATTATGATTTTACTTTATTATTTATTTCAGAAATCTAAATCACTATGCGATGCAACACGAACCAGAATCAACATTAGTACATCTTTATCAGTCTTACGATAAACAAGTAGCCAATCCGGTGAGACATGACATTCTCGGTGACCAACCCAATTACCACTTAAAGCATGATCGCGGTACTTTTTAGGTAATGGTTCATCATTTGCTAACATTTCGATAATTTGCCCTAATAACGTAATATCTTTACCCTGTTTTCGTGCTAAGCGTATATCTTTACGAAATTGAGCAGAACGGTGAATTTCTCGCAGTGTTTTATTCATCATCGTCATCACCGCTAAAACAATCTGATAGCAATTCTGTTACATTTCTATATCCTTTGTTGTTTGAGTTATTCTCAATTTGTCGACTTTCCTCAAGAGCTGCTATAGAAACAGGGTCTTGCCAACGTGCCCCTCGCAAGTCAAATGGAAAACCTCCGGACTTACAAGCATGGTTTAAGAAGACAGTTATTGCATCAGCTAACGATAAACCATGATAAGCAAAAACGTTTTCTGCTTCTTGCTTTAATTCCGGATAAAGTCTCACGTTAATGTTTGCGTTCTTTGTTTTTGTCATGCAAAATCACCTCCAAAACCCATAATACATTAAATTAGTTGCAAAAGCAAGCAAATAGCATTAAGTTCGAATATACAAACTCTTTTACTATACTGAAACACGAGTATAATAATCTATAATATTTTACTTTATAAATGAGTAAACATACTCCAATACAGGTGGAACAACAACCGGAAGACCAAATTGTTCCGTTCATACGCATATGTTCAACAGAAATAAAACCGGTAGCACCACCGAAGCCAAGCATGCTAGAGGTATGAATCTAAGAAAGTAATGATTTACACCGCTATAACCCTACTGATGGTTGCGTTCACCAACCAACAGGTGCTTCACCATCCTCTGCGGCTTCTTCTGCAAGATTAAGTGCCATCATCATATAAAACTCGTGAGTTTTCATACTAACCTCCCTAACACCTCTGTAAAATATCTCGGCAGCACTGACTTTACTTCAATGTATTCACCTGTTTTTGGGTGATTAAA
>JAITFR010000103.1 GCA_031281255.1 Oscillospiraceae bacterium
GCTTTTTCTGAACAGAATATAGGAAAAACTATCGGTATTAAATCTGTGACAGTATGCCAACCAAAGGTTATGTTTTGCAAGTTGTGAAACACGATGTTGTTATTCACAATCTTCTCGACTGAACAACCGTAGTGTATAGCAATCGCTTTAAGCTTTTGAAGATCAACTTCTCTTTCACCTTTTTCATAGTTAGCAATTGCAGATGCACTAACACCTATGGCATCTCCGAGTTCTTGCTGTGTTTCACCGTAAGAGTTTCGAAGCTTTTTTATATTGTGTCCAGTTCTATTTAAAGGATTTATCATAATATGAAAAGTTCCTTATGATAGTATGCTAGTATTAATAATTGTTTTATCTTAACTCTTAACAATTACAGTATATCCTTCAGGAATAATTCCTCCAATGAGTGCTTGGAGCATTCTGATAGCATCTTCTTCTGCAGTTGCGAACATATCACTATTAAAAACAAATTCTTCCGCAGCTCTTTTTTCCTCAACAGACCGGTTTCCCCAATCTTCAATACTAATGGGATTAAATAATCCAGAAGATTCATCTAGTATAACCATAGTTTCTTCTTTTAGCTCATGGCTTAGTATTTTTGCTCCAGGAATTGTTATGGTTATTGTTTTTGTATGCTCTGATAGATTAGTATTAATTTCAGATGTATCAATACCAATTTTTATTATTCCATCAACATGGATAATAAATGATTTTTGTGTCAAAGGTATATTCCAACCAAATATCTTGTGACTATCTTCCATAATTATTAGATTTCTATAGTAGTATTGTAGTGTTGCTAATTCACCAATTGATTGTATCTGATGCTCTAGAGTTGTAATGTTTACAACTGTATCATTTCTAACCTCCAGTGGATTACCTCTCAAAAAACCACCTAAATTAAATGCAATTATAGATACAAAAATAATGATTGCAACTGCAACGCCAACATAAACATACTTTTTTATACCCGAAAAGTTATTTGGTATAAAGGTTTCTCTACTGTTATTGCTTGGTCTTGACGTATTATTATTTTGCTTTACTGTAGGAGGTGTAACGTTTTCAATTTCTTTTTCGACCACAGTACCACACGAGGAGCAAAACTCTGCATTAGATTTAATCGCTTTTCCACATTTACTACAAAACATAATTCTTATCCTTTCTCATCCTTCTTTTTAAACCTATAACTCTATTTCAGTGTTAAGTTAATTTTTTATGGAAACGAAAAATGCCGTGTACTTTCAGCTTCCAAGGCTTCCGTTAGGAAGACTTTACATACACAGCATACTAAGTGCTACACTATTAACTATTTATATCTTGCACCATAGTGCAGAAAAACATATAATAGTCAAACGGTATTGCAAACGCAATTGTGTACGTAGAACGGTACGTATACAAGGCGGGGAGTGCTGAGAACACTTCTCGCCTGCCGCCGAAACCAATGTGTCGCACGCGACACTCTCGGCGGGGCACTTTCGTTTCCTTTAATAGACTATACATTACCACGCTATATAATGCAACTATTTTCTCACGATATTCTCTACGCCACAGCTTCTAACATAACAGTACACATGTCATAAGGATGTATGGCTCATATATCCTTCGACTTTATAGTTATTCAAAACTATAAAGATCTCACCCAAGAGTAGCCTTGTTGTTTGTGTTGCTTGTGGACTTTTCAATATTGTTGCTAACATGTATAAACCTTTTTCTGTAAATGCTGTTGGTGGAACTCGTGTCATTGATGAAGTATTTGCGGTCGAAAATATCGACCGCAAATTACTATGCTCTTCATTATCTAATGTAATGATATATCCTCCTGGAAATTTATCGCTGTTATTACGAACAGCTTCATTAATGCGTTTGGTTTCTACACCATATAAAACAGCGACATCTCTATCTAATATTACATGCATATTTCGAATATTAAGTATTTTACTCTCGACTTCACTAAATTTGATAATATTGCTCATTATTTTTTTCCTCCAGTTCTGTTTTTATTGTGAGGGTGCGGTTCATTGTATATTATGTTAAATAAATAACTCTATTCTTTTTTACGTTTTTCGCGTTTTGTGGTGTGTTTAAACTTCATCAGTGCGAAATTGAATTCTATTGTTGTTTCATCACCGGATATTTCTAGTGAGTTATCGTCAAGTACTTCTGATAGTATTTCACCGCTTCTTTGCATAAGTGTTTTTTGTTTGCTTTCATCATGAACATCAGGCAACTGGCTAATCATTTTTGTAAACTCACGCATCTTAGCAAATGCTTCTACAATTGCTATTGTTGTTTGTGTTGCTTGTGGACTTTTTAGTATTGTTGCTAACATGTATAAACCTTTTTCTGTAAATGCCGTTGGCATTGCTTTAGTGTGCTTGATAGTATTGAACTGGTCAAAATTTTTGATTAGTTCAATTTTTTCATCAACGTTTAACGTAAGAAGATATCCATCAGGAAATTTATCCGCATTGTTTTTTGTTGCTTGATTTATTTCTCTTGTCTCTACACCATATAAAGTGGCGACATCTCTGTCTAATATTACCTGTATATCTCGAATTTTAAGTATCTTACTTTCTACTTCACTAAATTTGATAATATTACTCATTATATTTTTTCCATCATTTCTTTAATAGTGAGGGTGCGGTTCATTGAACATTGTGTTTAATAAACGACTCTATTCCGGTTTACGCTTTTCGCGTTTTGTGGTGTGTTTAAACTTCATTAGTGCGAAATTGAACTCTATTGTTGTTTCATCACCGGATATTTCTAGTGAGTTATCATCAAGTATTTCTGAAAGTATTTCACCGCTTCTTTGCATAAGTGTTTTTTGTTTGCTTTCATCATGAACGTCAGGCAACTGACTAATCATTTTTGTAAACTCACGCATCTTAGCAAATGCCTCTACAATTGCTATTGTTGTCTGTGTTGCTTGTTGACTTTTTAGAATTGTTGCTAACATGTATAAGCCTTTTTCTGTAAATGCTGTTGGTGGTTTGTTTTTGCCACCCCAACTTGAAGTCGAAAATTTCGACTTCAAGATTTTCCATTCTGTTGATGTTAGCATTAACACATATCCATCAGGGAATTTATCGATGTTATTGTGAACAGCTTCATTGATGCGTTTGGTCTCTACACCATATAAAGTGGCGACATCACTATCTAGGATAACCTGTATGTCTCGTATTTTTAGTATCTTACTTTCTACTTCACTAAATTTGATAATATTGCTCATTATATTTTTTCCTCCTGTTCTGTTTTTATTGTGAGGTTGCTTATTCTTTAGTGTTTTCATTTTTAAGCAATATTTGTTGCACACCGTCAATTACTGGTATTAATGTTATATACTGTTTAGGTATATCAGTTCCTAACTGATAAGTTGCCACACCTAAAGGTTTGTTATAATCTTGTACTGCGAGTTCAACAATTGATCGTTTTTTGCTTTCACAAAGAAGTATGCCAATAGTTTTGTTTTCATTTGGTTTTCGAACATACTTATCTAATGCAGATAGATAGAAAGATAATTGTCCAAGATCTGATGGGTGGAACTTGTCTTTTTTTAATTCAAACGCAACAAGACATTGCAAGTTTCTTTCAAAGAACAGCATATCAATGAAGAATTCCTCTTCATCTACAATCAATCGGTATTGGTTTCCAATAAAACAAAAACCATCGCCGGCACTCATAATAAACTTTTTTATTTCTGCTACGATAGCAATTTCAACATCACGCTCATCATAGTTGTCAGGTTCTTTAATGTTTATATAGTCTAACAAGTATTCGTCACGAAAGGAACGAATTGCAATTTTTGCTGTTTCTTCATTATGAATTGTAAGAGAAAAATTATTCGGCAAGTTGCCATAAGCTGTGTAATCATCAGCTTTTAAATGACATATTAAGGTTCTATAACTCCAGAATTCGTCAGCACAACGAATTATGTAATACCAACGTTCGTCACGAGACTTGCACTTTCGTAATATTTCTATATGATGACTAAAAGCAACTCGGCGAAAGGCAGAGACTTTGACATCGTCTAATTCAGCAGATGATAGTTGTCGAATTAGTGCTAAATCACAATCCATGTTTAAATCGGCAGTCACTGTCTGCCGATTTGGTTCAAGTTCAGATGTCCACTGTTCGAAAAATATTCGCATATTCTTCATATTCGATGGAGAAAAACCACGTAATCCAGATATTTCACCTTGGAGTTGTGTAGATATTGTTTCAATTGCTCCTGTTCCCCACTTATTCGTGCGTGTATTATAAGAAATATATTTGCCCACGCTGTAATATAGTGCTAGTAAGTCTGTATTTGCACTTTCTGCTGTTCTATAACGACTTTGTAAAATAGCATTTTTTATCTTCTTTACTGCTACTCGGTAAAGAGATAGATCTTGTTTTATATTGCTCATTATATTTTCACCTCAATTTTTTGATAATTTTACTATGTTGCTTAAAGTAGCATATCTACAGAGCGTTGTAAATACTGGGTTTTTGCAAAAAATACGCTCTGTGAACAAAATAGTGTAGACAAGTTCTAACTAAAGTGTGAAAAGCATGAATTTAAGGTCAATTTTCTACATTAAATATAGAAAATATTTTTTTGAACATTTAGTAGAACTCGTGTCATTGGTGAGAATCTTGAAGTCAAAATTTTTGATTTCAAGATTTTTTATTCTGTTGATGTTAGGGTTAATACATATCCATCTGAAAATTTGTAAGTGTTGTTGTTTTATACTTTGTGTACTGACCTCTAATATTATTCTTTAAGGTCGTTATTTTCGACCTTAAAGAAGTCCATTCATCCGCACCTAATTCTATAGCATATCCTTCTGGAAACTTTTTGATATTGTTATACTCTGTTTTGTGCAAAGTTTTTTCTGAATTGAGAAATAACTTTCATTTTTACAAAGTTTTTTCTGGTTTGAGAAAAAACTTGACTATTTTGGTTTTGTTTGTTATTGTTTTATTCGAGGTGATGATATGATACGTCGAACTGGGTATTTAGAATGGTTAAAGCAGTGGCGAGAAAAACAGATAATTAAAGTTATAACTGGTGTGCGACGTTGTGGTAAGTCAACTTTATTACTTCAATATATGGATTTGTAGCGTACTACCGGTGTTTCTGATGAACAAATTGTAGCGGTCAACCTTGATGATATTGATTTTGAACATTTGTTAGATTACAAAATTCTTTATAAATATATAAAATCTAAATTATTAATTGATAAGTACACATATATTTTTATAGATGAAGTGCAACAATGTCCGAACTTTGAAAAAGCAGTTGATAGTCTGTACATTAAAGAGAATGTTGATATTTATATAACCGGTTCAAATGCATATATGCTTTCAGGTGAGTTGGCAACCTTATTGTC
>JAITFR010000119.1 GCA_031281255.1 Oscillospiraceae bacterium
TACCTAAGATAACAGGACAATCATACATTTTCTTTAATTCCTTTGTCATGTAAACATCTTTTAGTGGTAAGTTGGGGGTGAAAACTACCATTCCAATGTCATCACGCACCATTCCCGGAACGCCAATACCAATTGATTTTGGTTTTTCACCATAATCGTCAAGTAGTTCTTCGCATGATTTAATAATTCTGTTTACAACTGCTTCAGGTCCGGAACTCGCATTTGTTGGCATATGTACTCTTTTTAAAATCTCACCGTCATCGCTGACTATAGCTGCTGCAATCTTTGTACCGCCTAAATCCACTCCAACATACATAACTTTATCTCCTTTATATTTATAATGCATTTAATAAATTGTGTAGCAATTTATTAACTAAGCGTGCGTCGGCTTTGCCTGCTGTTTTTTTCATAACCTGCCCTACTAAATAGCCTAATACTTTTTCGCTGCCTGAACGGTATTCGTTTACAGATTTCTCATTTTCTGATAAAACTTCTTGTATTACTGCTTCTAAGAGCTTTGTATCGCTTACCATTGCAAGTGAGTTAGTTTCTATATAAACCTCCGGGTCTGCGTTGTTTTTGAATACTTCATATAAAACTTTTTTTCCAACTGTGCGGTTTATTTTTCCTTCATCAACAAACTTAGCAATTGTTGCAAGTTTTTGGGGTTCAATTGATATATCTTCGTCTTTAATGTCTAGTTCTTTTGAAATAGCAAGCGTCTCACCTAAAATCCAGTTTGATATTTCTTTCGGTTTATTAAAATGCTTTAATGCTTCATCAAAAATCTGTGATAATCTACGATTGCTTGATATTATTTTGCTATCATACTCGGGTAAGCCAAGAGTGTTTACCATTCTATCATACTTTTCATGTGATGGTTCAGACATTTTACCAGATATTTCTGCAATCCACATATTATCTATAAAAACAGGTAGTATTTCAGAGTTTGGAAAATATCTATAATCCTCTGCTTCTTCTTTTTCCCGCATCGAAAATGTTTCTCCAAGTTCATCATCCCATCGTCTTGTTTCTTGAATTAATTTCTCTGTACCCGTTTCCAAAGCGTCGATATGTCTTTGGGATTCATACTCGATAGCGCGTGTTATGGCTTTTAGTGAGTTCATATTTTTGATTTCTGTGCGTGTACCAAGTTTGGTTTCGCCTTTTTTTCGTACAGAAATGTTTATATCACACCGCATTGATCCTTCTTGCATTTTGCAGTCGGATATATCTGCAAATGTTAATAATAATCGCAATTTTTCAAGATATGCAGTTACTTCATCGGCTGTTTTGAAATCGGGGTTTGACACAATCTCTATAAGTGGTACGGATGTGCGGTTGTAGTCAATTAGTGTTGTATCTGCCCGGGCATCATGCACAAGTTTTCCTGCATCTTCTTCAAGGTGGATTTGTTTGATTGTAATTCGTGTGGAGCTTGGTGGTGTACTGTTTTCCGCTTTTGTTTCAATGTCAATCCATCCATTTTTACATATTGGTGAAAAAAAACTGTGTTATTTGATAACCTGTTGGTAAATCAGGGTAAAAATAATTTTTCTTGTCAAATGTTATCACAGGTGAGATTTCCGAGTTTGTAACTAAACCTGCTGTAATTCCCAGTTCAACTGCGTGTTTGTTTAGTATCGCAGGCATGCCGGGCATTCCCATACATGCAGGGCATATATTCTCATTTGGGTCTGCTCCAAATGCTGCCGAGCATGAGCAAAAGAGCTTTGATTTCGTCGCCAGCTCAACATGTACCTCAAGACCCATAACTACTTCATAATTGCTCATTATTTCCTATTCCTACGTGTGCTTGCGTTCGGTATATGTATTTTTAGCGGTTTTTATCCGAATGACTTCACATCGTGTTCAGACATTCGGCGCTACACCATCCATGGTTTCGCTTTACAAAACCGAAAAACACATACACCTCACCGCATTCTCTTTCATTATTAATCATTAATTATTAATTTTCTAGCCTTATCATAGTACCTATCATAATTTTCACTTGATAATACCATTGCTCCTATCAGTATAGCGAGCTTAACATCTTCGCCAAAGGCTTCGGTTCTGCTTTTTGTGTACATTTCTGTTAAATCCTTGTAGTCTTTTGCTCTATAACCGTATTTTACTCCATCGTATCGGCTCATATTTCCCATAAACTCTGCACAGCATATAATTTGCTTGATTTGCTTTTGAAGATTTTTATCATTCCGAACTTGCAATGTCTCTGAAAGTGGCACTGGAATCCCCTGGATAATAACTTCTGTTGTAGGGGATTGCGGGTCAAGCCCGCAATGACGAGGAAATTCAGGAGAATCCCCAGAATGACAAACTTTCATTTCATCAGGGTTCATAATTCCGTCTTTTAGATCGTGTCCTGATATTATTTCTAAAACTTTTTGTCCTATGTCTAAATCCTTACATAATACACCGATTTGATCAAGAGAGCAGACTGATGGTATTAAACCATAACGTGATACTGTTCCATATTTTGGTTGTATATAATACATACCACAAGATTTAGCAGCTTTTGCAATAGCTCCCGTGAAGTCATTACAAAGCATAACATCTGCATTTTCAAGTGCTTTTGCCAATTCATTATCTTGATAATCTCTGAATAATCCACTAATACCAAACTCGCTAAATGCATATCTGCCGACTATTTTCATATCAGTATCTTTTAGTCGTGTCACAACTGTTGCATCAATTGGAGATATAAAACTCTCCAGCATTTTTGAACCTGCTGTTGCCGGTATATCTTTTTGCATTATTGTCTCTTCAAGGATAACGTTGTATGACATATAAAACCTCAATCAATAACTCTTGGTACGCTAAAATATTCACCGTCGGAGGCTGGTGCATTTTCCATAAGTTTTTCTCTAGTGAAAAACTTTTCGACCACATCTTGACGCATTATATTAAATGTTTTTGATTCCTGACTCTTAACTTTATACTTTTGTGCAGGGGATTGCGGGTCAAGCCCGCAATGACGGGTAAAGTAATCTTTGACATCATACTCGTCCAACACCTCAAAAGTTAATGTGATTTCATCAAATCGTTTAGCCAATTCTGCTCTTTCTTTGTCTGAAAGTGCAAGCATAGCTGTTTTTTCATATTTCTCAATATTTTTCATGCTACTAAGAATATCATGAAAAGATTGACTATACAAGCAGAATACTTTATTATAAATGTAATTCAAAATAGAGGGGAGAGGTGCTTGTGAATAAGGTTTTTTTA
>JAITFR010000007.1 GCA_031281255.1 Oscillospiraceae bacterium
CGAGGTATGGGATTATGTATAATAATGGTGATATTGTTCTAATTCCTGTGCCTTTTTCCGACCTCTCAGCCTCAAAAAGACGACCAGTTCTTGTAATATCAAACAACGCATATAATTCAGGCAAGCCTGATATAATTGTTGTTGCTATAACATCAAACTTGGCACAACAAGGTATACCTATATCGTCAAGTGATTTGATAACAGGCGAATTACCTAAACCGTCAATTATACGCTGTGACAAGGTTTATACATTAGAGCAAAGTATTGTTGTTAAGAGTATCGGACAAGCTAATAGTAATATCGTTATGTCTGCGAGAAATGGATTGATTAAAACTATATCTTAATACATTTTTATTGCAAGCTAAAAACCGAGAGTTTCAAATCAAAGCTCTTGGTTTTTTGTGCTGTGGTTTTTTTGCAAGTCAAGCCTATTTTGTTTGTGGAAAACGTGTACAAACCGTGTACGCAATTATTTTGTTGCCATGTAACCGCTGCAATTGCTAGACTTTTCAAAAACATGGTCGGAGTGCAGAGACTTGAACTCTGGGCCTCCTGGTCCCAAACCAGGCGCGCTACCAACTGCGCCACACCCCGACGTCGGAGCAAACTACACTCCATTCCATCAGACGCTTATGCGTCTGATATCCATTCCGTTTCGTTGCTCCTCCTCTCCGATTTTGACCAACTGCGTTGGTTTCAAAATCGGTTATGCGAGAGAAAATAAAATACTAATTTAGTATAACACAAAGTATTTACATGTAAAGAAATAATTTTTACAAAATTCATAACCAGTAAACTGCTGAAGTAAGTTCCACGCTGGATACAACTGTGGTTTTTAGTCTGGGAAGAAATAGATAGTAGAATTAAGTTTGAGAAATAGTACCAGTGAGTTTTTAACTCTTGGAAGCCCTCTTTAGTAAAGAGGGTGGCTCCGCAGAGTCGGGTGATTTGTCTCCCCTACTCCTCATACTCAATCTTCCAGGGGTCTTTTTTCTCAGGAGTTTCTGCAAACTCCGTGACAGGGTCTATTCTAAAATATGCTTCGTGAAGTTCTCTATACCATGCTGTATCAATGTCATATAAAACACCTTCACGGATTCTAAAACGCCAGTTACCGGATGGAGTTCCGGGCACATTTATACGTGTGTCCGCTCCATATCCTAATAAATCTTGAATTGGTACAATAGCTAATGATGCAGAACTCATAAATAAAGTACGCATGAATGCTTTTACAAGGTCGCAATTAGGACCGCCAATATACCAATCACCTTCAAAACCGGTGTAAAACAATGCTTTCTTTCGATCTTCAGGTGTTAATGAAAACACCCATGCAAGCAAAGTTGTATTATCATGTGTTCCCGTATAAGCAACACAAGCCTCAGTGTAATTATGCGGTAAATGCATTTCTTCACCTAAGAAACCAAATTGTAAAACTCGCATACCACGTAGATTAGATTTGTCGAGAAGGTCTAATACACCTTCGCCAATATCACCTAAATCTTCTGCAATAATACGTAAGTGTAAATCACCAAGTTCCTTTTTGAGAGCCTTAAACAGTGGCATTCCGGGTCCTTTTAGCCATTTTCCTTTTATCGCATTTACAGAACCGCCGGCTATGCTGTAATAGCTGTCAAAAGCACGGAAATGGTCAAGACGTACCACATCATAACGCTCTAAAGAAGCTTTTACACGAAGTATCCACCATTTATAATCATCATCTTTGAGCATCTTCCAGTTGTAAATAGGATTACCCCAACATTGACCTTCCGGAGTGAAATAATCAGGTGGTACACCACCGATAGCTGCAAAGTGACCATCAGCACTAGCGTTAAAAAGCTCACGATTACCCCAGACCTCAGCACTGTTTTCAGCGACATAGATTGGCATATCGCCAACAATTGATATTCCGCGTTCGGTTGCAAAAGCTCTAAGTTTACGCCAGCTTATGTCAAATAACCACTGTACGAATCTATAGAACTTTAATTTTTCAGCATTGTCTTGCTTAAACTTATTAACTGCCGCTTTATCGTGACAGCGTAATTTGTCATCAGGCCAGTCATACCAAGCCTTAAACTCAAATTGATGTGCGATAGCAATATATAGTACATACTCCTCCATCCAAAACGGATTAAACTTCAAGTAACTTTCATCAGTATTCCGTGAAAAAGCTGCTTGTAGAAGTTCCCATTGTTTTTCTCTTATTATTTCATACTCAACACTATGATTATTGCAACCTTCTTTACGTTTTTCAATGTCTTCAAGAGTCACAAGCTCCATTTCGAGTAATAAGTCGGGGTCAATTAACATGGGTTCACCGGCAAATGCAGAAACGCATTTATATGGTGAGTTACACATATTTGTATGCTCTACGGGAAGAACCTGCCATGAACGAAATCCGGCATCATCGAGAAAACTAATAAACTCTCTAGCTTCTGCTCCTAACACGCCGATACCATAAGCACCATGCAGTGAGGTTATAGGCATTAATACTCCTGATGAACGAGGATATACACGCTTTAATAACACAGATTCTACTTCCTTTCCTGTTTGCAAAACTCAAATTATTAATTATTAACTATTAATTATTAATTGTTTAAACGTTCCAAATCTCTTTTGCGTATCTTTTTATAACTTCATCGCTGGAGAAAATACCTGAGTTTGCGATGTTCATAGCTGCCATGTGTGTCCATTTTTCTTTATTTTTGTATAGTGTATTTGCTTTTTCTTGAGCTTTTACATACGCATCAAAGTCTTTTAGTACAAAGAACTCATCATTATGTGTAATCAGCGAGTCAAATATATATGGGAAGTCTGCTTGTAATGCATCTTTCCAGTCTGCGTTGATAAAATCATGCACTATTTTCTTTAAGCGACTATGGTGTGAGAGAAACTCACGACTATTATAACTGTGATTGCGACGTAACTCAAATACTTCCGGTACAGTTAGACCAAAGGATATGTAATTTTCTTTACCAACAGCCTCAAAAATCTCAACATTTGCACCATCGTAAGTACCAATTGTGACAGCACCATTCATCATAAACTTCATGTTACCGGTGCCTGAAGCTTCCATACTTGCTGTTGAAATCTGTTCACTTAAATCAGTAGCAGGGAAGATTTTTTCTGCCAAAGAAACACGGTAGTTTTCGAGGAAAACAACTTTGATTAAATCTCTGACCTTTGGATCATTATTTATCTTATCGCCAATTACAGAAGTAAACTTAATAATTTCTTTTGCAAAATGATAGCTTGGTGCAGCTTTTCCTGCAAGAATATATGTTCTTGGGAAAATATCGATATTTGGATTTTCAAGTATTTTGTAGTACTGGTCGATGATATTAAGAAGTAATAAAAGTTGACGTTTATATGCGTGTATACGTTTAATTTGCACATCAAAAATTGAATCAGGATTTACAACTATGCCATTTTGTTCAAGTATGACCTTAGAAAGTTTTTCTTTGTCAATACGTTTAATCTTACGCATTTTCTTAAGGAAAGCCTTGTCGTTGACCGCTCCGGTTTCTTCGAGTAAATGCAACTTTAAGGGTTCTCTAAGCCACTCTTCACCTATTGTCTCAGTAATCAACTCGGCAAGCTCCGGATTTGCCTGGTGTACCCAACGTCTGTGTGTGATTCCGTTTGTTTTGTTGTTAAAACGTTCGGGATATATCTCGTAAAAATTACGGAATAGTTCATTTTTTAGAATCTCGCTATGAACTCTTGCTACACCGTTGATTGCATGACTGCCAACGATGGCAAGATATGCCATAGAAATTTCACCGTTTTTTACAATTGCCATACTTGAAACCTTACCCATGTCATTATTAAAACGATTTGCCAACAATGCACACCAGCGGTTGTTAATCTCGTGGACAATCATAAAGATACGAGGGAGAAGATGTCGGAAACAATCCTCAGACCAACGCTCCAACGCTTCGGGTAGAATAGTATGGTTTGTGTAGGAAATTGTTTTTACCGTGATATCCCATGCTTCATCCCAACCGAGACCTTCCTCGTCCATCAAAAGACGCATAAGCTCAGGCACTGCAAGAGCCGGGTGTGTGTCATTTATATGTATGGAAATATGCTCATGGAGTTTATGAATATCACCATAATGCTTTTTATAATGCATCAGAATACTTTGCAAACCGGCAGAAACGAAGAAATATTGTTGTTTTAATCGAAGCATACGGTTTTGATAGTTAGAATCATCAGGATAAAGAACCTCTGAGATTGCTTCTGCAGAATATTTGCGTGAGACAGCGTTCAGATAATCTCCACTTGAAAATGAGCCGTAGTCAAACTGTTGAGTTGACTCTGCACTCCAAAGTCTTAGAGTGTTTACTGTTTCGTTTTCATATCCGGGGATTGGCACATCATAAGGCATTGCAATAACTGACTCGTAGTTTTCGTGGTGGAACCATGTTCTGTTTACTCCGGGTTCTTCACGGATTTCACCGAAATATTTTATAAGCATAGCTTTATGCGGTTTTTTCACTTCCCAAACTGAGTCGATTTTTAACCAGTTATCAGGCATTTCAACTTGATAACCATCAACTATTTTTTGCTCAAACAATCCATACTTATATCGTATGGAGCAACCATTTCCGGGAATACCAAGAAAAGCAAGTGAATCTAAGAAACACGCAGCGAGTCGTCCAAGACCACCGTTTCCAAGACCGGGATCAAGCTCTACGCTATAAATTGCTTCTGCATCAAGACCCAAATCTGCGAGTGACTCATCGCAAACATCTTTAAGTCCTAACGACATGAGATTTCGCAGAAGCATAGGACCGAGCAAAAACTCTAGTGAAAAATAATAAACCTGTTTTTTACTATTATTTTTGTAAATGTTTACGCCGCTCCTAATCCACTGCTTCATAATCTGGTCTTTGGTGAGAGAAGCAAGAGCAATGTAACAGTCGTCAACTGATGCATTATCGAGAGTAATCCCTCTGAGAACCTCCAGCTTGTCTATGAAAAGCATTGTGAAAGTTTTTTTGTCTGTGTAATCCATTGTGAACTGAACATCTTTGTTTTTATTCTTATCTGACATTATATATACCAACCTCGCTTGTTTTTATTATTAAAACATCGTATCTTTCATTTGTTAACAAATTGAAATTAAACTGCGATGCAAGTGTTGCAGTTATTGTTTTATCCTGACCTGATACGTTGATAGCTATTAAAATGCGTTTTTTCCCTTTACCGCGAGTGAAAGCGAAAACTCCGTCATCTGCTTTAAATAGTGTATAAACCCCTTCCTTAAAAGCGCTATTTTCTTTGCGAATTGCTGATAATTTTTTATACCACTCGATTAACTCTCTATCCTCATTACCCCATGGATAGCAATATCTGTTAAAGGGGTCGATAAAACCTTCCATTCCGGCTTCATCACCATAATAAACGCAGGGAACACCGGGTAATGTAAATTGCAGTGCTACGGCAAGCTTTAGACGTTTTTTTCCAAGAAGTATCTCGTCGCCGGATAGTCTAAAGTGCGACATATCAAACTTATTATCAGGAAACTGAACGCCACTAAGTACTGTAAGTATTCTGGCTGTATCGTGTGTTCCGATAATATTCATCACAGAGTTGAGAACATTTTTTGGATACTTTCTATTCAAACTAGCCATTGTATTAGCAAGTGTATTAACATCTCCATCTTTAACACAGGCTATAATTGCGTTTTTAAGCGGATAATTTGTAACACTGTGCAGTTGTCCACCTTGAAAATAACGGCGGCGTTTACTGTAAGCAATCTTATGCGATGCGTCCTCCCAGACTTCACCGGTGATAAAAACATCCTTGCTTTCACGTCTCATTGCAGCACATAAAGGGTCGAGCAAATCATCGGATATCTCATCAACTACATCAAGACGCCAACCGGAAACACCACGTTTCATCCAATGTGCAATAACACCGTTTTTACCACATAAAAAATCTTTATAGCTTTGACTATGTGAGTTTACAGCAGGCAAAAGTTCAATACCCCACCATGCGGCGTAAGTTCCGTCATCATTAAATGTAAACCAATCACGATATGGTGAGTTTTCACTTTGATATGCTCCAACACTGTCATATCTGCCATATCTGTTAAAATACACACTGTCACTTCCAACATG
>JAITFR010000051.1 GCA_031281255.1 Oscillospiraceae bacterium
CCGCTTGAGGAGCAACCGGGTTATAAAAAAGTTAAGATTGCTCCAAAGACGGATTCTCGCTTGAAGTGGCTTTCTGCACAGTATGAATCACGTTTTGGTTGGATACGTTCAAAGTGGCAATATATTGATGATAATACAATCAGATATGATATTGAAGTACCGGTTTTAAGTGAAATTATTATAGGTGATGATGTATATAATGTCGAAAAAGGGTTGTATACGTTCTATTCAACAAATTGACCTAGTGACGATAAGTGCAGACCGATGTGTTTTTCGAGGGCTTTTATGTACTCTGCTTCGTAATCTTCAAGAGTTTTATATAGTCTGTCGCGAAACAAGAACGAACCATCGGCAGATTTTTCCTGTAAAATCAACCCATAAGTAATATGCAACACCTGACGTGCATTAGCCTCATCAAGAAATAGAGGAAGCTCTGAGTCAGGTGTATCGTTTAATTCTTTGATTTTTAATAAATCAGGTGTGATATGGTAATACGCAAGTGCTTTATCAAGATTATTCAAAGCAAATCTATGTATCTCCTGATAAAGCTCCGGGTTTTTCATAGCAATTACACGCACAGCTTCAAGCCAATTTGTACCGGCAGTCTTTAAGTGATAACGATTGTCTGTCAGTTTATTTATAATCGGAAATACAGAAAACTTATCACTGCCCGAGTGAACACTGATTTTATATCCAAACAGATTTGCGATTTTTGCATGAATTAGAAAATCCTGCTCAAACTCTTTTACATTACCTTTATAGTCAATCCCCTTTTGAAACTCCCCAACAAAACGTGGTGCAAGACTTCTAATTTCCACACCTTGTCGGGTAAGCTCGTTTGCCACAAAAAAATGTGACTCGGGTTTGGTTGCAGTCAGCGTTTCGTCAATAGAAACCTCAAAATCTACATCTGTGTTTTGAATCAAATCGTTCCAGATGTTTAATGTGTGTTTAATTGCAGGCAGATATATCAAAACAATACGTTTTAAATCATCCTTGTTATACTTAATAGCAGTGTCACAATCTATCGTAAAGCTTTTGTTTAAATATCTATCTTCGAGGTCTTGCCTAACATCGGCAGGCAACTCTTTGTATAAAGCCTCTACAGTTGAGATTTTTGCATTAGTTATATCGTTTCTGATAAACTCTGAACAGTCGAGCGTTATCATGGAAAATCCACAAGAAAGTGCATACTTAACTTCGTCATGGTTTTTTAAGTGGTCACCGTCAGCTCCATAACCCTTTGTATAACCTTCACGAAAAACAGCCCACACCGCACTTGCCAGCACATCTTTGTATGTTCTGTCTGTTAGATTTAACTCGCGCATTGATTGCTGAGCAAGTACAGGGAAGATGTCCAAATCTCGAATCAAACGAATATGTCCAACGGATGCTAAACCAAGCCTGTCTCCAAGCCCTATTGTGGTATTTTGACCTTTGTGGCTTTTCGGACGAGTAAAATCAAATAAATCCATAATTATTTTTGAGTTTGCTAAAGTACACTTAAATAGCTTGTAATCACATCCTTGTGTTGCTTCTGCCATGATTTCACCGTCAAACAGCTCACTCAAAGAACCGCTCACATATAATGCATCACCTTCGTCTGTTTTGACCATTTTTATTTGTGAGTTGTTATGTTTTTGTATGGAATTTGGATAAATGCTAAATAATTCACTGCTCATTTTGTTATATTCCCGACAGTTTCTTTTATCATATCATCAACTAAAAAGCGAATATTCGTCATCGAGCTTCTACCTGCGACTAACGGGTCACGCTCAAAGGCTTCATAAAGCAAGCTATAATCATAAGTGAGTGCAGCGTTTAGGACAGTTGTTTGGTTTTCTACATGAGGTTTTATTAAAGTTAAAATATCATCGGGTAAAACACCTGCGCTTACCGGTCTTACATCGTCTTTTGAAAAAATAGCGTTTGTCTCAACAACTGTTTCAGGTGGTAGGTTATGAATCTGTAGCATCGAGTTTGGCAGGTTTACATTGCTTATTACACGAGTAAGTCCGCAAAGTGCTTTAATGAGCAGTACACCCTCCTCACCTGATTTGATAAACTTTATCTCTTCTTCACCTGCTACAAGACGTTTTGTTTGCTCGATTTTTTCATTTCTATCATTAATACGCCAACTAACAGGCGTGATATAAAACTTATATTTTTCAGAAACGGTTTCAGGATTTTTTAAGTAAATATCACCGGGCATAAACTCCGCTAAATGACGGTCACCGGCAGCGGCAATAATACCATATTTCTTAAACAAATCGAACTTTACTAAGTTTCGGCTGGAAAAAAATTTCATATATTCATCAAAGTTGTCTGATTTATATCCTTCGATTGGATATTTCTCAACAAAACGAGAAAACAAGTCTATGAGGTTTATGTCTTGATACGTGGCTTTGTCAAACCATGTAAAATGATTAAGCCCAATCACGTTGGTATAAATCTCATCGCGATTTGGCTGTATTCCGGTTTCTTCATTTATCATCGCTGTGAGAAGCTGTTGAGTACCAAACACTTCATGGCAGCAGCCAAACGCTTTAATTTCAGGGAATATGTGATATAACGTCCTGATGCACAAGCTCATAGGATTGGTATAGTTTATCACCCATGCACTTGGTGCATAAGCTTTGATTGCTTCTGCAAACTCTATGTATGGCGGAATGGTTCTCAACGCTCGAATGATTCCACCGGGACCAACTGTATCACCAACAGACTGATATATCCCCAATCGCTCCGGTAGATGTACGTCAATGCTCATGTTCTCCAACGTACCCGGCAAAATTGAGATAATAACAAAATCAGCCTCTATCAATGCTTCTGATAGATTTTCAACTGCTTTATACTTCCATTTTCCTACTGATTGCGGGTCTTTGGTCATACGGTTGCCAATAATTTCATTACACTTGGCTGCATCCATGTCAATGTCATACAGGCGAATTTCGCCACTAAGTTCATTGTCCAGCGCAAGATCGCTCATAAAGCTACGCGCCCAGTGCCTGGAACCTCCACCTATATAAGCAATTTTAATTTCCATGAAAAAATACTACCACATATTCTTAGTGTGTTCAAGGGGTGATTTGTGTTGGGTGGGGAGATTTATAGCATAGATACTTTTACATTGAATATCTAGGTTGCATTTACAACCATTGCAAATTTTAAACGTTCAACAACTTCTTCTGAAACATTATACTGCTTCATAATCTCAATAATTGGTGTTTTCTTCACTATTGCGTTTATTATCTGTGCACTTATATCAACACCTTCTTTGTGACCCTGTTTGTGTCCTTCTTTGCGTCCTTCTTTATGACCCTGTTTGAGACCTCGCTCGAGTCCTTCAATTACCCCATCCTCACGAGCTTCTTCCTGCCATATTTCCTTGGCATCATCCCAGTTCCATTCTGTGTACAACATATTCTCAACCTCCGACTCATGTTTCGTTAAGTATGATGATAATATCCCCTGCTCTATGCTCCATCTGATTGTTTCTTTGATTGCGTTTACTAATAATAAACCTTTGTCAATATTTTCTTGTACCCGGTTTGTAAATATTGAATATTGATTTAGATCAACACTTTTTTGCTTTAAGTCTTCGTTAAATCCGGGATTTAC
>JAITFR010000150.1 GCA_031281255.1 Oscillospiraceae bacterium
GGCACGCTGGCAATCGCTGTGGTTGTGGTGTTGATTATTAAGAAAAAGCAGTAGGTGGATTCTTGTTATGACACTAAATCAACCTACTCAAACAAGTCAGAATGTGAACCTGTGCGAGAAACTGTTAGAATAAAATTATTATTCTTGGTTATCAATTTCCCGAAAATACTCATCAACTATAAACTGGGCACTTTCTGCCCACATGACCGAATTTGTGTTTTGTAATGCAATATAAGTTTTTGAACAAATAAAATCATTGTAACAGTCATCAAAATCTCGTGATTTCTTCTCAGCAATTAAACGCACAACATGTTCAATTTTTAGTATAACATCGATAGTAATGTCTTGTCCTTTATAAACATATATATTATTCACTGACATTCCTCCCGATTAGTCTAAGATACTTCAAAGCCTTTTCAGTATGTACAGAGAGTTGATCATTTGCCTTAAAAAAGCGTAATTTTTCTAAGGCATTTTCACTTGTATAGATTCCAGCAATGAAGAGTGCTATAGTTCTCATTGTATTATCATTAGCAACAGGTCCATAAACAGCATCATAGCTGTGTTGGAGACCACCTTTTAACCTATTTTCTTTAATCATTTCAAGCCATTCGGTATTAAGATTGTTATAGCGTTTAATGTTTAGTTCAGGGTTTTCTTCAAATTCATACGCATAAACAAATTTACCGTCACCACCATAACGGATAAACATATTTTCAGCCCACGCTTTAGCCTGTTCTTCTAAAGTAGTCATGTAAAAACCGCATCCAAAATCACGATGATTTTTAGATTTAGATAAATCAATATTATTGAATTTTTGGTTACTTCCATGGTATAAAGTAAGAATTTCCATCATGTTCTCCGAGCTAATACATCTTCAGCGAAAAGAACGCTTTCATCTAAACTTTGAGTGTGCAGAACCTCATATTGTGAACGTAAGTAATCAATAATTTTGTTTTTCTTGAATAGGTTAAATACAGCTCTAGTAGGTAAATTATGTTTACTTGAATACCCCTCAATAGCGGCAACAACTATAGTATTTTTATCAATTTCTATGTTTGACATAATAAACCTTTCTTAAAACGAACCAACTCCATTATAACATCAAATGCAACACTTATGAACACATTATTATCCTACTTCCCCATAACCCCATATGAAACTCTGGCTTCAAATGGTAGCTTTTCGCGGCGTGAGCCAACTCCGTCCGGTAAGCCAATAGGTAATACAACCCTTAAATGATATTTATCAGAAGCACCGAGTACAACTCGTGCTTCTTTTTGCTCTTTTTCGTTAAAATACGGACTATCAAGCCAAAGAGATGAATAACCCAAAGCCGTTGCAGCAAGTAACATTTGCGTAGCCGCCGCAGAATAATCCTCCATTTCGAAATTATACGGACTGTTCTTATATGCTTCGGTATCGGTTAGCACTGCAATAGCTGACGGAGCTGTTAGCATACCATCAGTTGAT
The DNA here is from genome assembly GCA_031281255.1 of Oscillospiraceae bacterium. Classification (GTDB taxonomy): domain Bacteria; phylum Bacillota; class Clostridia; order Oscillospirales; family Oscillospiraceae; genus WRMH01. The sequence goes on from JAITFR010000150.1 coordinate 1,474, forward strand.
ACTACCTGGCAAAGAGCCTCAACTTCCTCACGATTTTGCAAAATGACAATCTTTACGCATTGGCTATTCATGCCGGTTGGAGCTGCAAGTCCTGCTTTTGCAATCTTTTCAAGAACATCAAGGGGAACAGCATCTGATAAAAATTTCTCTTTATGCGAATATCTACTATCAACAACATCAAAATAATCCATTACAAATCCTCCAAAAATATATTAAACACATTGTATCAGTAACACATAAAAATTACCAGCAATACAATTGTTATACTATTTGCTAAATTGTTGAACTATTTGCAAATAAGGTTGTGGCTAACATTATATAAGCCACATGTGAGGGAAAATAGCTCACATGTGGCGATAGTTTGTACCGTTAAAATTACTTGCGTTTTTTGCGTTTATAGTCTACGTTGCCACCACCTGCATCTGCGAACTTTTTAAGTAAATCCTTCTGCTCAGAGGTCATCGTTTTTGGAACTTGTATGTAAACTGTCACGTATTGGTCACCACGACCTGAACCTCTGATGTGCTGTATACCTTTACCTTTTATGCGAAATACTGAACCAGTTTGTGTGCCTGCCGGAATGTTAAGCTTAACCTTACCATCAAGTGTAGGTATCTCAATTGAAGCACCAAGTGCAGCTTGTACAAAACTGATTGGCATATCAAGCAAAACTGAAGAACCCTCTCTACGGAACATGTCGTGTGGTTTTATCGAAACTGTCACGAACAAATCACCGGGTTCACCACCGTTTGTACCTGCACTGCCTTGTCCTCGCATAGAAATTGTCTGTCCTGTATCAATACCACCCGGGATTGTGACCTTAACGGTGCGGTTACGTCTGACCATTCCAAGACCTTTACATTTTTCACAAGGTTGGTGGATAATTTTTCCGCGACCGTGACACTTTGGACAATCTGAGGTGCTTTGCATTACACCAAATGGAGTGCGTTGCTGAGTTGCCACAACACCACGACCATCACATTGAGAACATTTCTCGGCTGTTGTACCTTTTTTACAACCTGAACCGGAACAATTGTCGCATGTTTCTACACGCTGAACAGTAACATCTTTTTCACAGCCAAATGCTGCTTCTTCAAAGGTGATTGCGACATTTACACGCACTCGCTCACCCTTCATAGGAGCATTACGGCTTCGCCCTGTTCCTCTGCCTGCACCTCCACCAAAGATTGAACCGAATATATCACCAAGGTCAAAGTCCATACCTGAGAAACCGCTAAATCCTCCACCATAAGCACCACCACCGCCGCCAAAGTTAGGGTCAACACCTGCATGACCAAATTGGTCATAACGTGATTTTTTATCAGAGTCTGATAAAACCTCATAAGCCTCGTTGATTTCTTTGAAACGTGCTTCTGCTTTAGCATTACCCGGGTTTACATCCGGGTGGAACTTCTTAGCTTGCTGCCTAAAGGCTTTCTTTATTTCCTCGTCCGAGGCACTCTTTGTAATGCCAAGTGCCTCGTAATAATCTCTTTTCTCTGCCATTCGTCGTCACAAACTTCGCTTTGCTTCGCCCGCTACAGCGGGCATTCGCTCCGCTCCGTTGTTTCTCCTCTCCGCTCGCGATTGCTCTTGCAATCGCTCGCGGTTTAAGACGAAAACTACGATAATTTCGTCCTAAACCACATTAGTTAATATAATTCTTATTAGTCTACCACTTCGTAGTCGGCTTCGTAAAACTCGTCGCCGCCTGCATGGTCACCGCCACCCGGTGGTGTTCCGCCAAAGTCAGGTCCACTCGCACCGTCTTGTGGTGGTACTTGACTGTATAGCTTTTCACTGGCTGCATAAAACGCTTTTTCTAGTTCAGATACAGCATCCTTGATGGTTTGTGTGTCATTTCCTTCAAGAGCGGTTTTTACTTTCGCAATGGCTGCTTCGATTGTTGATTTATCGTCTGCTTCGAGCTTATCGCCCATTTCATCAAGAGTTTTTTCACTTTGATAAATCATTTGGTCAGCGTGATTGCGTGTGTCAACCTCATCTTTACGCTTTGCATCTTCTTCGGCATATTGCTCTGCTTCTTTGACAGCTTTTTCAATATCATCTTTAGATAGATTTGCTGATGCAGTTATTGTGATGTTTTGCTCTCTGCCTGTGCCGAGGTCTTTTGCAGAAACGTTAACAATACCGTTGGCGTCAATGTCGAATGTTACTTCGATTTGCGGAACGCCTCTGCGTGCAGGAGCGATACCATCAAGATGGAATCTGCCAAGTGACTTGTTGTATTGAGCCATTTCACGCTCACCTTGTAAAACATGCACTTCGACTGATGTTTGATTGTCGGCTGCTGTTGAGAATACTTGGCTTTTTTTAGTTGGGATTGTTGTGTTGCGCTCGATGAGCTTTGTGCACACGCCACCCATTGTTTCGATACCAAGTGACAGCGGGGTTACGTCAAGTAATAAGATACCTTCAACATCTCCACCAAGCACGCCGCCTTGTATTGCTGCACCTGCTGCGACACATTCGTCCGGATTTATGCCACGGAACGGGTCTTTGCCTGTGATTTTTTTAACAGCATCTTGAACGGCAGGGATACGTGTTGAACCACCAACAAGTAATACCTTTGAAAGTTCACTTGGGCTAAGACCTGAGTCTTCTATTGCACGTTTTACCGGTCCCATTGTTTTTTCGACAAGTCCTGCTGTGAGCTCGTTGAATTTTGCTCTTGTGAGAGTGTAGTCAAGGT
>JAITFR010000155.1 GCA_031281255.1 Oscillospiraceae bacterium
TACTTGATTTATTTGTTTTTGCATGGGATGGTCAGCTCACAGTAGCAGAATCTCAAATAAAAGCAATGGACACGTACAGAACATTACTACAAGCCGCAGGCAGAGACATAGATTGGTAACAGAGCTAGAGAATAGCACTCTCCATGCCCTCTTTAGTAAAGAGGGTGCCGTCCGCAGACGGCGGGTGATTTGTTATATGTTGTAGGAGATGTTGATATGAAGTTTGTAACAGCTTTAATGTCTGCAATTGTTTGGGGTAGCGGACAGGTTCTCAATAAACAATGGTTAAAAGGATTAGCATTTTTCGCTGTGCAGGTCACATTTATATGTGTTGAGCTTTTCACAGGAACCTTGCGTGCACTCACTGTACCCGAAGGTGCTATGGATATTGGCGGAAATCCTTTCTTACACTTCCGCAACTTCGGATTTTTTACAAGAAGCTTATGGGGTATCATCACACTTGGAGAGATTCCCCGTGAGTCTTCTGCTACGCTCATATTTGACCACTCCACAATGCTGCTCATAAGTGGTTTGATAGCTATTGCAATACTTTTTGTACTTTTTCTAGTATACATTCTTAACATTCGTGATGCATATAAAACACGTAAAAAAATCGAAGAAGGAGAAAGAGTAAGCAGTATCAACTCTATTCGTTTGGGATTAGAAAGTAATTTTGAGTATATTTCAATAACACCGGGGTTACTGTTGATATTGTTTGTGTCATTACTCCCGATTATCTTCTCGTTTATTGTCGTATTTACAAACTACAATACCAACACCATTCCCCCCAGGAATCTGGTTGAGTGGGTTGGCTTCCAAACATTTATCGACATAGTAAAACTACCTATCTGGAGTCGTACCTTTGTTTGTTTATTTGTATGGACAACTATTTGGGCATTTACAGCCACTTTCACAGCATATACATTTGGAATGATTCAAGCTGTTATAATCAGCAGTCCTCTCGTAAGATTTAAGAAAATATTTCGCAGTATTTACATACTCCCGTGGGCTATACCCGGTTTTGTATCTGTATTAACTTGGCGAAGTGCTTTACATCCGCAAGGTCCGATAAACAGATTTTTAGTTGATTTAGGTTTTGAAGCTATACCATTTTTAACTGATGTGAACTGGGCAAGAACTGCTCTAATATTAGTTAATGTATGGTTAGGCTTTCCATACTTTATGTCGCTAATATCAGGAGTTATGTCCACAATTGATACAGATATGTATGAAGCTGCTCAGATTGACGGAGCAAACTCACCACAGATTTTCAGACATATAACATTCCCTTATTTATTAGCGGCAACAGCACCGCAATTAATCTTCTCTGTTACATTTAACTTTAACAACTTTGGACTTGTTTTCTTCCTGACAGGAGGCGGACCGGGCGACCCAAGCTTACAATTTGCAGGAGCAACCGACCTCTTGATAACATGGATATACAAACTCACACTTGAACAGCGAATGTACAATTATGCGGCTGCAATGTCGGTGTTTATATTTGTTATACTTGCAACAGTATCAGCGATAAATCTACGCCGGACACGTGTATTTAAGGAGGACTAGAAATATGAAAAACAAAAGAAGACTAACTCCTAAACAATGGTTTTTTGGTTCAATAATTCATATATGGCTTGGGCTGATTGTACTTGCCGTACTTATTCCTGTATTGTGGATTGTTGGGTCATCATTTGGATCATCTGCAGCAATTGTTGACGTGAAAATAATTCCAACCAATCCGACAATTAGAAACTATGTGGAGTTACTTACCGAGACAGGGTTTCCGCAATGGTTCAGAAATACGTTAATAATCGCAGTATTAACAATGGTTTGTTCCGCCGTGTTAAACATGTTTACTGCATTTATCTTCGCACGTTTCCCGTTCAAAGGGCGAAAACCTCTGCTAATGTTTATTATGATATTTACAATGTTCCCGTCTTTTCTTGGATTAACAGCTATATATGTTATAGCACTTAACTTTGGACTGCTTGACAATATTTATACTCTGGTTATTATTTATACTGCCGGAAGCATACCCGGTAACATCTTTTTAGCACGAGGTTATCTACTTAACATACCTCGCACCATTGACGAAGCAGCATACATAGATGGGGCGTCAAAAATCCAAGTGTTCAGATATATTGTTTTACCGCTTTCTATACCAATAATGGCATTTCTTGCACTAACAGCATTTATGGGACCTTGGTTTGACTATATAATGCCTCGTTTGTTACTGTCCAGCAATGAAAACCTAACTATAGCAATTGAGCTTTTTAACTGGACAGACCCGCAAAGCCCACTCTTTAATTTACCACGTTTTGCAGCGGCAAGTATTATGATTGCACTTCCAATTACTGCTCTATCAATATTTTTCCAACGCTTTATAGTCACCGGACTTACTGCCGGTGCTAACAAAGGCGAATGATTATTAAGCTTGCCCAAAGGGCTGAGACAACTTCAAGAACATCACTTGTAGTGTCTGTGGTAGCATCATTATGTATATTGATGCTACCTGTCTCTTTTTGGTTAATACGTCAATATCCGCATGATTTGTATGCTCGTTTTTACGATTATAGAGTTACAATGGAATCATTTGAGATTATTGATGATATAGTTATTTTTAATGATACAAACGACGGAAGAAATACAAAACTCAGCGCACCTCTCGAATACTTCCCCGAATCTGATTTTATCGAAGGTAACGCAGAGGATATATTTGACCGTCTTGCTCTGTTAAACAATTATTATACAGGTATGCTTCTCCCTGTCATTTTGCTAATCTCCACAATTGCATCCACAACGCTTTTATCTCTTAGTGGAATGTTGGCAGGAATGATGGGCTTAGGTCGCAAAATGACACACAAGCTCTCAATGACAAAGCGTTTACGTGTCTTTGCAGTTTGCTTCTGGTTACCTGCAATACCTGCCACAATCATAGGATTTATTCTACCTGTGTTTCATTTATTCATATATCAATTAATGCTAGGCTACCTGGCATGGCGTGTCCAAAAGGTGATGTGATAATAAGGAAAACGTTTTCACATATATTTCTTGACAATTAGTAGTAAATCTATCATTATAGTAGTTAAGATATTATCATATAATATCTATCAAATTAAACAGTTTTGGAGGGTAAAAAAAATGAAGAAAATTATATCAATTGTCCTTTCGCTTATCTTGCTAGTATCCCTAACAGCAATTTTTACTCCTATTGCATCTGCAAACCCTGACGTAATGCTCGTTATCTATGTCAGTGTCCCTGATGACTGGGAAAACCCGGGATTTTGGGCATGGGGTGATGAAGGAAACGTATTTGAAGCATGGCCGGGTGAAGAGTTTGAACCACTACCTGATAATCCGGGCTGGTTCTATGTCCACGTTCCGGCTTGGGCAGACGAAGGTATTGTAAATGCCAATAATGGTTCAATACAAACAGGTAATATTGAAATTGGAAATGAAGACATTTGGGTAACTGTAAGTGGAGACGGTGATGATTTTGAAGTCACATCAGACCCGCAAACTCAAGGTGACGCACCACCATTCGTATCTAAGTATACAGTATATGCCAGAGTACCGGCAGATTGGGAAGACCCACATTTCTGGGCATGGGGTAGTGAAGGTAACGCATTTGAAGCTTGGCCCGGTGAACCAATGACCGATGCCGGAGACGACTGGTATAAAATTAGAATTCCAACATGGGCAATTAATGTCATTGTCAATGCAAACGATGGTTCTGTACAAACAGAAAACATCGAAGATATGACCGGCGAAGATATGTGGATTATTGTCGAAGAAAGAGACGGTGAAAACGCACGTGCTAATGTATCTTTCTCAAATCCTGACCATGCCGGAGCACCAATGGTAATGATTCGTGCTCATGTCCCGGCATCATGGGGTGATGATATTCGCCTCTGGGCATGGGGTAGTCAAGGTAACTTGTTTGATGGATGGCCGGGAGGTGCACTAACAAAAGTTGGCTCATGGTGGGAAATTGAAGTCGAAGGATGGGCTGATAACTACATCGTTAACGCTGAAAATGGCTCAATACAAACTGAAGACATGGGTGGTATTGAAACAGGTGTTGATGTTTGGTTCGTAATTGATTCTTCAGGAGATTTCAGTATTTATTATGAAGAACCAATAGTGCTTGACACAGAGGATGAACCTGATCCACCACCAGATCCCGCACCATCACCGGAAGCCAGTCCTGATGTAGATCCAAATGGTGATGATGACGATAATAAAGAAAGTAATAACCTACTTTGGATTCTCCTTGGCGTTGGAGCTGGTGTTATAATTATTGTAGTAATTGTCATAGTAGTTATAAAAGGCAAAAAGTAATAAGATAATTAGGGAATAAGGAATAGGGAATAGGGAATTATAAGAGTCACCCTATTCCCTATATTCTACTCTCTACTCCCTACTAAAAAGGAGCATCAACATGAAGCTATTAAAATCTTTCAGTACAGCTCTTATCATTCTGCTTCTCTCTATTGTGCTTTTTACAAGTACAGCATGTGATAATGACCCGATAATTGAAGAACAGCAAATACAAGGTGGTGCTATTCTTCATGCTTTCTGCTGGTCATTTAACACAATCGCTGAGAACATGGCAGACATTAAAGCAGCAGGGTTTACATCTGTTCAAACATCACCCATATCCGAATCTATAACCACTCACCCTTATGGTGGTGAAGGTATGAACATTGGCGGGCCTTTTGGTTTTTGGTGGTATCATTACCAGCCTGTTAGTTTTCAAATCGGAAACTTCCAACTTGGAACAGAAGAAGAGTTTGAAAACATGTGCCGTGTTGCAGCAGAACATGGAATAAAAATAATTGTTGATGCAGTCATAAATCACATGGCAGCAGATTTTGCGATGATTAGTGATGATGTAAAAAATATTCCGGGTGGTGCTTTCCATGAACCAAGAGGGATAACAGGTCCCGGCCGTTATCAAGTGACACAAAACCAACTACTGGGGTTATGGGATTTAAACACACAAAACCCTTATATTCAACAGGAAGTATTAAAATATTTAGAACGGTGCATAGAATTAGGTGCATCAGGATTTCGTTATGATGCTGCTTATCATATAGAGTTACCGATAGACGACCCGTCCTTTGCAAGCGATTTTTGGCCTATTGTAATGGAAAATGGAGCAGAGTTTCAATATGGTGAAGTTCTCGGTAGTGAAGCAGCCGAAGTGTACGCTGACTTTATGAAGGTCACTGATGCTGTATATGGCGTTACAATTGTAAATGCA
>JAITFR010000159.1 GCA_031281255.1 Oscillospiraceae bacterium
AAAATACATGAAGCGGTCAAGGAAGCGTTTATATACGATGATGTTGTTATAATCGAAGAAAACATTGATGGAAAAGAAGTTGGTTGCTCTGTTGTCGGAAATCATAAGCTAATGACAGGTAGAGTTAACGAAATTGAGGTATCGGAAGGATTTTTCAGCTTTGAAGAAAAATACACATTAAAAACTTCTAAGATTCACACACCTGCACGGATTGACCCAAAAGATGAAAAACGCTTACAAGAGGTTGGCAAAAAAGTGTTTCAAACTCTTGGTTGCCGTGGATATGCCCGTATTGACTTATTCTTAAAAAAAGATGGTGAAATTGTCTTTAGCGAAGCAAACACAATTCCCGGATTTACAGCGCAAAGCCAGCTTCCCAGAATGATGAAAGCCGCAGGAATTGACTATCCAGAACTGGTTGACATTCTTATTGAACTCGCACTCGAAGCGGAGACAGGCGAGTGGTATGGTATCGCAGAAAACAAACCAAAACCTGATATTTACGGACGTGCGTGGGTAGAAATCGACATGAACGCATTAGTTCATAATATTGCGGATATTCGCAGAGTTTCACCTCAAACAGCAGAAATAATGGCTGTGCTTAAAGCTGATGCTTATGGACACGGCGTTGAGCGAGTTGCTCGCCGACTTGTACGTGAGGGGATAAAAGCATTTGCAGTTGCAACAGTTGCAGAGGGTGTAAAACTAAGAAGTATTGTGCCTGATGGTGAAATATTGGTTTTAGGTTCGGCACACCCAAACGATATTGATTGTTTGCTTGGGTATAAACTGACACAGCTTATTGTTGATGATTTTCACGCAAAAATGTTAAATGACGCAATTAACAAGATGAGTACAGTAAAAAATAACGAAACTGATAAAACTACGCAGAAATTAAATATTCATGTTGCAATTGATACCGGTATGCACCGATTAGGTATCGAATCAGATAATTTTGAAGAAATTGAAAAAATATTTAATTACGAAAATCTAATTGTTGTCGGAACAGCAACGCACCTTGCATCACCTGATAGCCTTGAAAATGATGATATTGATTTTACAAATCTACAAATGGACAGATTTTATTCCGTTGTGCAAAAATTAAAAGACAAAGGTTATGATGCTGGGAAGCTGCATACCCAATCAAGTTATGGGATTTACAACTATCCCGAGCTTAAATGTGATTACACTCGTCCGGGAATTATGCTCTTTGGTGTTCATAGCCAAGACGATGAAACAAAATGTAAATCAAATCTGCGACCAATGCTCTCACTTAAAGCAGATATTTCACAAGTACGCTGGATAAAAGCAGGGGAGAGTGTGAGCTACAGCAGATTGTATACCGCTGAAAAACCAATAAAAATTGCCACAATTGGTATCGGGTACGCAGATGGAATACCTCGCCAAATGACTGGAAAAGGTGGAATGGCAATTGTTGGTGGTAAAAAAGTGCCGATAATAGGGCGTATTTGTATGGACATGCTTATACTCGATGTAACAGAAGTGGGCGATGTAAAAGCCGGAGATGTTGCAATATTTATCGGCAGCGAAGGTGATGAAACTATACGCTGCGAAGAAGTAGCCGCCGCCGCAGGCACAATTACGAACGATATTCTTTGCAGATTAGGCAATAGACTACCAAGGATTTATGTGTAATTAGGGAATAGGGAATAGGGAGTAGGGAATAGGGAGTAAGAAGTGTGCGGTGAGGTGTATGTGTTTTTTTGGTTTCGTAGAGCGTAGCCATGGATGGTGTAGTTAACCACGTCATTGCGGGCTTGACCCGCAATCCCCTGAACAGAATGTTCTGTCATAGGGGATTCCGCATCAAGTGCGGAATGACAAAGACGGAGGCTCAGCGTTTCGGAAAAGAGACTATCATAAGAATATTATTACTAAGTTATATACCGAAAGAAAGTACACGAAGGAAAATATTTATGAAAAAAAGTATAAAAGTTCTCTTTATATATCCGGATTTTATAGACCAAACTAAACATAAGAAGAATATCCCCGCCAACTACAATGAGGGAATAGCATCCATGTCTGCGGTACTTAAACAAGCAGGGCATAGTGTGAACCTTTATCATCAAACATATAAACCTGATGAAAACGAGTTTATAGAAAAAATCAAAGAATTTAACCCGGATATCATTGGAATCAGCATTAGAACCAGTGCTATGATATATGCTAAAGAAATGATAAAGTGGCAGGACACAGCGTTTCCAAACATTCCTATCATGGCAGGTATGTATCACCCATCGCTTGCTCCTGATGAAGTCATAGCTATAAATGGAATTGATGCAATTTGTATTGGCGAAGGGGAGTATGCATGTCTGGAGTTTGTTGATTATTTTGCTGAACATGGAAAGCTAAATCTCAAAACAGAAAGCTTTTGGGTAAAAGACACAGACGGTACTATACACAAAAATCCAATACGACCTTTTATTGAGGACTTAGACGTTTTGCCGTTCCCTGATTTAGACATCTTCGACTATTGTAACCTCTATAGTAATGTGTATCAAAACACAGCGGAGGTAATAGTCGGCAGAGGTTGTGTTTATTCCTGTACTTATTGCGCAAATGCCGAGCTTCGTAATCTTTATCCAAATAAAAAGCAGTACACAAGATTTCGCTCTCCTGAAAATGCGATTCAACTGTTAGAACGAGTTTTAGAAAAAGACCCAAAAATTAAGTGCTTTAGTTTTAATGATGCGATACTTAATGTGTTTGAAGACTGGTTTTACGAATTCGCAGAATTATACAAAAAACGAATAAATAAAAAATACGTTTGTAATTTACGTGTTGAGTTAATAAATGAAAAAATGGTAAAAGTGCTTGCCGACACTGGTTGTTACTTAGTTACCATTGGCATAGAAAGCGGTAATGAGGAGCTACGTACAAAATATCTACACCGCACAATGAAAAACGACCATATTATTAAGGTTTCACATTTACTTAAAAACGCCGGAATTATTGTAAATACGTATAATATCATCGGTCTGCCGTATGAAACTCCTGCGTTATCACTTGAAACAATAAAATTAAATGCTCAAATGCACACTGACAATATAATACTAAGCTATTTCCACCCGTATCCGCAAACAAAACTACGTGAAATTGCAGAAGAAGCAGGATTTATAGACGATAGTATAAATCCAAATGATTTGGTAAAGCTTCGAATGCCAAATTATCCAAGAAGTGATATTATCTATTTTCGATATAGTTTTATGAAGTTAATCCGCCAATATCGTAAGATATATAAAACAATGACCGGAGAACAGCTTGAGAAAACAATAAAACGTCTTGATACAAAGATTTTAAGTGAAAAACACCCACGTAAGCTGATAGGTATTTTCAGACAAAAATCGCATAGGTTAAATGTTTTAGCTAAACGTACAGCTTCTCGTACATTACCGGGTGTTTATAAAATGCTTCGTTCAATACGGGACAGAAAAAACGCAAGAAAATGAAAGTATATTCAAAGATTAAAAGAATATATAGAAAACTGTAATCTCAAATGAGGTATAAAAACTTTTTAAATTAATGTCATCCTGAACGAAGTGAAGGATCTTAATATAGAACAGAAAGATTCTTCGCTGTTCCCCGCCGTGCGGATTACGCTCAGAATGACAGAATAAAAAATGATAGGAGCAGGTACTATGAAAAAGAAAATTGCATTTATAGGAGCAGGGAGCTTCGGGTTTACTCGTGTATTGGCAAGAGATATTCTAACATTTGATGCGTTAAAAGATTGCGAAATCGCTTTGATGGACATTGACCCCGAACGTCTCGACTACATTAAACAAGCTGTTGAAAAAATCGTCAAGCAAGGTAATTATCCTGCAACAGTATCAGCGACAACAGATAGAAAAAAAGCACTTGAAGGTGCTGATGGTGTGTTAATTACAATACTTGCAGGTGGTGTTGATGTGTGGCGGCACGACATTGAGATACCAAAAAAATATGGCGTGGATATAAATGTTGGAGACACTCGTGGACCTGCCGGAGTTTTCCGTTATTTGCGAACAGCACCTGTAATGCTCGACATTGCACAAGATATTGAAAAATACGCTCCAAATGCAATTGTGCTAAACTATACAAACCCAATGGCAATGCTCTGTCGTACACTTCAATCCGAGACAAAAATAAACGTAACAGGTCTTTGTCATAGTGTGCAAGGTACAGCATGGATGCTTTCTAACTGGCTTGGTGCAGATATAAATAAGGAAGTCACGTACTTATGTGCAGGGATTAACCACCTGTCTTATTATTTAGATTACAAAGTAAACGGTGAAGATGCATATCCAAAGCTACGAAAAATTCTCACCGAAAACAAAAAGATTTACGATGAAGAAATAGTCAGAAATGAGATGTTTTTACATTTAGATTATTACATTACTGAATCATCAGGACATAACTCTGAATACAATCCATGGTTTAGAAAACGTAAAGAGTTAATTGAAAAATATTGTCATCCCGGAACAGGCTGGAATCCCGGCTATTATGCATATATTCGTGATGAATACCTAGCAAGAGAGAACACATGGCGTGACGACATTAAAAAAGAACTTAATGAAGAAAATGTTGACTTAAAAAGAGGAGGGGAGTACGCAGCATATATTTTCAACGCTTGTTTTGGTGATTATACTCCATTCCAATTTAACGGCAATGTACAAAATTATGGACTTATCAGTAATTTACCGGAAAAATGTTGCGTAGAAGTGCCGGTGTTTGCATGTCGTGAAGGCTTACGACCTGTTCATGTTGGTGCTTTACCCGAGCATTTATCAATACTTGTAAACACAAGCGCTGTTTGTGAAGAGCTTGCTGTTGAAGGCTTTTTAGAATCAAATCGCAGAAAAATCTTTTACTCATTATTACATGACCCGTTAACAAGTGCAGTTTGCTCAATGCAGGAAATTTCCGACATGACAGATGAAATGTTTGCAACAAACGAAGAATGGCTCACAATCTGACAGAAACATGTTGCTCTTGACAATATAAATGCAATTGAGTAGTATAAGAGCAACACAAGGAGAAGTACCCAAGTGGCTGTAAGGGGCTCCCCT
>JAITFR010000064.1 GCA_031281255.1 Oscillospiraceae bacterium
TATCATCAGACTGTTATAAAGTGTGCATGTGGTGAGATTATTGAAACCGGCAGCACGAGCAAGGATATAAAAATTGAGATTTGCTCAAAGTGCCATCCGTTTTATACAGGCAAACAAAAGCTGGTAGACACAAGTGGTCGTGTTGACAAGTTTAACAAAAAGTTTGGTCTGGAACAACAGCAGTAATCAAAAATCAACAAAACCCGTGCTTTTAACAGCACGGGTTTTGTTTTAGGGAGTAGAGAGTAGAGAATAGGGAATAGGGAATAGGGAATAGGGAGTAGAAAGTAGAAAGTAGAAAGTAGTACTCTAAGAAAATGTGAAACATTTTCATAATGCGAAACTTGTTTCGCTATGGGAATAGGGAGCAGGGAACTCCATGCCCTCTTTAGTAAAGAGGGTGCCCTCCGCAGAGGGCGGGTGATTTGTGTTTAGATGTTAAGATCAAAGGAGCGATAAATGGATATATTTGATAGATTACAAGACGAGCGTGTTAGTGATGAGCCGGAGCGGGCGATTATTGTCGGTTTGGCTGCTGATAGTATGAAGATTTATGACCGTTCTACTGATGAGAGCTTGGATGAGCTTGAGGCTTTGCTAGAAACTGCAGGTGGTACTTGCCTTGGTAGGGTTTTGCAAAACCGTAAAAAACCTGAGCCTAGAACATTTATTGGTGACGGTAAGGTCAAAGAGGTTAAGGAAATAGCAAATGCAAATGATTGTACGATTGTTGTATTTGATAATGAGTTATCACCATCACAAACAAAGGCATTAACTGAGGATTTAGAGCTTCGTGTGCTTGACAGGTCTTCATTAATTCTTGATATTTTTGCAGAGCGTGCCAGAACACGTGAGGGTCGCTTGCAAGTGGAGCTTGCTCAATATAACTACCTTTTACCAAGGCTTACCGGTATGTGGACTCACCTTGTTAGCCAAACGGGCACAAGTGCACCAATTGGTACACGCGGTCCAGGTGAAACTCAGTTGGAGACTGACAGACGTCATATAAGGCGTAAAATAGACAAGCTAAAAGCAGAATTAAACGAGGTTATACGCACACGTGACACCCAAAGACGTTTGCGTGAGAAAAATGCTGTTCCGGTCGTAGCTTTGGTTGGTTATACAAACGCAGGGAAATCAACACTTCTTAACGCTCTGACAGGTGCAGATGTTCAAGCCGAAAACCGTCTCTTTGATACATTAGATACTACAACCAGACGACTAACTGTTGGAGATGCAGGAGAAATACTAATATCTGACACTGTAGGGTTTATACGAAAGCTTCCGCACCATTTAGTAAATGCGTTTAAAGCAACACTTGAGGAATTAAAATATGCTGATTTGCTAATTCATGTTATTGATTCGTCAAGCTCTGAGTGGAAGGAGCAGGTAAGGGTTGTGGATGATTTAATTGTAACTCTTGATGCAGGAGCTACTCCCAGGATTGAAGCGTTTAATAAATGTGATGTGCTGTCTGATAATGTTATTAAGCATGGTGAAAATATAGTTGAAATATCTGCAAAAACAGGACTTGGTATTGATATTCTTCTGAAAATGATTGAGAATAATCTTTTTGCACTGAGTAAAAAGGTTACTTTAAGGATTACTTATGACAAAGCGGGCTTAGTTGAGACGCTTCATCGTGAGGGGACTGTTAAGGATGTGAGGTATCTTGAGGATTGTATTGAGATTGATGCTATAGTCGGTTCGGGGTTATATGGAAAGGTTAGTGAGTACATTGTCTGATAAGTTTATTCCACTAAGTAAACAATCAAAACAAAAACAGAAGGCATTTTATATGTCGAAACGTTCCACATGGGGAGATTTAAACCCTGTTACAAGAAAACCACCCAACCCTAAGGCGTATAACAGAGTGAAAAGTGGGGCACGTACGAGCTTGCTCATACATGACCGAGAGAACGAAGATTAAAGCGTAGTTTTTAAATTGCAAACATTCAAGATTCAAATCACCCGCCCTCTGTGAGTTCCCCGTCGCACGGATTGGGCACACCTCTTTGCTAAAGAGGGCTTTTAAGAAGGAAATACTGTTCAAATATTGACTTTGTGATGAAAATATGTTAAAATTACGGAGTTATGAAGCTAGTTTCAACTAAGAAAAAATATGTTATAAATAAAGAGTTTTTTAAGAAAAACGCAAGATGGTTCATTTTAGGTGCATTAATTTGTGTTTTTATTTTCTCTGCAACAATGCTAATAACCACATTAATTGAACGTTCACAGGCACGTCAGGAGTACGAAGATATTAGACAAATTGCAATATCAGGACAAAATACAACAACCCCTGATGTTAATACAAACACAAATACACCAGAACCAAATGATGATGATGACAATAACGATGATAATAATGAACAAGATCAGTTTATAGAAGCAGGAATAACAATAAATCATGAAGCTCTTTATGAGTTAAACCCTGATTATATCGGTTGGATTCGTATTGATGGCACTGATGTTGATTATCCTATTGTAAGGTGTAGAAATAATGAAAGATATATTTACACTACTTTTTTACTTGAAAGAAATATGGCAGGTGCAATATTTCTCGATTATCTTATAAGAGACAGGTTTGATAGATTTTCTGTTTTATATGGACATAACAGGGAAGACGGTACCATGTTTACGTCACTACATGAGTACCGTGATGAAAAGTTTCGGGAGGAAAATCCTGATATAATGATATTTACTCCGGATGATGAGATTTTACTCTATCGAGTTATTGCTGTTAGAGTTACTAATGTTAAGGATAGAGTTTTTACATTACGTAGTGGTAGCCAAGCAGATATTAATGCATATATAGAAAGATATGATGTAGCAGACGATACTCCAATTCTTGTGCTTGCTACCTGTACTGACAGTTGGGATTCTAACGAACGTTTGGTCGTAATAGCTGCCCGTAGTGAAGGGATTGGTTAGAGTTTAAGTAATTTCAATTTTATCGTCTACAGCGGTGATTGTTATATTGTCACCGCTATTAATTTTGCCTTCCAGTAGTTTTTCAGCTACTAAGTCTTCAACTAATGATTGGATTGCTCTGCGTAAAGGACGAGCTCCATAAATCGGGTCATCACCTTTTTCTGCGAGAAGATCAATTGCAGAACTATCTACTGATAGATTTAATCCAACATCTCTCATACGGCCTTTTACAAGGTCAAGCATTTTTACGCAGATTTCCTTTATATCATCGGTGCTTAGTTTATGGAAAACGATGATTTCATCTATTCTGTTTAGAAACTCAGGCTTAAAAATACGCTTTACCTCGTCCATAACAGACTCACGAATACGCTCATATTCACTGTCGGAAATATCAATATCGTCAGATGTGAACCCAAGCTTTGTACGTTTATCCGTGATATTTCTCGCTCCTGCGTTTGATGTCATTACAATGATTGTGTTTTTGAAGTCAACCTTTCGACCTTGTGCATCTGTTAGAACACCGTCCTCTAATATTTGGAGTAAAATGTTAAATACATCCTCGTGTGCTTTTTCAATTTCGTCAAAAAGAAGCACGGAGTAAGGCTTGCGACGGATTTTTTCTGTGAGGTTTCCACCTTCATCATATCCAACATATCCCGGGGGTGAACCAATCATTTTTGATGTGCTGTGTTTGTCCATATATTCGGACATGTCTACCCGAAGCATTGCACCTTCGTCACCAAACATAGCTTCTGCAAGGGTTTTGCATAATTCTGTTTTGCCAACACCTGTAGGCCCAAGGAAGAGGAATGAACCAATCGGACGTTTTGGGTCTTTAAGTCCAACTCTACCTCTGCGAAGTGCTCTTGCTACTGCTTTAACTGCTTCATCTTGACCGATAACACGGTTGTGCAATAATTCTTCCATGTTCAGGAGACGTTCGCTTTCGTCCTGTGTAATTGTGGTCACAGGTATACCTGTCCACCCAGCGACTATCTCAGCAATATCTTCTGCCTCAACACTTCTGTTGTTTTCATTTTTATTGTCTTCCCAGTTTTTACGTGCAGTTTTTATTTTCTCGTTTAGAATCTTTTCACGGTCACGAACACTGGCAGCTCCTTCAAAGTCCTGCTTGCTGATAGCTGTATCTTTTTCTTTTGTAAGATCAACTTTTTCTAATTCCAGTTCTCTTAAATCAGGCGGAAGCTTAAGTTTTTCCAACCTTACACGAGAAGCGGCTTCATCTATTAAATCAATCGCTTTATCGGGTAAAAATCTATCATTTATATATCTGCCGGAAAGATTTACAGCGGTTTCTATTGCTTCATCAGTGATTTTTAAGTTGTGATGGTCTTCGTATTTATCACGAAGTCCTTTTAAAATGCTGATTGACTCAACCTGTGAAGGTTCTTCAATAGTTACAGGCTGGAAACGTCTTTCTAAGGCGGTGTCTTTTTCGATATGTTTTCTATACTCATTTAGTGTAGTTGCACCGATTATTTGAATCTCTCCACGTCCAAGCAGGGGTTTAATAATATTTGCCGCATCTATTGCACCCTCTGCCGCTCCTGCTCCAATAAGTGTGTGAAGCTCGTCAATAAATAGTATTACATTACCAACTTTTTGGACTTCTTGAATTGCGGTTTTTATGCGTTCTTCAAAATCGCCGCGGTATTTTGTACCTGCTAACATTCCGCTAAGGTCTAATGTTACAACCCTTTTTTCAAGAAGTGTTTCGGGTGCTTCTCCTGCGATAATGCTTATTGCAAGCCCCTCAGCAATTGCAGTTTTACCTACTCCGGGTTCACCGATTAGTACAGGATTATTTTTGGTACGTCGGGATAAAATTTGAATTACACGCTGTATTTCAGTTTCTCTGCCGATAACAGGGTCTAATTGTTCATTTATAGCGGCTTCGGTTAAATCACGGCTAAATTGGTCAAGTACCTTAGTATTTCCGCTATTTCTGCCGCCAACCTTAACTGTTTCGTCATAAGGCCGGTACACAGCACTACTTAGAGTGTTTACAAGCTCTGTAAACAGTGTGTCGTTATCAGTTCCTGTCATGTAGATAACTTTTGTCGCATTACTATCAGGGTCACGCAATAAACCAAGCAATAAATGCTCAGGACCGGCGTGTGTATATCCACGTCTGGTTGCTTCAAGAATTGCAATATCTGCAAGTTGCTTTGCACGTGGGGTATAACCCTGCGGCAGCTTCTCTGTATATTCACCACGACCTGTAAGCTTAACAATTAAATCATGAATAATCTCACCTTTAAGTCCGGCATCATTTAAAACTTTTCCTGCAAGTCCGGCATCTTCAAAGGATAATCCATATAATATATGCTCACTTCCTATATGACTATGCCCTAGTTCTAATGCTAATTTTTGTGCTTGTTCAAAAACCTTTGTTGCTTTTTCAGAAAATCCGAAAAATCTCTCACCATATCTCATAATTCCACCTATTAATTAACTTTCTAATACAGTATTCATAAGTAATTTACTTTTGTATTTTTCGCTAGTTCGCTCAATTCTAAGCACATACGCGAAAAATAAAAAGCAAACAACTCATGAATACTTAACTTATAATATCGTTAGTATTTAGAGCTTTGAGTTCGTCGCGTATTTCTGCGGCTCGCTCAAACTCTTCATTGTCTATTGCTATACGCATTTGCTTGTTTAGCTCACGACGTTTGTTTGCACTCTCGTCAACCTCTACAGGTTCACGCTTTTTTGTAACAAAGTAAAAAACTACTTCGTTTGTATCACATTTTTGACATTCCATAACTGTATATTCCTTTCCCTAAGTCTGGATTAGTATTTGCTTTAGTATGCTTGCTCTGACTGCATCACGCTCTAGTGCACTAACCGCTCTTAACGCTTTGTTACCAATTGCAGCCATAATAAGCTTTGATATATCACTACTTAAAGTGCCGTTTTGTCTAAGGTTTGCAACCAAAGCTGCTGCTGTGTTAAGGTCAACTCTTTCTCCGATTGTGTTAATTGTGTGCATTACTAACATGTCGGAGTCCATAGCAATACGCCTTATACGAATATAACCGCCACCACCTCGTCTACTCTCTACGATATATCCATGCTCAGGAGAAAAACGTGTTGATATAACATAGTTTATTTGACTTGGTACACAATTAAATCTGCTTGCCAGTTCAGAGCGTTGAAGCTCTGCTATACCATCCATTTCGCCAATTGTATCATTTATAAAACCGGCAATTATATCGCTCATTCTCATTATAGGCTTCACCTCGTATGACTTTGACTAACTTTGACCTTAATGATATTTTACACTATGTTAATATCGTACGCAACTATCATTTTGACCTTTGCTGACCTATTACAAGTGATTACGTATTTATAGTTTCAATATGCTCTTATTTTCTCTATTTTTCGCAGTTTTTTGTAAAGATTTACCTATATTTTTGTTGATATGCACAAAAATGAAAGATTATGAAAATAGTTGTTGTATAATCGCTCTGACATTGGTAAACTACTCCTACTCGTCACTTTTAGGGGGTTTGTATTACATTGTCGAAAACTGCATACATTGAAAGTTATAAAGACTATTTGGCTAATGAACGCCAAGTATCAAACAATACGATTTCTTCATACATAAGAGATATTACTCAGTTTGCCGATTATTTGAGTGATAATGAAAAAGGTGACTTTGATAGCATCACAAAAGATGATATTGAGGTATACATTTCATTGCTGCTTAATAACGGGCGTTCTCCTGCGACTGTTACACGTTTTATTGCTGCTATTAAATCTTTTTTCCGTCGCATCTGTAGTGATGATTTTGAAGGTTCCAATCCAACCGTTGAACTAGATACTATAGCTGCTGAAAGAAAAGCTCCGATTATTTTATCTAATGAAGAAATTGGCATTTTACTTGACCAACCGATAATCAGTGATATTAAGGGTTGTCGTGATAAAGCTATGTTAGAGACTTTGTATGCTACGGGTATGCGTGTGAGTGAGCTAATTGCTCTTGATGTTTCTGATGTAAACCTTGTCACAGGGCAGGTTACATGCCGTAGTGGCAATGGACGTACAATACCGATTTATCAAACAGCTATAAGAGCTATCAGTCATTATCTATCTTTTTCCCGACCAAATATGGCAGTGTCTAACGAAGTGTCTTTGTTTGTAAATACCGGTGGCGGTCGAATGTCACGTCAAGGTTTTTGGAAAATACTAAAAAGTTATCTTGATAAAGCAGAGATAAGTGATGATATAACACCGCAAATGCTCAGACATTCGTTTGCTGCACACCTTTTAGAAAATGGTGCCGACCTACGTTCACTACAAAAAATGCTTGGTCATGCCGATATTGCAACAACTCAAGTATATGCAAAGATTGTAAATAGACAATTAAAAGATGTATACCAAAAAGCACACCCCAGAGCCTAAGGAGATTATTATGAGAGATGATACAAAATGCTTACACTCGGGATATACCCCCGGTAATACAGAACCTCGTGTAGTGCCGATAGTTCAAAGCACTACTTATGTTTATGATTCCGCAGAAGAGATAAGCTCGGTTTTTGATGAGCCGACAAAAAGTCTTATATACTCACGTTTTGCAAATCCAACTGTTATGGCTGTTGAAAGCAAGATTGCAGACCTTGAGGGTGGTATTGCCGCAATGTGTACTACTTCCGGTCAAGCTGCAACACTTCTTGCTATTCTTAATCTCTGTGAAGCCGGTGATAGTTTTATAAGCGTTGCACAAATCTATGGCGGTTCATTAAATCTTTTTTCATTTACGTTTAAAAAGATGGGAATTGAGTGCATATATGTTGACAATGATGCAACCGAAGATGAAATAACCACAGCGTTTAAACCAAATACTAAGCTGATATTTGGCGAAACTTTGGCAAACCCTGCTTTGACAGTGTTAGACATAGAGAAATTTGCAAAGGTCGCTCATAGTAAAAATGTTCCGCTAATAGTTGACAATACCTTCCCAACACCAATATTGTGCAAACCTATTGATTTTGGAGCTGACATTGTAGTTCATTCCACATCAAAATATATGGATGGTCATGCTTTGCAGGTTGGTGGTGTTATTGTTGACAGTGGTAACTTTGACTGGAAATCAGGGAACTTTCCCGGTTTAACAGAGCCTGATATGTCGTACCATGGAATCATCTACACAGAAACTTATGGAAAAGCCGCATACATCATAAAAGCCAGAATGCAGTTAATGCGTGATTTTGGCGTTTATCCGTCTGCTCACTCAGCATTTTTACTAAATCTCGGGCTCGAGACTCTGGCATTAAGAATGAGAAAATACTGTGAAAATGCTACAGAGGTTGCTTTGTTTTTAAAAACATCAAACAAGGTAACAAATATAAACTACCCCGGACTTAAAGATAATAAGTATCATAATCTTGCTAAAAAATACCTTAAAGGTACAAGTGGTGTTATAACCTTTAGTCTGGTTGGTGGTAAAGAAGCCGCTATAAAGTTTATGGATTCGTTAAAGCTTGCTTCAAATGTGATTCATGTAGCGGACATAAGAACCTGTGTTCTGCACCCTGCTTCCACAACACATCGTCAGCTTTCTGAGGAACAGCAAAAGGCCGCAGGTTTAGACCCCGGCATGATACGCTTTTCGGTTGGTCTCGAAGACATCGAGGATATAATCGAAGATATTACTCAAGCGTTACAAGAGATATAAGATATTAACAACAAAAAAACATATTTTACTTTTTTTGCTAGCACGGCAATGCTACCTACATACGCAAAAAAAGCTAAAACATACTTTTTTTGTTGCATAGCAATGCTACCTGCATACGCAAAAAAACTAAAACATACTTTTTTTGTTGCATAGTAATGCTACCAGCATACACAAAAAAACATATTTTACTTTTTTTGCTAGCACGGCAATGCTACCTACATACGCAAAAAAACTAAAACACATTTTTTTGTGTATTCTGCTTACTCTATTTATTTATTCTGATGCCATTGATGCCTCGACGTATTCGTCGTAGGTCATGTTTCTGTCGGTGATTTTGCCGTTTTTGAATTCGATTATTCTATTGGCGACGGTTTGAATGAGTTGATGGTCGTGGGTTGTGAAAATTACGTTGCCTTTAAAGTCGATAAGACCATTGTTTAAGGTTGCGACACTTTCCAGATCTAAGTGGTTTGTTGGCTGGTCAAGTAGCAGAATACTTGCACCCGACAGCATAAGCTTTGAGAGCATACAGCGTACTTTTTCACCGCCTGAGAGTACACCAACTTCTTTATATACATCATCACCTGTAAATAACATTCTTCCAAGAAA
>JAITFR010000168.1 GCA_031281255.1 Oscillospiraceae bacterium
TCTCGGATAACCGAGTTGTCTACCATGTCAAGAAGTTGTGGGATAAGTTCCGTGAGTCTGATATATCGTTGGATTTGCGAGTGACTATCAGGAGATTCTTCTGATAATAACTCCCTTGATGTTTTGCCATTATAATTCTGCCCCACTGGGGCAGAATTATCTGAAGTTGGTCTGCCTGCTTGCCGTCTCATTGCATCTAGCTTCATTTTATAAGCAAATGCTTTTTCAGATGGCAGGATTTTTTCACGCTGTAAGTTTGAATCCACCATAATCACTACTGATTCATCGTCTGTAAGATTTCGGATAATGCATGGCATTGTGGTACGTTCTGCTAAAGCACTAGCAGTTTTTCGCCTGTGACCGGAAACCATTTCATAACCACCGCCGTCCTTTGGTCGGACAAGTCCCGGAACGAGAATGCCATAACGGGTGACGCTTTGTGCCATTTCATCCATCTCTGCATCCATCTTTACCTTGAACGGATGATTTGGGAAATCGCTTATATCCGATAATGGTATTTCCATCACCTTTTCTTTGGGCACATCATTGCTACCCTGTAATGTGCTGAAAACATCAGCGACAAGGCTCGAACTTTTTGGAATCTCGAATGTTTGTCCCGATCTGTCTGCCATTTCGGTCTACCTCCTTTGCCAGTTGTCCATACGCATAAGCGGCATTTCCTTTTGGATCATACGCAAATATGCTTTTGCCGGATGCGCTTGCTTCTTTGACTTTTGTAGAGTAGGGAATCGGTTGCGGGAAAATACGGACATTTCCGCCGTATGCTTCTTGGATTATGTTCACGGTGTTCTTTGCAAGATTTGTCCGCATATTAGCAAGCGTGATAAGTACACCCTCGACCTGCAAGTTAGGATTGACATTTTGCTTCACTTGACCGATAGTTCCAAATAATTGTGTCATTCCGACTACGGACAAATATTCCGGTTGTACAGGTATTATCACACTGCTTGATGCGGTAAGTGCGTTAATGGTCATGAGTCCCAACGATGGCGCACAGTCTAAAACTATTGTGTCGTAGTGCGGCTTGATTTCAGATAGATAGTTACGCAAGATAAACTCACGGCTCATGGCGTTCATCATTTTCATATCCATCGCTGACAACGCAATGCTCGACGGCATGAGGTCAACTCCCTCGTCATGATGCAGTATGCCCTCCAATGGTTCAAAAGGTTGATTGTCAATTATTTTAGATAATTGTGTGGCGATTGAGGTTGGCAGGTCATCAGGCGACTTCCAACCGAGCGATATAGTTTGTGAGGCTTGGCTGTCTAAATCGACTATAAGGACTTTTTGTCCACGGCGGGCAAGACCGATGCCCAAATTTGTGCTGCTCACTGACTTGCCGACTCCGCCCTTCTGAGCAGCTAGGGATATTACACGGCAAGGGTTTTCATTGTTATTGCTCATAATCGTGTTCCTCCTTTTGTGTACTGTGAAAATTTTTCAATTTGAAATGCCCTCGCTTTCTCTTTATTCTGCCATTTTTGATAGCTTCGTTATGGATGTCATTAAAGCGGCAGTTTTCTTCTCTGCATCCATGTTTATGCGCTTTACTTTTGTGCAGGGTGTGTTTGCAAAACTCGCATGGTAAATCTTCAAGATGATACTCAAATGACGAGTCGATACCATTTACGATATTATTCATCTGTTGGCACTCCTTTCAGTTTTGGGCAATAAAAAAAGCCACTTGTTCTTTTCAACAAGTGGCTCAATAAACGAAAATTACTTCATTTGGCAATCTTCAATTATTAACTTTTCTTTGTATTTGCAAGGCTTGAAACATCAACATTGCCAAATCAGAACATTGCCAATGTGTATACGGTGTTGGCAAAGTGACTGCCATCCAGTCGGGGTTTTTGACTGCCATTCAGTCGGGGTTTTTGACTGCCATTCAGTCGCCCGAAAAATCCTTGAATAAGTGATGCAATTTATGTTGCATTTTTGCTTGATTTCAAAAGAGTACGAGGTTATAATATCGGTATGCGATTATAATGAGTCTGGAAACTGTATGTGGAGAATACCTGTATTACCAAGCATTAGAGTAGTTTTCTTAGAGAACTGAAGCGATATTTATTGTGGTAATTAGGGGGTTATTGTACCGTCCACCTCGTGAGAGCGCTTGACTGGCAGTCAAGAGGTCATCGGTTCGATCCCGATTATCTCCACCATGCAAAACCCCTGCAACCTTATGGATTGCAGGGGGATTTCTTATGCAAACATTGAGCTTGAAAGGCTTGTACAAATTGACGAACAATTAACCATGGTAAGCATAAATTTCACCTTCAACATGACAACCGAAAATCCATTCAATTCGACATCAATACTCGTAATACTTCTCAGGATTTGTATTGTGAGTAAAACTGACGTATAATCAGGTATCTGAAATTATCATTTCTTGGAATATCCGTGAAAAGGACAAAACCATATGTTTAATCACTTACTGGACTATTGGTATTCGCTTGAGTTTTTTCAACCAAGTTGGCCTATAAATGAAAAAGATGACCTTGATCTTCTAAAAAAATTCGTACCTTGGCAGGAAAAGAATTCAAATCCCCAAATAAGCCTTAGTTATGATCTCTATTTTGGTTGTGCAACAGCTTTTGATTTAATTGTATGGGGAATGAGAGAACTTGGACTTGTGGCAGAGGATTCACCGCTAGAACGTGATCAATCCAAGGTTTGTGCATTTGCATTTAAGGTTGATGAAAGAGGTGTTTATGTTGAAGATTCTTTTGCGATATCTAGTTTTGTATGGGCACTTTGCACGATGGTGAAAGCCAGAGACTTCAAAGTGAAACTAGATATAGGCGATCTGGAAGGATTGCAAAATCTAATAAATACATCCCTTATAAAAAATGAAAAACCATTCTCTGTAGATGAACTAAAAGCAATCTTCTATAGGGTGTGCGAGGATATTGATGTCGGAAATGCTACGATAGCTCTGACACTTTGGGCACGTAAGAAAGTGTTGCGCAGGAAAAAGGACGGAACATTTCCTCCTTTTGACCCTTCCACGGAACTCATGTCAAGTTTTTTCCTTCGCGACATTGTACGTATTAAGAAAAATCCTAACAAGCAGATAATACAATATGTTGAAGCACGTTATAGTGAACAACCCGAGAGAATTATGATTGACAGCAACATAAATGCCATGCAAAAATGGTTGGAAGCTGACCGATTCCCATTGGGTTTGTGGCCTTCCGGTTATTCTCCTAGCCTAATGCAGCAATTGGCAATAAATATAGGCATTTCCGGGCAAGATATTTTTTCAGTGAACGGACCGCCCGGCACTGGAAAAACAACACTACTTAAAGAGATAGTTGCATCAAATGTGGTACAACGAGCCGTTCTAATCGTAAGTTATTCAAAGCCTGATGATGTCTTTCAGAAGAAAGAATTTATTAGTCCACCTGACGAGTTTAATCAGAGGTTTTATCAACCAAGTGAAGAACTAACTGCTTTTGGAATACTGGTGGCGTCAAATAACAATGCTGCGGTTGAAAACATTTCTATCGAACTTCCAAAAATTATTAAGAATGATAGAACTGGGAATTTTACGAATACGGAAAATATATCTGAGCTTTACTTTGCAGACATTGCGACCGCATTAATTGACGAACCAGCATGGGGGCTAATTTCTGCACGCCTTGGTAAGAAAGGAAATTTGAATGAGCTTAAAAATCGTATTTGGTGGGATAAAGATGGAATAACGCTAAAAAAGTATTATGAAAAAACTGCTCCTGATTGGCAAGTTGCACGCCAAAAATTCCTGAATGCTTTGGTATCAGTGGAAAATGAACAAGCGAAAATTGTTGAAACTCAAAGCGTCCTAAATAAATATTATGAAATGGTTGAAAGTGAACGCATTGAAATGCTAAAAGTTAATCAATGCCGATTAGAATTAGATAGGCAAAAACAGTTTCTTAATGAACAACAAGCTATACTTGAAAAGTTAGAAAGTACCCATTTGCTTCAACAGAATGATGTTGAAAGTCTTAAATCAATAATATCCTGCGTCAAGCGGTGGATACCGTGTATATACAAAAAAGATCCAGTAGTGCGAGAATGGAAGTCAGCGAAACAAGCTGCCGATGAAACGCTTATAGCCATAGTGCGCCTACGGACATTCTTGCGGGTTCAGAGTGAATTAGTTGCTACAAAAGCACAGAAACTTCAACAGAAAGAAGAAACATTGAAAAGAACGCATGAATTACGAGAAAAAACAGAAGCGCAGTTGGAGCCTATAAAGAAGCAGTTCGGAAAGAACTATGCAGATGCGGAATTTTGGAAGGAAATATGGGCAAATGAAGATTCACAATCAGCTTGCCCTTGGACATATGAGCATTATAATGAATTGAGAGAAGAACTGTTTTATTACGCGCTTGCCCTACATAAAGCGTTTGTATTAAACAGCAATTGTGTTAAGCAAAACTTGATGAGATTGTTTGCTATGTGGGACGGAAAATTTACTTTAGAAGACCGCGAAACTGCATATGGGAGTTTGCTCAACACCCTGTTTTTTATTATACCTGTCATATCTACTACTTTTGCATCGGTAAGTACATTTCTTGAAGGAGTGCAGATGAACGAACTCGGACTGCTTGTGGTTGACGAAGCCGGTCAAGCTACGCCGCAAAGTGCACTTGGTGCGCTTTGGCGTACGCAAAAGGCGGTGATTGTTGGAGATCCACTGCAAGTAGAACCTATAATGACAACACCTGTTGAGTTACGTAAACGGTTTGCCGACGACTATATGATCCCCACAGATTATAGGGTTCCTGAGCTGTCCGTTCAAATACTTGCAGATGCACAAAATTGCTATGGTGGATTACGTGAAATTAATGATAAACAACTATGGTTAGGATGCCCATTGGTAACCCATCGCCGCTGCATTGAACCTATGTTTAGCATATCCAACAGTGTGGCTTATGAGAGACGTATGTTCTGCAAAACACTGCCACCACTTTCGAGTAACCGATTCTTGCTTGACAAGTCTACCTGGTTTGATGTATCAGGTGAGGAAGTCGGAAATAAAAACCATACTGTGCAAGATCAAATCGAGCTTGTCGGAAATCTAATAACCTGTGCGGTTTCCTTGTTTTGCGGACTCCCTGATATTTATATCATCACGCCTTTTACATCAGTTAATCGTTCAATCAAGTTGAAACTTCGTTCGTTATTACGAACCCTTCTTCCGGATAATGAGACTGATTCCATCGATAAATGGATAGAAAATAATTGTGGTACAATTCACACTTTCCAAGGCAAGGAAGCTGACGAAGTGTTACTGGTGCTAGGATGCGACAATAAAAAAGGAGTAGGTGCTGCGCAATGGGTGGGACAAAAACCTAATATCATCAATGTAGCAGTATCAAGAGCGAAATATCGTATAGGCGTAATCGGATGCTACAGCCTTTGGAGCGGAATACCTCATGTCTGTGTTGTTTGTGACATGTTAAAAGACGAAGTCAGTGAATCCAAAAATGGACAATTAAATTTTGAGTAATTACTAAAAAATTAAACGAGAGAGAAAATCATAGATATTATACGGAAATCTTAAAGAATAAATGCAAAATCAATAGCAGAGATTATTAGCATAATCACTTGAGGTGTTGAAAAATACACAGTTTCCTGTTGTTACCTTGCATCACAATTGTCCATTATCCTCTGTTGCCGCCAAAGTGCCATTGGATGCTTTTCTATGCGATCTATAATTTCAGCATCGTCAAATAGTATGTCAGGTTTATACTTGCCTAATGAAAACTGCTTTAGAAAATCGATTTCTTTTTCACATAAAACAAGACGATCAGATAAGAAAGCAGAAACATGGTCTTTTGCTTCCTGTAAATTAAAACGCTCAGTATTACGTATCATCTGTCGCAAATCTGTGTGAATAACATTTTCTGTAATTTTATCCAGTTTAGTAAAACTGAACTCCTTTGTCTTTATATCGCCAGTAATAGCGAGGTAGAAAACAGTGCATTTGCGAAAAAGTACATAACAGAATTCATCGAGTATACCTGAGCGTATAGCTTTATAAAGGTCATATAAATCCCGTGCTGCAGCACGATCAGAAAGTGCAACAGTTTTACTTGCAAATATCTCTAAAGGAGAGAGTGTTGTAACATTAAAGTCGTTGAATACGTTGTTAGTCTGAGTTATGCTTTCAATTACTGGAAGAATATGACTACGCAAAGTATAGTTAACTTCAATCTTTATGTTGTCGAGATTACCGGCAGTGTTGGTGTAGGAGTAAACAAAGGAGTCAAGCGCATGTTTGCTTTTAGATTTATTATTAAATGAATAGCCTTCACTTTTCATATATCGGTTGATTATACCAGATATCACTGCTCTATAATTAATCATTTCTGTCCTGGGAAGATTTTTCGCAAAATCAAAGTCAATATCCACAGACAGTCGAGGCAGGTCGAACATAGTCAGATTTATTGCTGTACCACCTTTAAGAGCAAGTAAAGACTTTAATTCATTATTTGTATTAATAAATTGTAATATCTCCACAAGCCTACTCATTTTCTCAAAAGAATCGCGTGCAAAGCCCAGTTCCTTAGCTCTTTTACCTAGAGATATCTTATCATATATCAGCATCAGCATCGCCTCCCTTGCTAATCATTTTCATCAAATCTTTTGGAACAACCAACTGCCACATGCTATTATAATTACCATCTATATTACTTGCTAGATAGCGTGTGCTATTCCCTATGCGTGAAGAACATTCGTTAAAAAATGCTTCACTTATTCGGAACATATCTTTAAAGTGCTGTAAAATATACCCAGTTTTTTGAAACAGTATTTGTTTATTATAAGACTTAAGATATGATAGTAACTTTCTTTCATTCACAGAGGGTATTAATTCGATGCAGCGTAATAATTCTTCCAACCCTGCAATCTTTTCAAAATCATTGATGTTATCAATAAGAGTACGTTCGATATCAGTGATACGAACACCGTCAGGTTGTAAGACTACCCCGTCCTTTATACGTGAAGCGAAATATGCAAAGTTATTACCGTTAAAAGTAAATGCATTAAATGAAGTTTCCGTCGAAACCTCAACTTGATACGAAACTTGATTTGCGCACCCATAGTATTCAAATGCAGCATGGTGTGATACATATGCACTTTGGGTTAATTTGCCGGCTATATAATACTTGCTTACAACAGGTTGCTGATCTGCAGGATTTATTGCAACGTAAAGATTACGTTTAATTTTTTGAATGTAACCTTTTTTCATATAGCTTTTTAGCAATGTTCCGGCAGTATTATAATTTCTTGTAATAGTGAGTATATCATTTCGCGAAAAACATCCCAAATCTAAAAGTTGTTCATAATACTTCAAAAACTCACCTCCAACCAACACTCAACTTTAATTATACTTAAAAATGGTCTAAATAGCAACCACTATTGCATAATTATAAAGAGCGTAATGCTTTAGTTTATAAAAAATGTTATTTTATCTTAGAAGTAGCGAGACTGAGCAGGTCGGATGATCAGTCAAAGGAGTACCTTGCAAAATGAATCATCCGGTTTATGCTGGATGTTTGTTTATATGCTCGTACATCCCGTAGTAGAAAAAAGAGTTGTATTAGTTAAGTAAACAATATGTCTTAACCGTCTTTTTTGATTATACTCTAACCTTTTCTACTCTGCTTTGATACTGCATCAATATGAGCTTTTTTGACATGCTCACTAACTTGAGTGTACTGGATGAGTTTTTGGTATGTTTGTTCAATTACTTCATCTGAAAGAATCTGTAGTTTAGCTGTCGTGAGAACAGAGCGTAGTAAATTGTTACGCTTAACTACAGAATGCCGGTTAGTATCAAGCTCAATTTTTTTCAGCTCGCATCGTTTGCTAAAGACAATAATTGAATAAAAGATATTGTTTTCAAACTCAGGAAGCAAACGCATTAAATACTTTATGTGAGTTTCATTTTGCATTATCGGATTATAGAATCTCTCCTTTTTCCCATTTTGAAAGGTTTGAGTCCATTGTTTCTGTGATTCTGAACCATAAATCCAACCACTATAATTCTTTGATTCAAACACATAAATTCCTGATGAGTGTAGAAGAATTATATCTATCTCGGTAGTCGTATTTTTACTTTTAGGGATGTAGCAATTATACAAAAATCTTTTACTACCATCAAGCTTCGATAATTTATTAGAGATAAGATATTCGCCATATAAGCCTTTATCTCGTCTTACAACACTAAAAGAGGTTAGGGTTTCAGTATAATAACCGGATTTCATGTAAGTATTACGTTGAGCAAAATAGGTTATTAAAATGATAACTGCAATGAATATTATTGGTGTAAGAAAAATTACTATGGTTGTAATGTTAAAGAACGATTGCCATATTGCATTTATTAGTACTTCCATATATTTCTCCCTAACAACTAATACAACGGTTTAGATTTTAACATAATAAATATGAAGACTCAATAATTGGTGCAAATATTCACCAACGGGATTGCAGTAAAATAATGAAAGAGTAGCTTGCTCACTAATCTTAAAAAACGATTACATTTTTAGATATAATATGATATAGTTTTTCCATAACCTTAAATACATTGGATTTTACAAGTGATACCTAAGGGAATTTACTCGCAAGAACAAGTTGTATTTGAATAAATGATTTTACTCTAAAATGTTAGTTCAGATGATTTATACCATTAAAAAATACAAAGAGGTGAAAATGTGGCAAAAACAGTAGCAAGAAATATAGTAGTGGCAGGTGATTACGCTGGAAAGTCTGTGATATTCAAATCTGAAAAAGTGATGATTTCTACTGGCTATCGTACATCTGAGGATATCAATAAGGAAACTGTATTATCTTATGAAGTAGTGACCGAGGAAAACAAAAAGTTTACTAGCGATGTAGGAGTTTTTACGAAAGCAGCGTTTATGCTGGATGCGGTAGCTGGTAGAGGTCTGGCAGGTTTTGCAGATAATTTAGCGATGCTTAACCTCGCTGGTGAAACTGAGAAACTAATCCTTGTTTCAATAATGTTCAAGTATGGTAAAACAAGCCTCTTAGAAATAGATAATGAAATTTATAAGGCTATTGTTACACTTTGCTTCGGTATAAAGAATAACAATTCAGAAGTTTTGTCTGATACCCCAAAAGCAAACACTACAATCCAGTCTCCTATCCAACCACATATTAATATTCCTGATGAATTACGAAAATTCAAAGCTCATTTTGATGAAGGTGTTATAACGAAAGATGAGTTTGATATAAAGAAAAAGCAACTCCTCGAATTAGAGCCTTCACTTACATCTTTTTCAAAAGTTGCTAATGTAGCAGAACTAGATATACATTCTGTTAATGATGAACAATCTCTATCAATAAAAAATTTATATTTCAAAGATTTAAAAGGAAAAGGCAAATTACAAATTGCAGATATTATCAACATAACATTTGATCCAAAGGCAAAGCCTGAAGCTTCACTATTTGTTGATACAACATCAAATCGTTATCAAATAGGTATTTGGAATCATACTGGAAACAAGGGAGATGATGTGCTACATATAGTAAATAAAATTATTACAGTTTTAACCAATAACTGCTGATAGTATCTGTTTATAACCACTCTGCACGATTTTAATTTGTTGAATGTCATCAAAATGGGTTACAAAGTAACCGTGTATAATACTGAACTGACAATAGCGAGTAGCACTATAAATACATTTAATTCACATGTGATTTCTAAAAGGCTTTACTCTATCAATCACGAGAGCGCTTGACTGGCAGTCAAGAGGTCAGCGGTTCGAGCCCGCTCATCTCCACCAATTCACAAAAACTCATATCCAATACGATTATAACTGTAAATAAAGCCAAGAAGAAAAGCAATTGGTGGTAATAAAATGATGTATGTTATTGTTAGACTTATTTTCTGGGCTTTAATATTTGTTATAGTAAATTATTTAGTTGTTTACAAATCGAATATAGTAAATAAGAAGATACTTATGGTGTCAATTTTTGTTCTTTGTGCGATTCTTGCTTCTCTTTCTGGACTCACTCCAGTAGAGAACCTATTTGTAACTTTCGATACTCCGGAAGATGTAGCTAAATATTATGCAAGAGGAGAAATAATTGGGAGTGTGGATGGCAAAGAATCAACTTTGCTTATCCTATTTAATTCGCAAGAGTCGTCAGGTTCGCATATAGTAATCCCGCGAACACAGAACGGTTATAAAATCCCAAGTATATTTACTGTTAAAAATACACAATGGCAAGTTGCAACCTTTGGAACATTTCAAATAAGCAGTGTTTTAGGAACAAATGATTATTATATCGTCGGTATAATAATTTCGGAAGAAGAGATGACAATAAGAGATAACGATGATAACTTAGTAAAAACAATTGCTATTTGGATACCTACATCCAATATATTTTATATTAGTTTTTATGTATATATTGAATCTCTTTCGGACGATTATTATTTGATTATTGGAGATGAAAAGTTTGTAAAAAGTGAATGGTTACTTTATGATTAAGAATAAAATGCTAGAATATTTATCTTTTAAAGGAATATGACTTGATATAACGGGTACTAATATTAGATAGATAAAATGCACTCAATAACGTCTTTTCAGAAGTTGAGTTAGAGAAAAAAGCAACTGTCGCAAAATTTACGACTTTGTGAATTAAAAAAGTCTTTACTTTTATAATTATTTTTGGTAATATTAAGACACAAGTAATTCCTCCTGCCGAGTTGTTCCGGAGAGTTCAGCGGTAAGGCGCAGGAGGTTTTGTTTTTCAAAAACATGCAGAAGTGGAGTATTAAACATTTTTATGACTACCCTACATTTGGACGAAAGTGGAAATATGAGCTTTGATTTTAGTAAAGAAGGTACATCAAGATTTTTTTCTATAAGCCTTTTAATATTAAATGAATGTCGTCCTGTGATATCGCTGGTTAAAAGAATATATCTTACATTACCGCGTGCTAGCAAACGTAAATCCAGCGGTGTTCTGCATGCCTATCATGAAAAACCTGTTACACGAATAAGGTTGTTGAAGGGTTTAGCTCAAAAAGATATTAGAATTGCTTCGATACATTTAGATAAGCAAAAAGTCTTAGTAACTAGTAAACCTCATGATATTTACACTGGAATGGTTGTAACTTTGCTCAATCGCTTGTATGCCGATGGAGTAATCTCTGGGGTTAACGATATAAAACTCATTGCTTCAAAGAGAAATACTAGTAAATGCCTTAATAATGATTTTTTAGAAAATGTCATAAGCCGTACGCAAAGTGTGAATTTTAGTGCTGTTTTAGAAACTCCTAGCAATGATAAATGCTTGCAAGCTGTCGATTTTATATCATGGTCAATGTACCAAAAACTAGAAAAAAATAATTTTTCATTCTATAAATTGTTCGCTGATAAAGTTGTGCGTGAATATCTAATGTATGATTAATAATCAAATCTAATACACAAAACCGCAAAGAGGTTTGAATATTTTAACGGACTTAATTGTGCCATTATATTATTATGTTAAATAATTAGGGTCTGTTGAAAAACCTTATATCTATTGATATTGCTAGACGCAATGCACAATATGCGGCATACTAAACCCATACAAACTGACAAAAAGAATTGAAAAAAAGTGAGACTGAAATAATACTATGGCACACATTTGTTGATATGCCTTATGGAATCCCCACAATGGATAGAGAGATGTGGACTGATATACGCATAGGGAATGTTAGAATTATACTCAGAGAATCACGCCAGCTTTATAATCTTGATGATAACTATTCTAGTGTTATATTTTTGAATAAAGAAATAATTATAAGGTGTCTATCATGATGAAATACATAAAAGTTATCCTTATTTATTGTGGCATAATGA
Organism: Oscillospiraceae bacterium; assembly: GCA_031281255.1. GTDB lineage: Bacteria > Bacillota > Clostridia > Oscillospirales > Oscillospiraceae > WRMH01. The sequence continues at coordinate 11,898 of JAITFR010000168.1, forward strand.
TGGTATATGGTATATTATCAGCAGTATTTCCGAGTGAAATTCTTAGAGTGGTCGGAAGATATATTGCTCCTATACCTCTGCTTGCTGCTTTATTTCACATAGGTATGATTATTCCTAATAAAAACGTAAAGAAAAGGTATTTC
>JAITFR010000193.1 GCA_031281255.1 Oscillospiraceae bacterium
CCTCTGCCACGTATCTTACGCTTGTACGATATTCCGGTTTCTGCAGGTCACGGAAACTTTCTTGATAGCAGCTCCTACGAAGAAATCGAAGTTCCCTCTTATGTGCCTATCTCTGTAGATTTTGCTTTGCGTGTCAGTGGTGACAGTATGGATCCATATATCTGCGACGGTCAAGTTATATGGGTTCGTGAGCAGGATGTTATCGACAGTGGTGAAATAGGGATATTCTCCTACTCCGACAACGTATATTGCAAAAAGCTAATCGCTGACGGTAAAAAAGCATATCTCCGCTCTCTTAATCCTCTTTATGATGATATAGAAATCTTTGAAGATTATGCCTTCCGTACAATCGGCAAAGTAGTATCTTAGGGAGAAGGGTTATGTTGATTTAAGTAACTGATTTAAGTAACTGATTAGAGTATCTGATTAGAGTATCTGATTTTGACATAAAAATAGGTAATGTGTATAATCTGACATAATTTGTGGTTAATTTTCTGAAAGGAATGGTCATTAATATGACATCTCTGCGAACTAGAATTCCTCCATTATTTGCGTATCAAACTAATGATGATATAGAAATGTTTGATAACTCAAGTGATGAAATAGATGCGTTAGATAATTCATATGAAAATATTGATTTTTTAACAAAACAAATTATCACTTATATTGGAAATAAACGTTCTCTTTTAGATTTTATTACTCAAGGAATAAATATTGTTCAAAAACGTTTAAACAAAGATAAGTTAAACATTTTTGATGTATTTACCGGTACAGGAGTTGTTGCTCGTCATTTTAAGCAATTTTCACACACTCTTTATGTTAACGATTTAGAGAAATATGCTTCACTAACAGGAGAGTGTTATTTATCTAACAAAAGTGAAATTAATTTCACAGTATTAAAAGATTTATACAATGATTTGCTCATAGACATAAATAGCAACCCCTTAGAAGAAGGAATTATATCTAAATTATACTCTCCAAAAGACGATGATAATATTTTGTTAGATGAACGGGTTTTCTACACACGTAGAAATGCCATGTATATAGATACTATGCGAAACCTTATTGATTCAATCCCTGAACAATATAAAAAGTTTTTTCTAGCTCCATTAATAGCAAAAGCTTCCATTCACGCTAACACATCAGGTGTATTTAAAGGGTTTCATAAAAATAAAGAAACCGGAATTGGTCAATTTGGTGGGAGCAATAGTGATGCACTTTTAAGAATCAAAGGTGAAATTACATTACCTTTTCCAATTTTTAGTAATTATGAATGTAACTATAAGGTATATAATGGTGATTCAAATATAATTATTAAAGATGTACCTGAAGTAGATATTGCATATTTAGATCCACCATATAATCAGCATCCTTATGGTTCAAATTATTTTATGTTGAACTTAATACTAGAAAATAAGATACCTGAAGTTATTAGCAAAGTATCTGGTATACCTGATAACTGGACACGTTCTGCTTATAACAAAAAGCATTTTGCATATAATTCATTAGTTGAATTAGTAGAAAATATTAAAGCAAAATATGTGCTTATATCATTTAACTCTGAGGGATTTATTTCTCTTGATGAAATGACAAACATGTTGCAAAAGATTGGAACGCTTGAAGTTCTAGAGACATCATACAATACATTTCGTGGCTGTCGTAATTTAACAAGCCTTGCAAAACAAGGTTCACGAAATATACATGTAACAGAATATTTATATTTATTGGAGAAAAAGTGATGGCAAGTAAAAAACAATTACAAGATATCCGGAAAGGTACAATCATCAATGTAGCATCTAAAAAAATGGACCATAGAAGAAATGACGAAAATAATGAAAGATGTTGCTGAAAAATCCGTCTTTTACTATTTTTCAAAATATGGTGAAGATAGTTTTAAGTAATTCAAAAAAATAGTCGGTAATGCTGTACCACCTCTATTTTCACGTGTTCTTGCAGATTCTTTTATTGAGGTTTTGTAATCTATGTGTGGGCGATATTTGATTGAAGATGAGGCGTATTCTGACATACTGGAGATTTTGTACAATCCGGCAATATCTGGTATACTGTCAGGTGCACCCTTGCCTGTCATTGCTCAAGGTGAGGTTTTTCCTACAAACATTGCACCGGTTTATGTCAAAGACGGAGCAGAAGCTGTTAAATGGGGATTTCCGCACTGGTCAAATGATAGCGTTATCATCAATGCCCGCTCTGAAACTGCACTTGATAAAAAAATGTTTGGCAAGGCACTCAGAGAAAGACGATGTGTGATACCATCAAGCGGTTTTTATGAATGGGGATATCCTGATGGAAACATTACACAGGCAAAACGATTAAAGAAACTAAAATATTTGTTTAATGAACCAAACGAGAAAAAGCTCTATATGGCAGGAACGATAAGCACCTTCACAGATCCTCTTGGAGAGAAGTATGATGCATTTGTCATTCTAACAACAGTCGCAAATGAGTATGTGTCACAGGTTCACAATCGAATGCCTGTGATTTTATCAGAAGATGAACGTGATGATTGGCTACATAGTACCGGTTTTATGGAGTTTGTCCTACAACGCCCGGGTCCTAAATTGATTTCCCGCATTGCATAAGCGTAAATTAATAATTACAAGAAAGGTTGCCACTTTATGAAATACAGACTTATAGCATCAGATATGGATGGAACGCTACTCAACAATAACCATGAGCTAACTGACCGCACACGCAGAGCAATCATCAAAACAGTTGAAGCAGGTGTAATGTTTGTTGTAGCAACAGGACGACCATTTAGCAATGTTGGTATTATTCGTGAAGTATTTGATACAGTTAATAATGGAGCAGGAATTGACATGCCTTTTATTGTGTATAACGGTGCTGCTGCATTTATGGGTAAGTCAGAAAAACAACTGTTTGAAGAATACCTTGACTTTGATTTAGCACGCGAAGCCTTTAGCATAGGACAAAAACTCGACATACCGCAAATAGTTTGGACAGGTCCGCAATTGTGGGCAAATCGTGTTAGTGAAGAAACAAATAACTATCACTGTTTCTGCAAGGGTTTAGATATGAAAATTATTTCTGACCTTGCAGAAATTAAAGATGAAGTTTCAGGGGTTTCTAAGGTACTATGGATATCAGAACCCGACAGAATAAAAAAACTTGGTTATGAAATGAGCGATCACTTTGGATACAAGCTTAATTGCTTCTCATCAATGCCAATTTTCCTGGAGTTTGTAAGTGCTAACGCAGGTAAAGGAATAGCACTCGCAGAAATCTGCAAGCTCTACGACATTTCAAGCAGTGAAGTTATTGCAGTTGGTGATGCATATAATGATGTCTCTATGATGGATTTTGCCGGTTTTTCTGTAGCTGTAGAAAACGCACCCGAGGACATAAAAGAAATCTGCGACTATATCACTCTTTCTAACGAAGACGATGGCGTCGCAGATTTAATCGAAAAATATGTATTAAATCAAAAATAAATAAAATAGAAAATATAAACGATTTAGCATAGTGACTAGTGTTATTTTTTGTTTTACATGTTTTTTATATTATTAGGTGAATTAAAAGGTGAATGATTTATATGTATATTTATGACTGACGTCGAGCGGAGCATGGATGCGGAGCGCGGCGAGAGGAGCATGGATGCTCCTTTGAGCCGATAGGAAGCATTAAATAGACATATACATCATTCACCTTGTCACAAAGCTTACTCAACAGGGTTGAGCATGAAGTCATCTAGTGTCCCCCATGCGCCACCGTTTGCTCTGATGTGAACGCCTACAGTTATTTCACCGGTTTCTGTTCTTATGTCGAGAATCATCGGTTTACGCCAATTTACCCAACCGTCAACATCTGTATCCGTCCTATAAGTTACACCATCGGCACGGGCAAAGATAAACATCTCATAGTTTGTAGCATCGCCACCCTGCAAATGCACAGCAAAGTTATAGTACCCGGGACGTAAGCCGGTAACAACCTGCTCTACTGTAAACTCTACATAATCAGGATCCCAAAAATGCAATGAATACACACCACTATGAGCATCTGTAGCCTTCTCTTGAAAACGAAGCTGCTCAGTGTTGCCTATGTTGTTTATTATCCACATTGAACGGTCTTCATCTTCAAAACTGTGGTTTTCGATGTAGTTTTCTTCCTCCATGCTGACAAAACAAACCACCGGCAAACCCTGCGCTGTACCATTTATCCTATAAATCCCAACCGGTGAGTTGCTGAGAGCGACTAAGTCAACATTTTCCCATGTAACAGCAACATCTTCAACAGAAGCATCGTTAAAGACAGCTTTTACAGTAGTTGGTAAAACAACAGGGTTTGTTAAACGCACAGAAATATGAACATT
>JAITFR010000113.1 GCA_031281255.1 Oscillospiraceae bacterium
TAATCATTAAGGCAATAATGCTCACCGTCGAATTTATCATGGCTGCCAAATACATATAAACGGTCGCCAAAAACTCTTGGTTCTCCGTCGGGGATGTATTCCCACTCAGGTAGATAAGGATTAAAAACTTGTTTTTTCATGTTTCACACTCCATTTTGGTCTAGGGTTTATTTGTTAAATCATCAAACTTTCTCATTATATCTGCTATGTCTATGTCTTGCGGACACAATGGTGAGCAAGCGTTACAGGATATGCAAGCTCCAGGTTTTTCATCATCACTTAGTGTGTCTAAAATGTCATTTACATACCAACCATACTCATTTACAGCTTCGTTGTATGTTGCAATCAACATAGGTATATCGAGATTTTGCGGACAAGCATCACAGCAGTAACGGCATGATGTACAAGGGACAAACGACGCCATTTTATCAACTGCCTTCCAAAGTGTTTCAATTTCCATTGCTGTTGTCGGATTTTCTCTGCTAAAGATTTCTATATTTTCTTTTAATTGATCCATTGTGGTCATACCGCTAACAACAACATGCACATTTGATAAGGATTGCAAAAATCTAAACGCCCACGATGCAGGGGTTGCGGCAGGGTCAGCATTTTTCAGCACTTCTTCTGCTTCACCACCCGGAGCAGCGAGTTTTCCACCTCTAACCGGCTCCATGACAAGTATTGGAATGTTGTACTTTGTTATAACATCATATTTTTTGCCTGCTTCTTGAAGTGTCCAATCAAGATAGTTGAGCTGCATTAAGGCAAACTCCATGCTGTCGGAATATTCTTTGAGAAACTTATCAATAGTTTCATATCTTCCGTGAGTTGAAAAACCTAAATGCTTTATACGTCCTTTTTCTTTTTGTCCAAGAAGATACTCAATTACACCGATTTTTTTATCTGTGTATAAATCGTAGGTTGACTCTGCTACATTATGAAGCATGTAGAAATCGAAATAATCCACACCAACATTTTTTAATTGATATTCAAATATTTCTGCCGGAGTGCTAAATGTCATGTGCTTCATTCCCATGTTTGAAACATCAACATAAAGCTTGTCGTCAATCGGGTCAACAAAGTTGCCGGGCCATTTGTCGCCAATATAATATGAATCACGTGGAATTCGTGAAAGTGTTTTTCCGATAACACGTTCGGAGTTTCCTGCATGATAGAAAAATGCAGTGTCAAAATAATTAACGCCACTATTGTATGCATGAATCAATAATCTCTCTGCTTCCGGTTCATCAATAATGTGTCCTCTTGAGTCGGGAACTGATGGAAGTCGCATACCTCCATAACCTAGAGATGATATTTTTTTGTCCTTAAATTGTCTATAAACCATTGTTCTGCTCCTTGTTTTATATTTGTAATTTATAATTCAGTTCTTTATAGAGATATTGCACGGCTAATTATTAAACCTAAGATGAAAAGACTAAATAACGATTGAACACCTGCCATAACTTTTGCTATATGTGTATACGGGTTAAGTGCAGTTGGGGAAAATGCAATCGCTGTAGTAAACGACAGGTATAGATAATCAATAAATCCAGGTGTCCAGTTTTCAGGATGAAGCTGTGTGTCGGCTGAGGATTGCTGCGGAAACACAAAGTCGGGATAAATACGTTTGTGAAACACTGTGGGTAACCCAAGTCTGCGAATTTCCGGACCTCCTGTGTCTGTTTCCCAATATGCCAATGAAAAAACGCCAATATTTACGACCCATAATGCAAATCCGGCAAGGAGTAGGTCTTGTGATACTGTGACAGTGACAGGGTTTAGCATATCATAAATAAACCAAATAATACATACTAAGTTTATCAATGGTAAAAGCACAACAACAGAAATTGATAACGCACGTGCAAACTTTGAAGGGCTGATATGACTGCCTGTGTAGACTAACACAGATGCTATAAGTAACACTCCTGAAATAATTGGAAGTACCCAAGCAAATGATAAGTTAATCGTGTGTGCTATCCATGTCTGTCCGGCTATAACAACCACTGTCATTATAAACGCTGCAATACGAGTTTGCATGTATGAACGTACCTGCATACGTTTGTTTTTGGTTTTTTGATAAGAGTTTATATCAGAAATTGGTTGATTATCACTCATGTTAATGAACATTCCTTTCAAAAATCTTTAGTACAAAATAATCATTAAGTAGGTTAGTAATTTTGTACATCAATTGTGGTTTCACGCAGTGGTAGCAATTGGTACATACCAAAGGTTTAGTTTGCTAACCCCATTTATTGTGCATATTTTAACATATAAAAAAGTAAAAAAATAGCTTATATTTTCTATTTCTTTACTGTTTATTCCGATTTTCGGAGTATACATCAAATTCTTCTGTGTAAAATGTGATTTTAGTACTATCATATTATGACATTAAAACATAAGGAGATAGAAACATGAAACCACGTAGCAGTGCCCCCGGCGACAAGAACATAGTTGGCGCAAATACATTACGAATCAGGAAAGAAAAAAACCTAAAGCAAAAAGACTTACTTGCAAGAATGCAAATCCAAGGAATTGAGATTAGTGCAACCGGATTATCTCAATTAGAAGGGCAGTATAGGAAAGCCACCGATTTTGAGATTCTGGCTATATCTGAATCTTTGAATGTGGATGTTATGGAGTTGCTAAGGCGTGATATTTTAGAATAGTTTTTCTAAATATTTCCTACAATAGCATTTCAGAAACTTTTTTATCGCAATATCCACATCGATCAACACCACTTCTTGATGCCAATCTTGGTAAGTATGTGTCAGACCTTGTTATACAAGCAGGGTTGACACACTCACCAGGAGCTGCTGAAGGATTGTTTTCAACTACTGATGGATGCTCTCTAGGCAAGTGCATAAACTCGAGCAAAAGCGCCATACGTATAAGCATCCCATATCTTGCTTGATCAAAGTAAGCAGCTCGTGGGTCATTGTCCACATCAGTTGCTATTTCTCCATATCGTGGCAAAGGGTGCATGATTTGCATGTCTTTTTTTGCACCATCGAGCATTTTTTTCGTTAAAACATATACATCTTTAAGTCGTCTGTATTCTCCGGCATCTTTAAAACGTTCACGTTGAATACGTGTCATGTACAAAATATCCAGATCCGGTATGCAGTCAATTAAAGATTCTGATTCAATAAAACTCTGCTCAACGTTTTTCATACGGTCGAGCACATAGTCAGGGAGTCTAAGCTCGTGCGGTGAAATAAGGTAGAAGCTAATGTTTGGAAACATCTCCATTGCTTCAACAAGTGAGTGGACGGTTCGTCCATGTTTGAGGTCCCCGCAAAGACCTATGCGAAAGTTACCAATATTTCCACGTTTTTGTGCGATTGTTGTAAGATCAGTTAGTGTTTGTGTGGGGTGCGAGTGTCCACCGTCACCGGCATTTATAATTGGCACTTCTGAGTATAAAGCTGCAGCTGTTGCAGAACCTTCTTGCGGGCTTCGTATAACTATTGTTGATGAATATGCAGCAGTCATGCGGATTGTATCAGCTAGAGTTTCACCTTTTGATGCTGATGTTCCAACAGGGTCGGAAAAACCAAAGACGCCGGCACCTAGTCGTTGTGCTGCTGCCTGGAATGAAAAGTTCGTTCTAGTGCTAGGTTCATAAAACATTGAAGCGAGGATTTTCCCTCTGCATGAGTCTGCATAAACTCCCGGTCTTGCAATAATATCACGACATCGTGTATACAAATCATCCCACCAGTCTCTATTCATATCCGCTACATTTACTAGTTTTCGCATTGGTGTCATTAATAATCCTCCAGTTACAATTATCTAAAAAGCAGTATACCACATCTTGTTTATTATATGTTATTATTAATGAAGCAAAACATGGAGTTTTTTGTAATATACTTTGCAAGGTTGGTGTTTTATGTATTTTGACACACACGCACATTATGACGACAATCAATTTAAAGATGATGCTGATGAAGTGCTGAGCAGTATGCAAAGTGGCGGAGTGTCTCTTATTCTTAATGCTGGTAGTACTTTACGGAGATCTGAGCAATGTTTAAAAATTGCAGATAAGTACCCATTTATCTACGCTTCTGTGGGTGCACATCCGCATGGTTCACGCAAGGTATCTAGTGCAGATTTGCAAAAAATGGAAAAACTGCTTTCACACCCAAAGGCTATGGCTGTGGGTGAAATCGGGCTTGATTATCATTATGATTTTTCACCACGAGATGTACAAAAGGATGTATTTATCAAACAACTTGAGATTGCACGACAAATTAACAAACCTGTGATTATTCATGAGCGTGAAGCATTAAATGATATGTTTGAGATTATTAGCAATTTCAAAGATTTAACTGGTGTGTTTCATTGTTTTTCAGGGAG
>JAITFR010000057.1 GCA_031281255.1 Oscillospiraceae bacterium
GTTATTCAAAAAATCTGTGGAGAAACCGGTGCAAAGGTTGATATTGAAGATGACGGCAGTATTTTCATAGCTTCACCTGACATTGAAGCCTGTCGCATTGCTAAGAAAATGATTGATGATATCGTATTCGTACCGGAAATCGGAAAAGTCTATCGTGGAAAAGTCGTGCGTGTAATTGCCATCGGTGCTTTCGTAGAGTTAGTGCCGGGAAAAGACGGCATGGTTCATATTTCCAAGCTTGCAAATCACCGTGTTGAAAAAGTTGAAGATATACTTAAAGAGGGTGATATGACTTGGGTAAAAGTTATGGAAATTGACGACAGAGGCAGAATTAATCTCTCACGCAAAGACGCACTAAAAGACAGAGAAGCACAAGGTTTAAAGGATTAAAACAGTAAAACTTCGAATTTAAACCACTTGTAAGATGTTTTCAATGATTTTTTTGACTAAATCTTTCCGAACGGGAAGAATGGCAAAAAAATTAGGGGAAATAACTTACAAGTGGTGATGTTTATTTTGTAATCTTCACTTATACATATAGTCTGACAGAGCTTCGTTTGCGAATATAAGTAATGATGTTACTAACATCACAGCAATACCCGATATAGCAGCAACAATACTGACAATTCCGGCTTCTGTTATAGTTGCCCAGATGGTTGATACGATAAATATTGAGATTAACGTACCAAGCAAAAACACAACCTTTGACCAAGAGAATCTTAAGTAAAGTATAACACTAGGTGCAACTCTAATAACAAGTAGAACAAAATTAAAGGTAAATACCACTGAAAAAATAGCTAAGGCAAGATTGATAATAACCAGAGCGGTTAATATCTTCTTGCCTACTACTTGTTTATGTTCTTGTAACAAACGGTGATACTCGGCTAACTCTTCTTTTTGATGCGGTTTTAGATGATGTTCCCAAGCTGCCGCCGAAGCTCCACCATGTGGGGGTGTCTTTATTTTCTTAATTTTCTTCATTTCTTAGAGTAAAATGCTGCTTCATAAGCCGGGCGATCCATATCAGCTTCAAAGAACATTGCAATACAACCCGGACCGACGTGTGCTCCAATTACAGGACCCATCATAACCAGCATTATATCATCAACTTCAACAGATTCTCTGATTAAATCAGCAACTTTCTGTGCATCCTCTAGGCAGTTTGAATGGCTGATGATAACTGTATCAAGCTTTGTATCTGCTCTAAGGCTACGTTTCATTTGACTAACAAGAAGTTCTAAAGCTGCTTTACGACCACGTGCTTTATCTTTAAGCTTTAATGTACCGTCAGGCGCTACGTTAAGAAGTGGCTTTATGCCTATAATTGAGCCGGCAACAGCTTGAATTTTACTTAAACGTCCGCCACGGTGCAGATACATTAAATCATCTACAGTAAATAACGAGAGACAAGAATGTCTTTTTTCTTCCAGGTATTTTGCAGTTTCTTCTGCTGTCATACCTTTTTCACGGCATCTTACTGCGATTAGAGTAATAAGTCCCGTTCCGCCTGCTGCATTTAATCCATCAATCAGAAAGATTTTACAATTTGGATATGTTTCTTTTACTTCTTCTAATGCGATTACTGCATTTTGTGCAGTTCCTGAAAGAGCACTACTTAGTGATATAACAAGAACTTCCTCATCTTTTTTTGCATACTCAGTGAATACTTGTACGAATGTTTCAGGATTAATTAATGTTGTACCTGCAACTCCACCTGTAGCAAGTGCATTATAAAACTCAATATCTGTCATGTCCTTCCAACGTCCGTCTTCATGTGTTACACCATTTAAGTGAAAAGGTATTGGTATGATATCCAACTCATGCTCGTCAATGAACTCCTGCGGAAGATCGTAGCTAGTATCGACTAAAATTGTAAACTTACTCATTTTATTTTCCTTTCAATTACCTGCTGACTAAATGCAGAATATATTACTATTATTACACTCTTTTATAAAAAACACAAGAGAATTATTTTAGAATTAGGGATTAGGGAATAGAGAATTAAAGAGTGTGCGGTGAGGTGTATGTGTTTTTCGGTTTCGTAAAGCGAAACCACGGATGGTGTAGCGCCGAATGTCTGAATACGATGTGAAGTCATTCGGATAGAAACCGCTAAAAATACATATACCGAACGCAAGCACACGTCGATTAGGGAATTAAACTCTTATTCTTTACTTCCTCGGTGAGCTTTTTTATTAAATCATCGAGTGACATTGCGCCTATGTCACCTTCTTTTCGCTCACGAACAGTTACAACATTGCTCTCAAGCTCTTTATCACCAAGCACAAGCATGTATGGAATCTTTTGCATTTGCGCTTCACGTATCTTAAAACCGATTTTTTCACTGCGTAAATCAGACTCAACACGCAATCCGGCGTCTTCTAAACTCTTTGCTACATTTTCGGCATAATCATGTATGCGATCAGTTATCGGCATCACAATTACTTGAACAGGAGCAAGCCAAAGCGGAAACGCTCCTGCATATTGTTCAGTAAGTAAAGCAATAAAACGCTCTAACGACCCTAAAATCGTGCGATGAATCATAACAGGACGATGTTTTTCTCCATCAGAACCAACATATTCAAGTTCAAATCGTTCAGGCATTTGGAAATCTAATTGAAGTGTAGCGCATTGCCATGAACGTTTAAGACAATCCACAAGATGAAAATCAATCTTCGGCCCGTAAAAAGCACCATCACCGGGATTAATTCGATAATTTACCTTTTTCTCGATTAAAACATCTTCAAGTATTTTTTCTGCCATATCCCAAGTATCAATTTTACCCATAAAATCTTCAGGACG
>JAITFR010000130.1 GCA_031281255.1 Oscillospiraceae bacterium
CATATACAGGAGGCTTGTGGAGCGAAGATGATTATAGGTATTCTTTTAGGGATAACAGTAATTGCTATGGCAATTTGGAGTTATTTTAATAGACTAGATATTATAAAAAACAAGATTGAGGTTGATGCGACAGTCATTCGACTCAAGAAAACAGGTTCTGGAGGTGGAGACGGTGGGCCGGAGTATGTACCTGTTTTTAAGTATTGTGTTGACGGAATAGAATATAAAAAAACATATCCAACTTCAGGTTATAAACACGTAGTAGGATTTACCACAACAGTGTACTGTCATAAAAACAAACCTCAAAAATCTTTACTACCTGACCAACTTAAGAAAGAACTAATAATTGATGTCTTTATTATATTATTTGGTATTTTCTTAATTAATTGGGCAATTTTCTTTTAAATCATATAACAATCTGTCTGAAATAACATTGGTACAAATTCTAGGTATTGATAGAAAATGAAAAATACAGTCATGAACCCAATTATTATAAATATTGTAAAAAACTGATTGTAAATCTACAGTATCATAACAGTAGCTAATGGGTGTGAAAATACTAAGATAATTGTAATTAATCAATTTATCGAAAACTTACATACCAAAAAATTACGTTGTTAAATAATATGTTAGATAAAAGAACTATTTTAGGAGAGTGAGGTTGTTGAATATGAATCTTGGAACTCATCTTGTAGTTTTGTTTATGTTTGGAGCAGGTGGTATTATAGCGAGTATATATTTAAGGGTTATTGTTCGCTATCATGCTTTTAATGGTTTAAGTAACTCAAAAAGAAAGAAAATATTAAAGAAACAGTCATTTTTAAGAAAGCTTCTGATGATTTACGCAATAAACAGCAATAACACAAAGTATTATTTTCCATTAGGTACATGGTGGAGTTTGATATGCTATTATGTACTATTATTATGTTTTCTTATGATTATGTTTGTACTCATTGTTATTTTCGTAATTAATGATATGCATGCAATTTTCTTTATTGTTGCAGCACAAATAGGAGGTTTAGCAATAGGGTTGAGCGTAATTAGTATATTTCTGCCCGGTAAATTGAAAAAATGATAATAAGTACTAGTGATAAAGTTCGATCCCGATTATTTCCACAAATCATTCAAACAAAGGCTTGTAATCGCTGGGATTGCAAGCCTTTTGCGATTTTGAGAAATGATTAATTCGGGTTAGTTATTTTTTTATGGGTGTAAATGAAACTATTTGTGGTTTATAATCGTATATACATATAGGACGCATGGAGAGCAAAACATTGACTGATGAAAAACGTTTAATCCGGAAGATTAAAAAGAATGCTGACAGAAACGCCGCTGATGTACTCATACGTCGTTATTACGATGAGATACTATCATATATATACAAACAAACATCAGATAAACACATAGCAATGGATTTAACACAAGATGTTTTTGTGACAGTACTTGGGCAGATAAAACGATACGATGATAGAAAAGCAGGCTTTCGCACATGGCTCTACAAGATAACCACAAATAAAATTATCGATTATTACCGCAGTCGTGCAAAAATACAAAACAAGATACTTGACCTCGATGATATTGACATACCCGACAAAAATGAACTGACTTTACATTTAGAAAATACTGATTTATCGTCAAAAATTCTAACTTATATTGCTACATTTAACGCAGAATCGCAAAATATTTTCAGACTCAAGGTTTATGGAGAGTACACTTTCACCGAAATCTCGGATCTGACAGAAATACCGGAACCCACGGTAAAGACAAAATACTACAGAATGATAAAAACCCTGAGAGAGGAGTTCAAAAATGAATATTACTCCTGAAGAACGCGAAAATGCTGTAAACATTATATTAAATAAAGGTCTGAAACGTCCTGTATCAACATGGACATATTTAAACGAAATGTATCGCTGTCTGGGATTGCGACATATCTTTTGGGAGGCTCTTCCGGCATTGTTGATATCGTTTGTTTTTGTTTTTTTCTGTTCATTTATATTTTTTACTCAGCTTGATCATTTAGTCGGTAACTTAAACATATATACCACAGTTTTTATGCTTTCACCGATATTGTTTATCGGACTTACGGTTTCAACCGAAGCAATCGAACGATTTAGTGGTCTGTTTGACTTAAAAATGACCGGAAAGTACACGATTCGTCAGATATCGGCATTCAGAATATTATGCTTCACACTTGTTGGAACCGTTTTTACAGTCATCGTCAGTGTGATAATTGCTACTAATATTGAGCAAATTCATTTATTTAACTTGTTATCACTGGCTTTAGCATCCATCTTCCTGTGTTCATTACTCATTATCCACAGCATAAGAAGATGGCGCGGAGGTTGGTACATCGGAACGATTATTTGGACAACTGTTTGCGTTTTATTGATGATTTTTGTTGAAAACGAGTTTAGTTTATTTCTTGCAAACATTTCACCGATAATTACCTTGACGGTTTCCACAATCGCAATAATACTGTATCTAAGAGAAATCAAAATAACAAGTGCTGCGTGGCATGAATACAGCCATGCAGCACTAAGGAGATGACTTTATATGTTAATAGTTGATAATGTTACAAAAAAATATGGAAACTTCACGGCTTTAGAGGATGTGTCGTTGGAGTTCCAAAATGGGGTTTACGGGTTGCTTGCACCAAATGGTGCAGGAAAAACTACACTCATAAAAATGCTCACTACGTTGATATTCCCAACGAAAGGACAAATCCTTTATGATGGAGTGGAAATAACTAAACTTGATGAAACATACCGTGAAATCATCGGTTATCTACCACAGGATTTTGGATATTACCGTAATTACTCTCCGTTGCAGTTCTTGATTTACATCGCTGCTCTAAAAGGTATTGATAGTAAGACAACTAAGGAGAAATCACTGGAACTGTTAGAGTTGGTTTCATTATTTGATGTTAAGGATAAAAAAATGCGGAAATTTTCTGGTGGAATGATTCAACGTGTCGGAATCGCTCAAGCAATGTTAAATAACCCAAAGCTACTCATACTGGACGAACCTACTGCAGGGCTTGACCCTAAGGAGCGTGTCAGATTCCGAAATCTGATTGCATCACTTTCAAAAGATAGAACCGTTATATTATCCACACATATTGTCTCTGACATTGAAACCATCGCAAACCACGTAATTATGTTTAAAGACCATAAGCTGTTATGCAACGATTCACCTTTTGCACTTTGTGGAACTTTAAAGGGTAAGGTCTTTGAGACCACAGATGAGTCTGAGGCAAATAGGTATTTAGTACTCACAGAGCGTCATGAAGACGGAAAGTCCGTTATACGGTTCATCTGCGAAGATGAATACACAGGTTCGGCTACAGCGGCAAATCCAACACTCGAGGATGTGTTTTTATATGTGTATCGTGAAACGGAGTTTTCATGAATATAGTTAAACATGAACACAAAAAGATAATAACTTCACCTTCGCTAATAGGATTTGTAATAACCTGTATTCTTTTGAACATATTGTTAGTTTTTTCTGCAAGAAACTCGTATGCGGATTACATTGCGGAGGTTTCGTATAAAACAGGCGTGCGGATGGGAGCTGAGTTTGACAGACAGGTTGAAAACTTAACACCATCAGAATACAGTGTATGGCTTCAAATGCAGACAGAGGGTATAACAGATGTTTTTGATGATTATAATGCAAAACTTATTGGAGAAGCTTATGTTAATGCTTTTAATTTATACGGTATCATTGCAAATTTGATGGTCGACAAATATGAGCGGTTGCAAACTGTAGTAGAGCGTAATACTAAAACCGGTGTTGGTATGGATTTATATTTTGCAGGTGCAACTTATGACAGGCACACACAGCTATTTCGTGTAATAATGACTGTTCTGCTCTTTGAAGGTATTTTGCTCATCTCTCTGACAATGCTTCTATCACTTGGACATGAGTTTAATACAAAGACAGAGTTTACAGTATATGCCACCAAAACAGGGCGACGGGTAAACAGAGCAAAGCTGATTTCATGTATTCTGACAGGGCTTTTGATTTACATTTTTCTAAGCATAGTAACACTTTTGTTTTTCTTTTTGATAAATCCACTAGGTGCAATCGGAGGTAGTAGTGTTTCAAGCGGTTTTAATTACGTTCATGATTTAGTAGCAGGAGTTCGACCGTTTATAACATGGTTTGACTTAAATGTTATCGGGTACGTCATTGCAACTGTTTGTGCTTCTGCCGGAGTTATTCTCTGCTTCGGAATATTATCATATATTACTGGACTTTGGATTCGTAACGGTTACATCGGATTTCTGATTATAGCTCTTATTAATTTTGCTATATTTGTACTGCCATTTACAATCTTAGGTACAACACTTCCCACATATTTTCTCACTCTCTCGCCAATATGGATTGTTTTGCAGCAGGGAGTATGGTTTACCGATGGCGGGTCAAATGTCCTACTGCCACATTTTGAAATAGTAGGAATAATCGCATCGCTTGTTATACTCGCTCCGATTGCTACTTTGTCGTCAAGTCGGTTCAAAAGGAAAAATCTGGTTTAAACAATACTGAAAGGTATGATTACTATTATGAAAATCATCTATCATGAAATCAAGAAGATATGGAATTGGAAAATTTTGTTAATTCTCGTTGCTATATGCGTACTGTATTACTCCATGTTTATGCAGTTTTACAGTTACACCTGGACAGACCCTTGGCCGGGTACACATAGAAATAATATTTCAATGCAGCTTAAAGAGCGATACGGTCTGACTCTGACACCCGAGCAAGTGGAAGCATTTATTATTGAAACAGAAATAGCACTTACAGCCGAGTTGGAAGGTATAATAAAAAGTATGTCGGTATTTTCAGAGGCTGGAGTATATAATATTGAAGATTATGCCGCTCTTTTCACAATAGATGAACCAACAGATGCCGAGTGGAAAGCAATGTATGTGTTTGAATCCTCTGAAGCTGATTGGGTTGGGATTGCTGTGAGTACATTTATAACCTTTCGAAACGCATGGGATTTATATGTCTCAAACTTGCTCAGGGACACAGTCGAAATGTATAATTGGCGTGTTGATTTCTATCATGGATTACTTAAAAGTAATGACCGTGTGATGTACATACAGAATATTGAAGCCGAATTGCTTGCCGAAGCGGATATTTTTATTTTACAAACTCCGAAGATTACCGAGCGTGGTATTAAAAATTATGAAGAGTTTTGGGAGTATATGGCAAAGCTTGATCCGAACTCTTTTTTTGGCAGAGATTGGAGTTTATTATTCCAAACATTAAACAGCCCAAGTAGTGGTTTTATAGATGATCGAATCGCCGAAATTGGACGTAGTTTTTATATGATTGATAGGTACCCCGAACAAGCACTAAACAGAGCTGTGAGAGATTATTTGCGTGACATGGAAGGGTGGTCGACAAACTCCTTTTGGCTTTCTCGTATAAACGAAATTATTGATACTGGTGAATATTTGAATATCATCAGCGAAGTAGCACAACAGAGGACTTTCGGATATATTTCACAAATTTATATAATGATATTATTAGCCGTGCTTGCACTTGTGTCACCGTATTTAGCGACAGACCGTATGCGTAGGGTTCATCATTTGCAATATGTATCAAAGATGGGACGAAAACTGATGTACCAACAACTCGCTTCGGTATTGCTGTCAAGCTTTGTATTGACGACCATAATTCTCGCTGTAACACTTGCTTTGTTCTTTAACGCTACCGACGTTCTAATCTGGCGTGAGCATGGAATCGTTTCTTTTATGGGTTACTTTACGACAATAATTCCGTTTACATTCGGCGGGTATATCATTTTGATGGTTTCTCTTGCGTATCTGGTCAGTTTCGGTGTAGCATTTTTGGCATTTATCATCTCTCGATTCAGCCGTTATGTTATGACAGCTACATTCAAAGCAGTGCCGACATACATTGCACTCATGTTCCTTTTCGGCTTTATATTCGGCGGTGGTGGTGATTCGTCTGAACGATTGCTCACATTTGGAAATGTGATATACCGATTTACAGGTATACCCGGTATAGAATTGATATTACTTGTCTTTTTGATGCTTCTCGGACTTGGTGCAACTCTGTGGACAACAAAACGTGAGCAGCGAGTGGATGTTGTGTAGGTTATCAATCGCATGGATATATTCCCATAACTGCTATTCAATCGTTGGAAAAATTCCTGTATGTGAGCACCACTTTCTGACTGTGAAGTGCTGCCTCTTCCCATTCGCATAGGAAAAGTACATTTTACATAATGTCTATTGGATTATCAGATTGGAATCTTTAACATGATAATGTTAGGGATTCTTGATTATTTTGCGTAAATGTTTATGAACAAAAAATCAGAGCTACTCCGGAATATTTGACAAAGATAAAGATAAAAACAAGGAGATTTGAACATGGAAAACAAGTTGTTCAGAAAAAGCGCGTTGGATCGGATATCATCGCCGGAGCAGCTTAATGAGTACATGAAGGTAGCAGGACCCGGTGTATGGGCAATACTGGCAGGGCTTGCTATTACTTTTGCTGCATTTTTTGTATGGGGAGTGATGGGTTCTATTCCTGAAACTGTTGATATCAGAGGCACTGCACTTTCTCCACGCCATGTTGTCACACA
>JAITFR010000134.1 GCA_031281255.1 Oscillospiraceae bacterium
CAGGACAAAACAAAATGAACATAAAGAAATATTGTCATTGCGGGCTTGACCCGCAATCCCCTCAGTATAAATAGGGATTGTAGAATGAGCATAAAATCATTAGATATATTTGAAAGTGATAAGTTTGTCAGTCGTGGAGGACAAAAGTTAGAAAAGGCACTAGATTTCTTTAATGTTTCTGTAGAAAACAAAATATGCATTGACAGCGGAGCATCAACAGGAGGTTTTACAGACTGTTTATTAAAAAGAAATGCAAAAAAAGTTTATGCAGTAGACGTTGGTTACGGACAGCTTGCATGGACACTCAGAAAAAACCCACAAGTAGTGGTCATGGAACGTACAAACATCAGATATGTAACTTCTGATATGTTAGAAGAAAAACCCGAAATAGCAACTCTTGATTTATCATTTATTTCACTTGCGTTAGTGCTACCTGTAGTTCATAATCTTGGTACAACCGGAATAATTTGTTTAATAAAACCGCAGTTTGAAGCCGGAAAAGGTAATGTTGGTAAAAAAGGAATTGTACGTGACCCAAAAACACACATTGATGTACTGGACACATTTATACAAAACGTTACTAACGCAGGGTATTATACAAAAGGATTAACATTCTCTCCGGTCAAAGGGCCTAAAGGAAATATAGAGTTTTTAGGGTACTTAACAAAACAGGAAAATATACTAAACATAAGTACAAAAGCACTGGTAGAAGAAGCACATTTAGTATTAGACGTCAAATAACAAAACAAAGGTAAAATATGAGTAACAAAAAAATTGTACTTTATCCGAATATTGAGAATGATGTAGATTTTAAAGTAGCATTAAAAGTTGGTGATATGTTACGCAAAAATGGACGTAAGATAGCTTTATGTCCTGCATTTATCGACAAAATCATAATACCAAAGTTACCTGATGGTTATATAGCAACAAAACTTAGTGATGAACTGCCAACAACAGAAATTATTATTGCATTTGGCGGCGACGGAACTATATTACGTGCTGCAAGATTTGCGGCTGACGCTAAAGTACCAATTCTTGGTGTTAACATGGGTGGCAAAGGTTTTATGGCGGAGTTAGAAATTGACGACATAGACATAATTGGCACAATAAATGAATCAAACTACAAAACAGAAACTCGTATGATGATAGATACTCATATTGAAAGAGACAATAAAATAATATATAGTGACTTTGCACTTAATGATATAGTTATAAAAGGTGATAACAAAGTTATTGATATGACAATATATGCTGATGACGAAAGAATTACACAGTTTTCAGGTGATGGTACAGTCATAGCAACACCAACAGGTTCTACTGCATATTCACTGTCAGCAGGTGGACCAATTGTGGAACCAACAGCAAAGAACATCATTATCACTCCGATATGTGCACATATACTCGAAGCAAAATCGTTTGTTTTAGTTACAGACAGAGTTGTAACAATCAAAACGGAGCTAAGAAACAATATACCCGCATATGTTTCAGTTGATGGTGGTGATCAAATAAATATTGAAAATGGTGATGTTATCAGAGTTATGAAATCTAAAAAAAGCACACAATTAGTACGTTTATCTGACAGCAGCTTTTATCACAGAGTTTCATCGAAATTAATAACCCGCACGGTAGGAAATGATTAATAAAATATGAGAGGAACAAAAAACATGAAAAAGGAAAGACAAAATGCACTACTACGTATTATCGCAGCAAAGGATGTAGAAACACAAAACCAATTACTCGAGGAGCTCGAAAAGTTCGGAATTGAAAGTACACAAGCAACAGTATCCAGAGATATCAGAGAACTGCATCTGATAAAAGAAATGACTTCACGTGGCGTATATAGGTACTCAATAAGTGATCGTCCTGAAACATTTAATCGTAAAAATCGCTTGAGAAGTATATTTAAGGAGAGTGTTACATCATACGCTAATGCACAAAATATTGTTGTGATAAAAACTCTACCGGGATTGGCTCCCGCTGCATGTGGAGCAATTGATTCTATGGAGAGCAATAGTATTGTTGGTTCAATCGCCGGTGATGATACCGGTTTTCTTGCTATGAATGATACAGCATCAGCAGAAAGATTTTGCAAAGAAATCGAGGAAATGTTGAAGTGATAAAACTGCTTCACATAGAAAACATTGCAGTCATTGAAAAAGCAGATATAGAGTTCACAAAAGGTTTAAATGTACTAACAGGAGAAACCGGAGCAGGTAAGTCTATTGTAATAGATTCACTCTCTGCAGCAACAGGTAGTAGAACATCTCGCGATATTATCAGAACAGGTGCTGACTATGCAGCAGTAACCGCAGTTTTTCAAACTGAACAAAATGACGGTTCATCTGCTGTAATATCAGACTGGCTTTCAGAAAATGGGATTGAACCGGATGAAAGCGGAGAGATATATATAAACCGCAAGATTACAGCAGATGGAAAAACTACCTGTCGAATTAACGGTACTCCTGTTCAAACAACAAAGCTTCGTGACCTTGGGTTACTTTTAATTGACATACATGGTCAAAATGATGGTCGTAAGCTTTTAGATGAAAATGTACATTTAGAATACCTTGATACTTTTGGTTTCTTAGAAAAGGATTTAAACCTATATAAAGAAGCGTATAGTGAGCTAAGAAGCAAAAAATCTGAAATTGATAGATTATCAATGGATGAAAGCGAAAAAGAACGTCGCATTGACACTTTAAAGTTTCAAATAGAAGAAATAGAGCGTTCAAATATAAAACCCGGAGAACTTAATGAGCTTATTTCACGACGAGAGTTGTTATTAAACGCATCAAAACTAACTGATTCTGTAGAAACAGCTTACGAAACCCTGCACGGCGGAAGGTCATCAAGAGGTGGAGATACAGTTGGTATTGTTGCTTTAATTGGTGATGCTTACAATGAACTTAATCGTGTGGGGAGATACTCAGAGGAACTTCGTATTTTAAGCGAACGTTTAAATGACATGCGCCACTCCGCAGAGGATATATCTAATGAGCTTCGTGACTTACGTTCAGGATTAGATTTTTCTCCGGGCGAGTTAGAAACTATAGATGAACGAATGGGTGTACTAAAACGTATTGTTCGAAAATACGGCAGTGAAGAAGAAGCGTTAAACCTAGTAGAAAGCAACAATCAAGAGCTATCTGAAATGGCAGATTCTGATAATAAGCTTATTAAACTTGAAGAAGAATTACAACATTTAATTAAAAAAGCGAAAAAACTAGCTATTGTATTGTCAGAGAAAAGAAAAAAAGCAGCAAAAGAATTACAAGACAGAGTTATGAAAGAACTTTCACAACTATCAATGCCCGGTGTAGATTTTATTGTTGTATTTGATGATGTAAAAACAGAGTATGAGCTTAACACTACAGGAGCTGACGAAGTATGGTACTTAATGTCGGCAAACGCAGGAGAAGCACCGGGAAGAATAAATCGTATTGCATCAGGTGGTGAGCTTGCAAGAATAATGCTGGCACTCAAAAATGTACTCAGCAGTAATAGTGACACAGCATCTATGGTGTTTGATGAAGTTGACACAGGAGTGTCGGGTATTGCGGCACAAAGGGTTGGTGAAAAACTTGCTGCATTGGCAAAGGATCGTCAGGTGTTATGTGTTACCCACCTGCCGCAAATAGCTGTTATGGCTGACACGCATTTTTCAATAACAAAAAGTGTAAGTGGCGGAAGAACTTACACAAATGTTGAGAGTTTAGACTTTGACAGTCGAAAAAAAGAACTCGCTCGCTTGAGTGGCGGCGAGAATATTACACCAATAACACTGGAAAGTGCTGCGGAGCAACTAAAAGCAGCAGAGGAGTTTAAAGCGTCAATAGTTAGGTTTTGATTGGTTTTGATAATTATATTTGTTGTTTTAATTAGCTCATTGTGTTACTATTAGCGAGTGAAAATTATATTGAAAAAGTTTAAAATGTGCGGATATGGCGGAACTGGCAGACGCGCTAGACTTAGGATCTAGTGTCTAAAGACGTGGAGGTTCGAGTCCTCTTATCCGCACCAAAGTACCATATAAGACAACCTTTAATAAAAGGGTTGTTTTATATGGCAAAAACCAAACAGTTGGTTGATATTGCAAGGTTTATCAATTGTATATAAGCATTTATTATCTACTGATGACACCTATTTTTTGTACGGTATTAATAGCATAAATAAATTCCGATTGAGAATATGAAAAATATAATTTTTTTGTTAATTTTATTGCGATTAGATTAAATAGTTCCATTGTTGAGAAAAGAGCCTTCTTCATATCACTTTGTGAGTAATGTGAAAAACAATCTACTAACTTTTCGATAATCCATTTTTGCGCCCATTCTTCTATAAACCTTCCGTCATACCATATATTAGAATCTAAACCTTTTGTTGCATGTGTGTACCATTCTATAAGAGTAAGGAGTTTTTGCTTCATGGTCGAATCTAAGCAAACTTTCGCCGTCCAAAGTTCACCGCGTTTTATTTTTTTTGCAGTCCAAATAGAAAGATACCATAATTCATTTGCCAAGTTAATGAATGATTCTTCATCAGGTAATGTAGGAAATATTTTAGACATATTAATTTGCGATATAGTAGTAATTAAATCTATTTTATCTATAAGAATGTTATAACCGCGACGCAAAACCCAAGGATTTATATATGTATTTATTTCTTTTATAGGAACAATAGCGAAATCAATATCTAAAACATCATCATAGACAGTTCGCCATGCCCAATTATTCCATCCCCCGGTA
>JAITFR010000138.1 GCA_031281255.1 Oscillospiraceae bacterium
ACGCCTCCTTTATTTCGTAACAATATAATCTCTCGTTTACATTATCATTATATAAAAAAACATTACAGGAATCAATAAAATCTTCCGCGTCTGAAAGTTTTTATTTTTCTTTATTTCAACAATTTTAGCCACCATTTCGCATAACATGGGGTAGGTATACGACCGACCTAGTCGACTGGAAGCCCAAAGCCGCCGAATAAACGGTGGAGCAACACTTGCTTCGCAAGTGAACGTATACCGTTTGTTAAGTTCAGTTTTTGCGTTCTTTAATACCAATTATATTCCATAATTACTACTGAATATTACAGTTTTACTTCCTAAATCAACGGTTTTGACTTTATAACCATATTTACTCCATACAGCTTTCTGCCTATGTGTTGGTGATGCTTCAGGCGTACCATACCACCCAGCAGGATAGTTATGCAAATAATCAGGCAATTTGAATTGTAATATTTTTTCTATTTCATCAAATGATAGCTCTATATTATCTTCACCAATACCATCAAGATATATTCCTAAAGGTTCATACTTACTCATTCTATTCACCTCTTACAAAATCTAAATCGCTTGCCATAATTTTTTTCATTTTATAGATTATTTTTAACCAACAAATAACATTAACAGAAATACTTATTTTACCCATTTTTTGCATTGTTCAATACGTTTACCGTTGTCGCCTTGTTCCTTGTCGTAGGCAAATTGTTTGAGTAAATCACACGGGAAATCATCACATTTCCCGCAATGTTCTAATTTCTTATTTTCGCAACAATCCTTTACAGGGCATGAATCACTCCAAAATGGTTTTTCGATGTTTATACACCCACCACAATTCATTTCCTCCCTGTAAGCACATTCACTACACAGAATACCGCATCTTGATTGTACCATTAAATCCTCCAATAAATAAATTTTATACTATACTTTTTCTTAAATATGTCAAGATATATTCCTATTTTAAGAACTGTAGATAATGTTGCTTATTAGACCTTTGGAAACTAAGCTTACTTTTATCGTATCCGCAGCTTTGTGATTATTTCTGTGTCAATATATTGAAAACATAATTGATAACCACCTACACTATCAGAAATGCCCTTTTTCATATAAACTATTGTATTTTCATCATATAAATAAATTGATGTAGCCGGTTCATATTTCAAACTGACTTCCATCACAGGATTTTGATTACTGTCGAAAAATGTAATAATATTTGAATGTATGTCATGATGTCCTGCTCCTTCATAAATAGCTCCTTTTGGAGAAATGTTGCTGGGTATGGGTAATGAGTTAATTCTGTTTTCCGGCACGCTAAAGTCTATATCATCAGGAAAAGTGCCATGCTTATATTCTGTAAGTTCTGACAGGTTTATGTCAAAAATGAATACTGGGTCATTGATTTCGTCATAAATATCATACGAATAAATGGCAATGTAGTTTTCAGTACGGTCAACACTAACGACAGAAACTGTAGAACCTTGAAAACGATAGTGCTGCTCAGGCAAAGGATTTAACAGGTGTGTAACAAACCATCTTTCATCACTGTCTTGTTGTAAAACTACAGAATACTTCAAGTTGTAAGCAACAATCAAACCATTTTTAGCATATGCCAATTCATATCCGTTAAAACCACCTAAGTGAATATTATTCATTGTTCTAATTGCTGTTTTAAGTGATGGATCGGAAGCAATTACTCTTTGAGCTGTAAAATGGTTATATAATATAATAGCCACAATCAACAACGCAATTAAGGAGCAAATTACAAGTATCCACTTTACTTTTCTCGACATTTTCTCTCACTTGATAACTATCATTAACAAACAAAGAATCAAAGTCAAAGGTAACAAAATTCACCAAATATGAAGTACATACATTATCTTAAATATACCATAAATGATTTCGCTTGTACATTCTTATAAGTGTTTTTCCATCGTTACCTTAAAATGTAGAAATGTCGATAACACTGAGCAGGTAGAGAACGTTCTCCGTCTGCCATTGCAGGCGTTGATACCTTTTTAAAACAATATGAAACATTGCCATTCAATCACCGGAATGTTGTGAAGCAAAAATGATTATTTCTCCTTTAACTTGTTTAATTCCTCATCAACAACGCTTTTTTCCAATCGCTCGAATAGTATCTCCGGCTCAGGAATTAAAACCCCGGCACGAATGTTTTTTACTTTCCAACCATATTCAATCGAAAGCCATCCCATTATTTTTGAAGATGAAAACGGCAAGAAAGGTTCAAGCAAAGTAGCTAGATTTGCAATCATTTGTATGCAGTTGTAAATTGTTTCGGAACAATGTTTAACGTCGGTATTTCGAGTTATCCAGGGTTGTTCTGTGTCAAAGTATTTATTACCGAAGCGCACAAAGTCAAATACAGTTTCAAGTGCTTCTTTTAAATTGCCGTTCTCAATCAAGTTACCGACTACATGATAGAGTTCGATTATCCTTTCGTCAATTTCCGGAACAATCCTCCCCACCGGTATTACAGAGTTGAAATATTTACATACAAAAACCAGGGTGCGGTTAACGAAATTGCCGTATGCTCCAAGCAACTCACCGTTATGGCTTTTGACAAACTCCCGCCATGTGAAATCAGAATCACGTTTTTCCGGGCTATTCGCAATGAAATAATAACGAATTGAGTCAGGGTGATACTTATCTACAATATCCTTGACCCATATCGCCCAGTTCTGGCTAGTTGATATCTTTCGCCCCTCAAGCGTAATGAATTCGTTAGATATAATATTATCCGGCAATTTCCACGTATCTCCATTAGCCAACATCAAGGATGGTAGGATTATTGTGTGAAATGGAATGTTATCTTTACCGTGGACATAGTAATGTCTACTATCCATGCTCCATATATCTTCGTAGTTTTCATTATTTTGCTCAGCCACAATTTTACTCATAGAAAGATAACCTAATACGTTTTCTGCCCACACATATATTTTTTTGTCTTCATATCCCTTTTTCGGCACATCAATGCCCCAATCTAAGTCACGAGTTATCGCTCGGTCACGCAGCCCCTCGTTAATATATCGCCATGAAAACGCAAGTGCGTTTTTACGCCAATGCAGGTGAGTGTCAAGCATTGCTATAAGTTCTTTTTCCAATTTAGATATCGCAATAAATAAATGCTTAGTCAAGCGGAATACCGGAACACTTCTACACACAGAGCATTGCGGTTCAATTAAGTTATCCGTGTCTAAAACAGTTCCACAGGCTTCGCATTGATCTCCTCTGGCTTGACCACTACACTCAGGGCATTTACCCACAACAAAGCGATCAGCAAGTGTTATGTTACAACTCTCACAAAAAGCTTGTGGAACTTCTTTTTCATAAATATAGTCCCTCTCATACATCGCCCTGTGAAATTCCTGTACAAACTTTGCGTGTTCGTCAGACGATGTTTTACCGTAACGGTCATAGCTAAAGCCTAGTTTGTCGAAACAATAACAATACTCATCGTGATAATAGTCGCTGATTTCTCGTGGTGACTTTCCTTCTTGTTTCGCACGGATTTCGATAGGAGTTCCATGGCAGTCTGTTCCCGAAACGAAATAAACATCATCTCCTTTCGCACGATAATATCGAGCGATGACATCACCCGGCATATATGACGAAAGATGACCTATGTGTAGTGAACCGTTAGCGAAAGTCCAAGCATTACCTATTAAAATCTTCATGTTTGTGTTCTCCTTTAATTTAGTTTGGTATTGCGAAATGATATAATATGCTCTCCTCTCCGAAAACATGGTTTTCGGGGACGAGAGCAACTGCTTCGTGATACCACCCCAAATTTATTCACGCCTCACAACGCGAACCTCATCTGCTGCGGGTAGGAAATGACCTACCAAGAGCATAGCGCGATTACGGGCGCACCCGTCGCAGCCTTGGGTAAAATACCTTCGGTGCGCAGCTCCAAGACCATGTTCGGCAGTTACATAGCTTTGCCCGTTCTCAGCTACCGGGTTCTCTGTAAAAGGTATAACCGCTTACTCTCCTTTTCATCGCTTTTGATTCAATTGTATTGAGTATTATAACCGACAACTGTGAAGAAATCAATTACCCTTAAAAAATCATCATTTCGCTCCACCCGTCAGCGTATACCGTGTGTTATGTGAAGCTGGACATTTCTCGGAAATCTTCTTTAAAACATTTCCTTTAATTGGATTAAATCATAAATCTCATAATCAGGAATTATGTTTGTGTTATTTTGATTCTTTTCAGGGTTATACCATACATTTTTTATATTGATATTTTGTGCACCTTGTATGTCATTTTTTAAACTATCACCTATCATTATTACATCACAGGGATTTAAACATAGTCTTTCAAGTAATGTATTAAAAATCAGTGGATTTGGTTTATGAGCTCCTACTTCTTCTGAAACCATTATGTGTGTGAAAAATTTCCCAATTTTACTGTTGATAACTTTGGGTTTTTGTATTTCAATTAAACCGTTTGTAACTACACAAAGTACATAATTTTTATTATACAGGTATTCAACTACTACCTCAGAATTTTCCATCAAAGCCTTAGAGTTTGTTAAACCAGTTTTGAACAAATCATTCGCCTTTTGATAATTATCATAAGAAATGTCCAATTTTTCAAAGAGTAATTTAAATCTATAAACGGGAATTTCATCTCTTGTTACAGAAATGCCATTATACGATTCATTTTCCCACAACATAATATCAAGAGGTCTAAGAATATTTTGAAATTCTTCTTTGTAACCGATTCCAATATTTTCAAAGAGGTAAATTAATGCTTGTTTTTCACATTCCTTATGGTCAATAATTGTTCCATCTGCATCAAAGAAAATAGATTTGATTTTCTCCATTATCCGAAAATCTTCCTTTCAAGTATTAATGTAATATTAACTGTTCTCCACTATTATTTTCCCATAATCCTATATGTGCATCACCCTCGTCATAAAAATCATTAGTATGCATCTTCATTTGATTTTCTACGGTTTCAAACCATCCAAGCTTATATCGTTTGTTATCGGCAGTACGGACGGTTTGCATAAAGATTGATTAGCACGAAAGAACTTCAGCTTAGCCACCACAATTAACAGCTTGCTATTTCGGGGAACTCGCTTATGTCATAATCGCCGTAAATATGAACACTATGATAATGCTCTTACTGTTCATAATAATTTTTTTGCTCAATTTTTATTTGCAATTATCTAATATAAACAATTCAAAGTGATTTATTGCATTACTATACATTCTATTACCGACTTCATCTCTATTTATAAACATTTTATTTTGGTAAGCTAAATTCCTAAACTCAATAAATCTATCAATAGAACTAATTCTACTAATGTCATAATCTATCCATTCAGAAATTGAGTTTATTACTCTTACATATTTTTCAACAGATGAAGTAGCAAGAGTGCCTTTTTCATTCAGCCATGCTTTAAACAATTCTAACATGGTTAGTTACCTCCAATAAAAATTTATCTTACTATACCACAGATGATTTCGCTTGTACATTCTTATAAATGCATTTCCATCGATTCCTTAAAATGTAGTATTTTTCATAACGCAGAGCAGGTAGACGACGTTATCCGCCTGCCATAGCAGGCGTTGATACCTTATAATCAAGCGAAACGAGTGTCGCGGGCAAGCTTGCTTGCTCATGACCGAGTGAGTGCAGATTTAAACGAAGTTATAAAAAACAATGCGGAACATTGCTATTAAATCACCGGAATGTGGCGTAGCCTAGAGTCGCCAAAGGCGACGGAGCGTGTACCGTGTGTTATATGACGTAGTGCATTTGCTTTTACTTCCAATCTTCTATTTGCAAGTCCTCAATTCTAGAAAACTCACTTGTATTATTTGTTACTAATATCAAGTTTAAGGATTTTGCGTGTGCCCCTATTAACATATCCAATGGTCCAATCAAACAATTTCTATCTTTTAAACTCTTTTTAATAATTCCATATTCTTTTGCAGCATTTTCGTCAAACTTCTTTACTTTAAATATTGATAAAAATTCCATTAAAGCTATTCTGTTTTGTGCTTTATACTTTTGATTTGCATTTTCTATTCCATATTCCATTTCAGCTAGTGTTATACTTGAGATACAGAACCCATTACCCTTGTTTTGCTT
>JAITFR010000176.1 GCA_031281255.1 Oscillospiraceae bacterium
TAGGAGGAACACAACGGTAAATCACTATATTGTGCTTTTATCAAAACATGAAAAAAGATGGGTGCCTGTTACTGTTTTCATGCATAGTGGCGATAAATATTATCATGTACGATTGCGGGTTTGACCCGCACCACGAAGCGAAGCGGAGTAGCCTGTCATCTTCCGATTCCGTTGTTTGTTATAGACCATGCTTTTACATTTGGTTCAGGAGATTGAGGGTCAAGCCCGCAATGACCCTGAATCGAGTTCAAAGCAGACTCGGGTTTTGACTTTTTAGAAAGGACTCCGAATGAGTTCACTCCGATAAGTCCTGAGTTATAAAAAGATAATATTTGATGGATATCGGATTAATTAGGAGCGATTCTCAGCACTTTAAATGAAAAAGGCTCAACAACCCCCTACCCCCTCCAAC
The DNA here is from genome assembly GCA_031281255.1 of Oscillospiraceae bacterium. Classification (GTDB taxonomy): domain Bacteria; phylum Bacillota; class Clostridia; order Oscillospirales; family Oscillospiraceae; genus WRMH01. The sequence goes on from JAITFR010000176.1 coordinate 413, forward strand.
TTAGTACGAAAATAAGTAGTCACATATTAGTCATATCTCATTTTCTATCAGCGCACAACGTCTTTTGCTCAATCAACGCAAAATCTTCTGCGGGCACCAATAAAAAGCCCAACTTTTTTGCTACTGTATTTAATTTTTTAATGCGTAGTTCTTCTTGTTTCTGTTTGGATAATTCGAATTTCATTTCATTGTATACTTCTTTGTTTTTTAACAAATGATAGATGACAACAAGTATTTTTCTGGCTAATGCAACAATAGCTTTTTTAGCACCTCGCCGTTGCTTAAGCTTAAAATAATAGTTCGAAAGATATGTGTTGCGCATTCGAGTGACAGACCAAGCACATTCAACGATTAAACCCTTAATATATGGGTTTCCGTGAGTGATGCGTGAACTTTTTTTTTACCAGCGCTTTCATTGTCGCCGGGTGCAAGACCTGCCCAAGAGCAAAACCGCTCTGGAGTCGGGAATTTACTCATATCGGTTCCAATCTCTGCAATGACAGATGTTGCGGCAGTTGTAGCGATGCCGGGAATAGTGTCGAGACGTTCTATGTCGTCTTGAAATACAGCAGACAATTCAGCTATAGAGCGTTCAGTTTCAAACAAATGGGATAGCTCAGCGTCTAAACGACTAAGCTGAAGTTTGAGAAAACTACGTTGTTTCAAAGTAAGCTCCCCAGTGATAGCACGCTTTAAATCTGCCTTTTTCTCAGCAGAAATACGTCTTGTCTCAATTTCTATGTCATGTGGAGCGAGTTTGCCCTTTTCAATAAGGACTCTCATGAGATTACGACCTGAAACGCCGAATACGTCAGATAAAAAGGATGATAGTTTAAATCCTGCTGATTGTAATGTTTTCTCAATACGATTCTTTTGTACTGTAATGTCTTCCACAATGCACTTACGATAGCGAGTTAGCTGTCGCAATTCTCTCACTTCGTGCGAAGGGATAAAGCTGCCTGCCAGAAGTCCCGACCGTAATAGTTTGGCTATCCACTCAGCGTCCTTGATGTCTGTCTTTTTACCAGGAACATTTCGCATATGACGAGCATTAACGACAAGTAATTCAATATCTCCACCAAATGCTGTTTCTAATGTGTCATATACCGGATGCCAATATACACCAGTGCTTTCCATCGCTACATGATGGCAATCTTCCGATTCAAGCCAATCTCGTAATTCCTTCAACGTGTCTGGAAATGTCCCAAAAGTGCGAATTTCCTTTTCAACTTCTTCTTTGTCATCCCTTTCTAAAGAAAGATGACTTGTTTTTAGGATACAAGCTACAACTGTATCCTTATGAACATCAAGTCCACAACTGATATTTAGTATTGCTTGCATGATGCCTCCATATCTTTAATCGCAGAGTGCTGTCCCGAGTTTATGAAGAATCATAGTACACGTGCTATTCCCACATTTAGTTTTGTGGGGCGACAATCGGCGGTACTCTAGGGACTTGCAGTTATGTTGGAGGACGAGATTATATCGTCAATGTTGAATCAACCTTAACTCCGCGTTAATAATATAACTACTATATTCGGGAAATAATACATGAAATATCGTTTGTGAGTATGCTATTTTCATGCACGGTGGTGGCAGACAGACATGGTTCGTTGGAGGGGAGATATTGTGTTCAACCACCCCCTACCCTAATGCTAACAACTTAAGAAAATCAATATTTTTTTCATAAAAACCACTTTTATTAAAACCCTACTCTATAGTCCAAATTTCTATCAAAATATTTATATTTATTAGCAAATAATCCTTGACACAAAAGCTCCTTAATTTATTATGGTTACGAAAAAAAACTATAATAGTTATTAAGGAGCCTATTATGCAAAATATTTTATCTATTCAATTATGTCAATCAAAAAAGAATCGTCAAGTAACAAATATTTTTTGTTTCTCGAACAAATTATTTAAAACCTTGAACGTTTCAAGCGTAAATCCCATACAACAAGCCTGGGAGGTATTAAAATGAATGAATATGAATTTATTAACTTATTCAAGGCAATTTTTCAATGTACAACCACATTCAAAGAGGCCATCACAAATGAAAATGCTTTTACCCGCAACCGTAAGATGTCGTTTTTTCAGGCACTTTGCTTTTTACTTGACATGAATAAAACATCATTATCAAATCGTTTGAACAAGTTTTTTGGATTTTTAGGCAAAACCACAGCTATCAGCCAACAAGCTTTTTCTAAACTACGTGCTAAATTTGACCATTCACCTTTTGTAAAGCTTTTTTATGCAATGGTTAAGAAAGAATATAATGGTTCACACCAGACAGGTCTGTGGAAAGGTAGGCACATATTCGCAGTAGATGGAGTTCGCTTTAAACTACCAAACACTAAGCAACTACTAGAAAAATTTGGTGTTTTTGGCTCATTAGACAGTGTATCAGCAGGTGCATCAGTGCTTTTTGATGTGATACACGGTTGGGTTCTTGATGTCCAGTTTGCTATGGCAAAGATGAATGAACGTACTGAATGTCTCAAACATATACATTTTTTAACAACCCATTTTAAAGAAATAGCAAACAATTGCATAATATTGTTTGATAGAGGCTATCCATCACAAAAACTCTTTATCGAGCTTATTAGAAGCGGGATTCAGTTCGTTATACGCTGTCCTAGCAATTCCTTGGTAGCGATCGCAAAAGCTCCTATTGGAGTCTCTATCATAACACTCAAAGGAGTTTATCGTGTAAGAGTTATCAAATTTAGGCTTCGCAGTGGTGAAATAGCTACATTGGTATCAAATGTTTTTGATTTATCAGAAGAAGATTTTCAAAAATTATACTCACTTCGCTGGGGGATAGAAACTATGTTCGACACATTAAAAAACAAGCTGAACATTGAAAAAGTTTCAGGTAAAACATTAAATAGCGTCATGCAAGATTTCTGGGCATCGCTTGTATTGATGAACACAGCAGCTTTGTTTAATAATATTGCTAGTAAGGAACTGAAAAAAAAACTTAGCGGTACAAAGAATAAAAATGAACAAAAAATAGCCATAAGTAAATTAATAGTAACACTTAGAGATCACTCTTTCTTTCCAATGATGTGTGCGAACCCAATTTATTTAGAGTTTAATTTGATTAAAATAATTCCGGAAATAGTTAGAAACAGGGTTTCAGTAATACCAGGTCGTTCTTTTCCGAGAAATATTCCAAAAGGGAGGCGAAAGATACGAAATAATCTTAAATCTTGTTTAGCAGCATAAATACTTATAATATAATATATTTAGGAGTGGATTATTAGCAAATATATAATGAACATGTGAAAAACATAACTTCACTTTGATAAGTCATTGGTATGCTAAAATGCTGGAATCTTCAAATTCGGATTGATTAGAGACGATTTGGTGATGTTTATTGAGAAAATAGACATTTTGAGTATACTAAAACGCTCTTGTGCCTCTCCAATAATGATGTATTCAAGGTGGATTAATGAATGAATTACAAACATTCTGAATACTAAAGATGAAGTAATTTTTAAGTTAAAATACAGAAAAAATATTTGTATTTTAATAGAAGGTAATCGGATTTATAGAATATTATTAGATTTTAGTTATAGTTTAAGTTAATTAGCTATATAAAAGACTATATGAAATGATATGAAAATTTAATAAATACCTTAAGTTGTTAGCATTAGGGGCACCCCCACTCGCTTTAGCGAGAAGGGGGCTTCCGACAGTTTTCTTTCTATTTCAGACAGTTGCCTAAATCTGATTTGAACTCTGTAAGTGCCACTGTTGAAACTCTGAAGTCTTTGATTTATAGGTCCAACAAAACAGCTCATGATGGAGAGTCCATTAAAATTTGGAGGCAGTGATGGAGGTTGAATAAAAGCAGGTGCGTCTCCTTTTATACTATTCCACCATTCGCTGAGAGCATCCCAGAAAAACTCTTGTAGTTCTTTGTGATATGATACCATTGGCAAGCCGGGTGGATTTATCGGAGGTACACCTCCTTCTGGCGGGTCGCCCGGTCCCGGAGGTTGCTCTTTTGCTATAATACTATCTGAATGTTTTGTGAACGATACTTTGCTAACAGGCTCATCGAGTATCTCTTTTAGCTCATCCACGCAAGTAAACTCGACTTCAAAGTCTTCTCTGTCTTCTTCCCAGCTCAACAAATTGCCTTTTGCTATTGGGTTTGGATTTATGCCATCATAGAGTTCGACTGTTATTCTTGGGACTGTGTTTTTAT
>JAITFR010000153.1 GCA_031281255.1 Oscillospiraceae bacterium
GTCCGTAGGTTACTAGGATTTGGAAAGGCGGTCATGCTGCTGTTCCAACATGACCGCCCTCACGGTGCATTATAAATCTAGCCTACGAGGCGAATGTTGTAGAGGTCTGCAATTGCGTAACCAACTGATGCGTTGACAGGTGGTACGTTTCTGCTATCGCCTGCTTCTGTAAAGCCGGTCCATACACCTTCATATACTGTATGGAATTTGTCCGGACGATACATCAGAGAGAATGATGGAACATCTGTGAGATAAATCTCAACCAACTCTGTGTAGAGGTCTTTAAGTCTTGCCTGGTCAGTGATAAGTGGAATCATATTAAGGATTTCGCCAACACGAGGATTGTTGTATTGACCCCAGTTGCCACTCCAGTTACCTTCAACACCAACAAACTCGGGGCTTATAAGACCACGGATACGATCCCAAGGTTGTACCGGAGATATACCTGAAGTCCACACCATGAAGATATCCAGTTCTGTGTCTGTTGGTGATGTCATCATAGCTTCGTATGGACCACCCCATGCTGCGTACCATGTTTCAAGTTGGATACCAATCTTTTCGCCACCGGCTGCGACAACTTCCATTGCTGCTTGCCAGTCTGACCAACCTTCAGGAGTGCTGACTTTCATCGAAATAATTTGACCGCCTATTTCACGCCATCCACCGTCCGGTCCGCCGTTATCAGGGTTGCGAAGGAATCCGGCTTCGTCAAGCATTGCGTTTGCTTCGGCAATTTGGTTGCCTGTCCATTGCAGATGAGCAACCTTCGCTTGGTCGAGGAGTGCACGCTCTGCTGGTGTTGTGTTCATTAGTGAACGTGGGAACTCTTGGAAGGTTGGACTTTGACGTGTCATTGCGTTTGCATTGATGAGGTCATAGTCTGCTGCCATTGCAATTGCTTTACGGACAACAGGCTCTGTAATACCAACTGCCGGGCTGTTTAGATTAAAGAATGCAGTAGGCATATTTGCCGGAATATGATATGGGGGATCTGGTAGATATGTTGATACAGGCAAACCACGCTCTTCCCATAGCAGATTTACATTCATAATAAACTGTTGGCTAAGGTCGATGTTGCCATCTACGATTGCTGCGTCACCTGCGGCGTTTGTTTCATAGTTAACGTTAGCTAAATATTTTGGTGCAGGTAGCTTGCCCCACATGTCTGCATGCTGACCCCAATAGCCATCGTCACGTACAAGGATTGTTTGTACATCATCCATAAAGAATGGACCGTATGGACCTGAGAATACAACATCCCATGCTGAGTCTTCACTGATAGCTGTGATGTCTGAGTCGTTACGTTCAAGAAGGTCTTCGAGCCATGCTTTTTGAAGAATGTAGTTTTGCCCGATGAATTGGACTAACATATTGGCGTTTGCCGGAACCATTTCTCCTTCAAACTCTACCATTTTTGCTTTAATTACGACTGTGACATCGTCTTTTGCTATAACGTCCTCAATAAGAGGTGTCCAGGTATTGTTTCCGGATACTGTGTAGTTAACTCCGAAATACCATGTGTATGCGGCATCATGAGCTGTGATTGATGTGCCGTCGCTCCATCTGGCTACATCTTTGATTGTGTAGCTGAGTTCGGTTCTGTCGGCATTCCATGTGTAACCGTCTACATCGCCGTCTGCTATCAACGGATACATTTTGTTGTCGAGCATGTTGTACATATATGGTGTTTCAAACATGACAAGACGTGCTCCATCAGGGTCATTTTGGATTGCGAGCGGGTTGTTCATGACATCTCCGGGAGACATTGGGTTCCATCCGTTTGATGTGCCCCATTGGAAACCGTTAAACCACAGTGTTTCGTTACGTGGAATGCTTGAAACACCCTCCGGACGTTCCCAAGGATCTCTTTCTCCGCCTCTGCTACTACCACAAGCTGCAACAAGTGCAACACATAGTACAATTACGAGCATTAGCGCGAATATACGTTTCTTCATTTTTTTCCTCCATTATAATAGTGTTTATTTCATCATACGTTACGGTCTCTTTTGAGCTATTTCACAAACTTTAACCTTGTAAAACAGCACTTTAAAGAATATTACATAACGAGCTAAACCACACTATAGCATAGAGAAAATACTAATGCAAGAAGTATTTTACATAATTTTTACATTATTTTTACGAAATGTTTATAATCGAGCAAATCGAGGGTCGCGCGAACTTTTTCGCATGACCGAGATTGCGATGATTTGAACGAAGTTACATTATTTTTAGAAATCTTTATAATCGATCAAATCGAGGGATTGAACGAAGTTATAATTTGTTCATTTCCGTTCTTTTTCTTTTAGTTATAAGGACTATGCCTATAAAGTTTAATGAAAAAATACTAAGTGCAAACCATAGTAGTTCGTAGTTATTTCCATCAGTTCTCGGCACATCATCAGCATCACTGTCACCGTCTGTTACAACTAATGTAAATACTTGTGTTGCTTTACCCACATCATATTAAAGAAGATATATAACTTTGTATGTGTCTAATATTGCAAATTTAGTTGTTCAGAAACATTTGTTTCAAGCAATAGTTTTATCGGTCTTTTAATAGCAATATTTATAAACAAATACATAATAGCATAAGTTGAAATTGCTACTAGAATCATTGTTACAATAATATCAAAAAATGAAATATAGAAAAAATCTTGAAGTAAAAATAACGATAGTGCGAAAGCCAATGCAGTGCCAATCATAACACCAACAGATAAAAGTCGATGTGTGTCTGCTTTGAGCAGTTTGACTATGACATTGTTATTTGCGCCTATAGCTCTTGCTAGAATATAACTTCGTAAGCTTGTACGTACTTTAACATAAGTTGATATAGAAATTGCAATCGTTATCATGAAAATAAAAGTGAAAATAGTTATACTATTCATGAATAGATTATTTCTTAAATCTCGAATTTGTCTTGTGGTTAATTCAAAGAAATTAATTAATCGTGTATGTGGAGAATTAGCAGCTACTCTTATTATTGTACCTTCTAGTTTATCTGTAGCAATTGAATCGTTTTTTACTAAGTTTGTAATTTTAATTTCTTCATATCGTGAAGTTGAATCTGTTGCAATAATATATTCAGCAGATAGAATAAATCTAGCATTGTTAGAAGCATTATATGTTGCACCAATCTCTATATGATTTATTACAAAATCAAAACGACCTTCGTTATTAACAGATATGCTTTCATTTATTAGAATAGGTGTTATCATAGTTAGCGTTTCCCCAACAGAAAAAGTATTTGGTGCTATGATAACTTTTCCTGAAATAAAATCATTTTTGTTAATATTACCATTTGTTACATTAATAGTGTTAATAAATGTTTTATAATCCATACCTATAATATATGGTTCTATTAAAACATCTCCATTATTACCTCCTGCAAGTGATATTGCAGTGTTTACTTGCGGAACTGATATATGACTAATAAAACGCTCCTGTTCAACGAGATCTTCAAAGTATGAATTATAGTCACTGTCTTTATATAAAAAGAAATTACTCGTAGAGTATAGTATGTAAGCTGAATTTATCATTAGACCATCAGTTGCATATAGTTCGTCTAAGCTACTTTGCGAAACTCCAATATTACGAGGAAGTTGAATAAAAAAATCTTCTTCATTAGCTGACCCACCAACTAAGTGAATAATATAGTCCTCGTTTCTTGCAGTGTTTATACTACCATATTCAAGGCGATTGTTAAATAAGGTAACAAAACAACCAAATACAGCCACAAACATACAAGCAGCAGTTATGATAATAACAAAATAGTTTTGCGTTCTATGTGCTTTTGCCATAGATTTAATCCACATTTTTTCTAAACTCTTAGTGATTTCTTTCGTAATTACTCTTTTTCGTATTTTCTTCTGACCAGTATCCAATGGTTTTTTCGTAAAAAACATACAAAGAGATATAAATAATAATGTTAATATTACTATCACAGAGACAATCCAAGCTAACCAAAATGACGAAAATCTAAATGCATATATCATACCTTCGCCAAAATAATTGGATAATGATACAATTAAATAACTGAATAGTATGCTAAATATAGAACCAATTATAATAGAAACCACAATTAACTCAATTCCTTGAAAAAACACAATAGAATATCCAGTGCTTCTTTTTAATCCTATACATCGCAATAACAATAAATAACGTTTTCTTTCACTTAAAGTGAATACAATGATTCCACTAATACCTAGAATCATCACGATTACAAAGAAAACTTGAATAGGTATTAAAAATATATCTATATGATTTCGTTGTTCTTGTAAAAATGAAGAGTTGGGATTCATAAAATTGCTTACCCATTCTCCACCAAAATCATACTCAAACATATAGTCACCACTTATGATATGCATATATATAAAAGATTCAGAGTCAGGAATTGTTACTATTGCTGGGGGAGGGTGTGTTACAGATAACTTTGAGCCATCAGCACGTTGCCAGCGATGTATAAAATTATCAATTACACCAACTAAAGTAAACGTTCTATCAATTACTATATCTTCATAAATGACTGATAATATAACATCTTCTCCAATTGTTGGATTAATATTTAACATATGTAAAGTTAAGTGTTCTATGGCTATTTCATTGCTGCTATCAGGCAATCTCCCTTCGAGCATCCTTATAGATCTTAAATCCATTGATATTTCATCTATATTGCCAATATATATATTAAGATCATCTGCTGCTGTCTCTAATTTATATGCTGTGTAGGTTATCCCAGAATTACTGTTTTTTATCAAATCTTCATTTTCTTTGACTTTTTTCAAATCTGCATTATATACTATACCAAGATCTTTCCCGAACAAATAAGTATTAACAGCATCAGTTGTGACTCGATAACTTTCCCGATAAATCATTACCGTGGTCAGAGCAGAAATAAAAAAAGCAACAACTAATACAACACCACAACATTGACGTTTATGTTTTTCTATATATTTATGGGATAGAAATAATATTGTTTTCATTCAAAATCCTCATTAACAAAACCATCACTTATTGTTAAAATACGGTTGTATCTTTTTGATAAAGAAATATCATGGGTTACCACAACTAATGTTATACCATAATCTTTCGTAGTTTCGTTCAATAAGGAAATTACGTTTTCGCTATTATTTGAATCAAGGTTACCTGTTGGTTCATCACACAATATAATCTTAGGATTGTTTATAAGAGCTCGAGCAATTGCTACTCTTTGTTGTTGACCGCCAGATAATTGACCTGGTAAATGATGTAGTCTGTCCGATAACTCAAGTTTCTTTATAATGCTATTAAGGTAGTTAACATCATATTTGTAATTAGCCATCATTGCGGGAAGAATAATATTTTCAAATGCAGAAAGTTCAGGTAATAAATTATAGAATTGAAAAACAAATCCAATATTATGTATACGAAATTCTGCAAGATAACTTTCATTTTTACAACAAACATTATTATCATCAAAATACACATCTCCTGATGTTGGAGTATCTAAACAGCCCAACAAGTGAAGTAACGTGGATTTGCCTGAACCGCTTGTTCCTGTTACTGCTATTTGCTCTCCAGTTTCTATGCTAAAACTGCACGATTTTAAAGCATTAACTTTATATTCTCCTTTCCCATATGTTTTAGTTAAGTTGTTTACTACTATTTTCATAATAAACTCCATTCGAATGATTTTGACACAAATTTGCATAAAACAATGGAGTTTTGCGCCATGTGCCCTGCATACTTTTTGATTCTTTCGCGCTGTCTCCTATAATATTTATATTGAGAGTTCAATTTAAGATTAACTCTACACTGAATAAACTTCTTAACTCAAACTCTCAACAGTAATATGGCTCATTTAGTTATCAACACAATTATCTCATCACAAATAAGATATTATGCCTTTACTTACACTCATACACCATGGTAACCACCACCTCACTTAATCTAATTTATACGCCTCTTACTATCCAATTGCTCACTGATTCTGTTGTACCGTTTCGTGTAACATCCGCATTAATAGTCAAACGGTAAGTAAAACCTCTAGCTACATTATGTACACCACTAAATGTAAGTGTTGAACCATACACAATAATATTATTCCAAGTTTTGATAGTAATGTAAGAATTCGTCCCGACCCAAAGTTCCAATATTACATCTGCGACAATTTTTGTTGTTCCAACATGTCCTTGTACCCGTGCTGCACAGTTTGCAGTTGTTCCAGTAAAAGATAACCCAACTGTTACACTGTGTACATTTGCCCAGTATGGTTGGATTGCTATTGGGGTACTGTACACAGATTTGAATGCAAGAGTATATGGTGAGCAAAGTATCATAACAAACATAAGAATCGCAATGGTTTTGCGAGGTTTCATAAACAACGTACTCTCTTTCGTTATTATTTTTAGGATTTAGGCTTCTATATTAATAACGATTGAGAGGATGTATTTACAACAAAAAAATGAAATAATTTATAAAATTTATTTTTTGCTAATTGTTTGTGCTATATTGATTAATTCATCTATTGTAATAAATCCAGAAATACACATAGCATAACCATCTTGTAACCATATAATGACTGATGGGTACTCACTTGAAATAGCTGTATAAATATGATATTCCATATCTCCTATATTACGAATTTCATATTTTGAGCGTTCATTATCAATTCCAAAAGAAATATCAGAAGCGATACCAAATTGAAACGATATTTCATTGTTCTCATCATCATTATATGTAATACTAGTAAAACTCCCTAAATCTACTCTCTCTTTCTCAACATAACTTTTCAGTTGATACTCAAATGTCCATATTACACCTTTCTCAGCAGGTATATTCTCACTATAAGAATACCTTGTAAACTTATCAAACCACTCAGTTATAGCATTTCGTACAGTAGCACGAACTTCTATGTTTATTAATAATAATCCAAATAAAATCACTCCTACTATCATAATTAATATAGCAATACGCCTTATCACATTAAAAACAATTTTCTTAATCACTTGTTGTTTCTCACGTCTGAACAATAATTTCATCTTAAGTTGGTATTGATCAGAAAACATAAACAAACTTTTCAACTCATTCTCTGATGGAATAGAAACTAATTCGTTATTATGATCATCTATAACAGCTTTTTTTAACAATGCTTCTAATACGATTTCATTGTATATATTATCCAAAATACTCACCTTCTTTAAGTAGTAGTTTTTTTAGAATCTTTTTTGCACGATAGAGCTTCATCGCTATAATTTGCTGAGTTTCTCCTAATTTTTCAGCTATTTCATTATTTCTAAATTCATGAATATATCGAAGCTGTAACACAACACGATATTGTTCTGGTAATCGAGATATGCAATCAACTAACCACCGATATGATTCACCACTTGTTACATATTCTGAAATACAAAAATTATCCATCACTTCAATACTATGCAAATTTTCTATAGGCATATCAATTTTATACTTTTCTCCTCGTAATAGATCAATAGCTTTATTCTTCACTATAATAACAATCAAAGACTTTAATTTACAACGTTTCATTTCTAAGTATTTTTCTTTATGTAAAATAAGTGAAACAAAGGCATTATGAACTGCATCCTCTGCCATTGCTTGATTTTTTGTAATTTTTAATGCTACATGAATACATGTATACTTAAGAGATTCATATATATCTGTAAATGTTGCTCGTTCTTCATCATTATCAAGAGCAGACATGTATAGTATAAACATATATTTGTCTTCATCCTTATATTTAATACGAAAGTATATAACGAAAGCTAATTGATGGTAAGAATTATAGACAATTAAAATTTAATTGTTTAAATCCGTTCTTTTTCTTTTAGTTATAAGGACTATGCCTATAAAGTTTAATGAAAAAATACTAAGTGCAAACCATAGTAATTCGTAGTTATTTCCATCAGTTCTCGGCACATCATCAGCATCACTGTCACCGTCTGTTACAACTAATGTAAATACTTGTGTTGCTTTACCCACATCATTAGTGGCTGTTATTGTAAATGTATACTTTCCTGACGGTACTGTAGCTGATATTTGCATACGACCGTTTAATCTTCCGATTGTTACACCATCCGGTGCATCAGTTAGTGTGTAATAAATCGGCGTTGTACCGGATGATACAACCTGGAAAGTTCCGCCAACACCCTCTACAACACTTGTATCTTCGTCACTATGAATTGCCGGTGGTACATGCTCTTCTGTCATTATTAATGTAAAATCTTGTGATGCTGTAGGGTTGTTGCTCACTGTAACTTGAAACTTATACGTATCAACCGGCACACTGCCCGCAACAGTTAAACGACCATTTACAGCATTAATACTCACACCATCGGGAGCACCTATCAATCCATAAGTAAAGGGTAGTGTACCACTTGCTGTAACTTGAAATGTTCCTCCAATATCATTAACAAAGCTGGCGTTATTTTTGCTTGTTATTGTTGGTGGCACCAGTGTAGTTAGAATACTTAATGTGAACACATGAGTATCTTTGTTTACAATATTTTCAGCATTTATATTAAATACATATACACCCACCGGAACTGTTCCGTTTATTTGTATATAACCTGTATTAGCGTTTATACTCACTCCATTTGGTGCATTGATTAATGAATAAGTGATTGGTGTTGTACCTGTTGCTGTTACATGAAAAGTTCCACTAGTTCCATGAATTATACTAATATCATTTGAGCTGGTTATTGTCACAGGGACAGGTGCCGGTGTAACTACGAGTGTAAAAGTCTGAGTATCACTGAGTAGACCGTTTGTTGCTGTTATTTGAAAAGGATATGTACCAACAGGCACATTCGGAGAAGTGGTCAAAAGCCCGGTTGCGTTGTCAATTACTACACCATTAGGTTCATTACTGAGTGAGAATGTTATTGTTGGTTGGCCTATTGCAGTAACTTGAAATGTCCCGCCTATTCCGTTAACAACACTTTTTGTAGCAATGCTTGTTATTGCTATATCATTAAATACAACTAAAGCCTGCATGCCTATTCCGCTATAGTTTGTTTTTGCACGAACTGTAAATATTTGTCCATGAGTTAAGTTTGTCAAAGTATAATTAGTTGTTGTTGATTCACCTACAAGTACACCGTCAGCATATATTAAATATGATGCAACTACTAAGTTTGAAGGTATGGGGTTTACAAAACCTCCATTTTGCCAGGAAAGATATATATCACCACTTGCTAGTTTTGTATATGCTAAATTAATCGGAGCATTTGGCACCATTTGCATGCCTGCAAAATTTGCCGGATTATTACCTCCGCCATATCCGGCAAACGGACTATTAGCATATATGCTAAATCCACATTGTAAAGAAAGTGCTGTTGGAACATTGTTATATACCGGATTAAAATCAATTGTGCTAACTCCGGGGGTTAAGGCTGCTTCGCCTACAGCACCAGCTCTGCCTTGACCACCACTGCCTATTGCTGCTGCACCATAAGAATCTGCAGTAGTTCCGGCTAGATGTGTAACAGCTCCTCCGCTAATAGTTCCGGTTACATTGCCGTAAATTGTTGTATTACCGGAAGCACCGCTTGTTACGTTAGACCCAACTGTAGAATTGTTTGCTCCTGCTCCACCTATACCTGCCCCTCCGCCAATACCTTGTACACTCACATTACCAGAGCCGTTTGCTCGAATATTAGCATTGGTAATAGTAGTATTTCCACCTGAACCACTGGAACCTGTGGATGTAGCTGTTGATACGGGATTTGCACCTCCGCCTATACCTGCACTGCCCCAACCGCCACCGTTAGCTACAACATAACCACCATTAATGTTAACTGTTCCGCCATCAGCTCCGGCACCACCACCTATACCAGCTGCATACATTCCTCCACCGGCAGTTACTTGATAATTAACTGTATTATAATCACTTATTATATTTATAGTGCCGGCACTTTGACCTGCTGATCCGCCAATACCTGCACCACCACCTGCACCTGTTCCAACACCACCACCGGAAGCAAAGAGTGTACCTCCGTAAGTTGTCAGATTTATAGTCAGTGTCGTACCTACGGGTACTTGTATACCTGCTGCATTAGCTCCTGATGCCAGATCACTTAATTGTAGTGG
>JAITFR010000179.1 GCA_031281255.1 Oscillospiraceae bacterium
TCAATCAAATGTCCAAACTGCTCATTTATCTGCTCATCAGTAAACCCAAGAGCTTTGAACATAAGCGATTGCAACTCGGGAGTGTTTATACGAATTGAACCACCACCCAGCTCTGAGCCGTTGAGTACAATATCATACGCTTTTGCACGAGCGTTAGCTTTTTCGTTTTCTAACAGCTTTATATCATCATCAATTGGAGCAGTGAACGGATGGTGCTTTGCCACCAAACGGTCATCCTCTTTTGAATATTCAAACAGTGGAAAGTCTGTTATCCACACAAATTTGTAGGTGTCTTTTGGGATTATTTCCATTCGTTTTGCACACTCGATTCTGAGTGCTCCCAAAGAATCAAAAACAATATCATTATCAGCATCAGCAACAATTAGAATCAAACTTCCATTACCTGCACCCAAACACTCACAAATTGCTCTGTTTTCATCATCGGTTAGAAACTTTGCAAAGGATGATGATGTTTCTTCGCCAAGCTTTGTCCACGCAAGACCCCTTGCTCCATAAGTTTTAACAACCTCTACGAGTGAGTCGATTTGTTTACGTGACATTGTTGCACCATCAGGTACGCAAATCGCTCTAACACTGCCTCCTGCTGCAACCGGCTCCGAAAACACCTTAAACTCACAGTTTTTTACAATATCACTTATATCCTTTAGCTCTAATCCAAATCTCATATCCGGTTTATCTGAGCCAAATCTATCCATAGCCTCAAACCATCTGAGGCGTTCAATCGGAAGCATTACATCAACATTTATTGTTTTCTTAAACAAATATTGCAAAAATCGCTCGTTTATTTCGAGAACATCATCAATATCAACAAACGACATTTCCAGATCAATCTGTGTAAACTCAGGCTGGCGGTCAGCACGCAAATCCTCATCTCTAAAGCAACGTGCAATTTGAATATACCGGTCAAAACCGGCAAGCATTAAAAGCTGTTTATACTGCTGTGGTGACTGTGGCATAGCGTAAAACTTGCTCGGATGAACACGACTTGGCACAAGATAATCACGCGCACCTTCAGGTGTTGACTTTGTTAACACCGGAGTTTCAATTTCATAAAATCCGTTTTCATCAAAAAAGTCACGTATTATCTTAACTGCACGATGTCGTAAAGCGATATAACTTTGCATATCAGGTCGACGCAAATCAAGGTAACGGTATTTCAAACGCAACGCATCATTTACATCAGAATCTTCAACAATTTCAAATGGTGGCGTTTCTGCTTTTGATAAAATTTCCAACCCGGTGACTTCAAGCTCAACATCACCGGTAGGCACATCCGGGTTTTTTGCAGAACGCTCACGTAACATACCTTTTGCAGACAAAACATACTCACCACGCACGGATAAAGCTTTTTCAAAAACCTCTCTATCGGTGTTATCGTCAAAAGCTAGTTGCAATATGCCACTTCGGTCTCGCAAGTCAACAAAAATGAGTTGTCCTAAATCACGTCTTTTTTGTACCCAACCGTTGACAGTTAGCTCACGCCCGACATCACCAATACGAGGCTCACCACAATAAATATTTCGTTTCATTATCATACCTTTTTCTTCTTTTTTGAATATAGTGATTAAAGTCTTTTTGCAACAATAATTTTACCTGTTTTCACAATTTGCCATCCGTATTTATTTAACAATTCTGAAAAAAACGATAGTTCATATCCATACTCAAGCCAACCTCTTACTCTTATCATCGCAATAGTTTCGTAATCATACCTCACTAGCCCCCAAGGTCTATCATAACCATCAACTATTGGTTCATTTATAAAAATTAAAACAGCATCAGGAGTTGTATTTTTATTTATAGTGTCTAACAATTTTTGAGGCTCTCCGCAATGATGGAAACTCTCTTCAAATATAACAATATCAAACTTCAAACAAATATCAGAAATATCATAAAATGATTTAAGATATATCTGTTTTTTTGAATTTTCTGTATACAATCTTCTTTTTGTAAATTCTACAAATGATTCTGATGCATCAACAGCAAAGTAATTACAGTCTAGTGTTTCAAAGAAAGAAGCTAATGCTCCCCAACCACATCCCATCTCAAGTATTTGTTTTTCATTAAAGCAGCTTATTTCGTCAGTTAAGATAGATAGTAAACTATTATAAGTTTGAAATCTATCAATTTTCTTTTCAACTGGCATAAAGAAGTCGGGGTGTTTAGAAGAAATTGTATTTATAATATGTAGGTCATGTGAGTTGTGAGATTGTGGTCCTTCATTATCAAAAGTATATTGCTTATTAGCTAAAAACTCAAAAAAGCACATTTCGTAATTTTCATATTCTTTTGAAAATGGATCATTGACATATGGATTTCCATCACCATTATCAAATAGCTTAAAGAAACTATGGACATCAAAAATGAAAAGTTCTCTACAGCTATTGTATTTATCTAATGCTATATCGAGTTCTTCGAATGTTCTTACTATATCTTGTGTATCATACTTTTTTATTTTCGCTTCATTATCATTTTGCTCAGAAATATTATTGGATGTAATGCCATTTACTTTTTCTTCATCCAGGTTAACAAGTTCCTCTTTATCTGGTATAATTTCGTGTTCCATCTTTCTTTTAAAAATCTTCTGGTACACTTTTCTTACTAACTTAAAATCTTTCATAAGTACTCCCATTATTCTTAAAATCATAAAAATATAAGCATAGTTTTATCATATCATAAGATAATATGCAAGTATGTTTCTATACTATTTTCTGTTATAACTGATAAAGCTATCACGCTAAAATCATATCGTCAAATTACTCTGTATATGATATACTATTAAACATGAGAAATAAAAATGATTTTATTAAGTTCATGCAAGATGCCGGAGTGCTTACGTTTGGTGATTTCACAACAAAAAGCGGACGTAAAACACCGTATTTTGTAAACACGGGCAACTTCAAAACCGGCCAGCACATATCAACACTCGGTGACTATTACGCAGATAGTGTAGTAGCAAGCGGAGAAAAGTTCGATGCAATTTACGGACCAGCGTATAAAGGAATAACACTTGCGGCAGCTACAGCTTCATCCTTGTATCGTAACCACGATGCAAACAAACCTTACTTTTTTAACCGAAAAAAAGTCAAAGACCACGGCGAAGGTGGGTCGCTCATTGGGTACAAACCAAAAGACGGTGATAGAATAATCATCATTGAAGACGTTGTAACAGCAGGCACAGCAGTACGAGAAAGCTTGCAATTACTCAAAGCTGTTGCAGATGTGACAGTTACTGCACTTTTTGTATCGGTTGATAGAATGGAAAAAGGCACAGGCGAAAAGTCAACACTTAACGAGCTAAAGCATGAGTTCGGAATAAACGTTTATGCAATTATTAATGCAAAAGATATTATCGCATCGTTTCCACCGAACGATGAACGCATTGCGAAAATAGAGGAATACTTAAAGGTTTATGGCGGAGTTTAAGGTTATCAGCGAGTTTGAACCTGCGGGAGGACAACCGGAGGCTATTTCTGCTCTCACAGAGGGTATAGAACTGG
>JAITFR010000199.1 GCA_031281255.1 Oscillospiraceae bacterium
CATCCCGAACACGGAAGTTAAGCTCACCAGTGCCGACGATACTTGGACGGGGACGTCCCGGGAAAATAGGTCTTCGCCAACATCTATGAAAAAACGCAGGGAATACCCTGCGCTTTTTCTTTATTACATGCGTTTATACTAACAAATTGCAAAACATATCGTCAGCTACTCACTTTTTGCAAATAGCTGACGATGTATAATTCTTGATTTCTCCTATCCTTGTTCGGCTACATAAGTTGAAATGCGGTTTTGAATTACTCTTGCAGCGTCTTGTGCAGATGTTTGCCCGCTAAAGTATGAAGTAGCACTTTCGCTAATTATATTCCATATTGTTTCATCTTGACTAACAGAGCCTGTTACTGAGTTAATTAGAGCCATAATTTGATCTGCTTCTGCTTGAGTAAGCGGCTCAATCTCAACTTCTAACCCATCAATGCCATAAATACTACTACCCCACTCATTTTCAGACATAGCATCTTTTAGTCTTTCGTCAAATACATCCTTTATTATTGGTAAATAATAATTTCTAAAATTATCACTTTGCCATTCATCACTTAGAAATGTTCTTATAAAATTCCAAGCTGCGTCTTTATCCACGCATTTTTCAGATATAGCAAATCCTGTATGAGTGACTAATGTGTTTCCATTCCGATTTTCTGTTGGAAATCCTTTATACACAAGATCCCCACCAAGCATTGCTCGATTAATTTGATACTCATTTATTTCATAAAAACTTGTAGGCATCATCAACTGTCGTCCGGATGATAATAGCTTGTGTGTCGGTATATATTCGTCGTTCCAATCGTAATCATCCGCCGGTAAAGTGTTTGCAAACTCAAGTAATGAAATGAAATCATCACTGTCAAAACTAACATCACCGGTTACCCAGTCAACGTATTTATCCATATGAAACATGACCAAAGCTTGTAAGAAGCTTTCTTTTGTTAATCCTAGTCCAAGTGGTACATCAGCACCCGGATTTGCTGCAAGCACTGCAAGAAACTCATCCATTGTCCAGCCGGGATAATCACCCACAATTGAAGGATTCCCTGCAATAGTTATGATATTAAACGATGGGAACAATTTATAAAGTCCACCGTTAAACTCTGTCGCTTTGAGTGCACTTTCCATAAAATCACTACGGTCAAAATCCGGATCAGAGTCTATAAATGAGTATAAATCGACAAGCAAACCCCTTGCAGCGTATTGATTAAATGGTAGACTTGAAACATCAAGTATATCAGGAACTTTTCCTGAAACTATTTCTGTTGATAATCGCATCAGCCCTGCTTGCCAGTCATCATCTGTATTAAATGTCGCATAGTCAGTGACAACTATTCGGTGCGTTGTGCTGTTTCTGTTAAATTGTACTATAACATTGCGAATCTCCCAGTCCAGGTGGAAAGTAGCAAGTGTGAGTATTTGTCTCTCCGATATTTCGGAGTATGGGGTTTTTGTTAGCATAATGATTTCATGGCGTTCTCCACTGCTTCCCCAATGTCGATTCACTGTTAGAATTTGCTCACTCGATAGAAGAGTCACATTTCCGAGTCCTTCAGATGACATATCGCTATCTATCCAATTTAGAAGTAAAATATGGTCTCCTGTTGATGCCTCTATACCATATAAACCAGTGGAATCACTAACAATTAGCATATATTCATCATTTCCTGCAAATATACGGTGGAAATTATCTGGTATATCAATAACTTCTCCCCATTTGCTTCCATTGACATCGATTTTTACAACTGCTCTGCCTCTGTCTCTCCATTCTATATGAGCTACAGAACCATCCTGCATAACAACAAAACTTTCAACATACCCTGTATCTAAAGTAAAGAGCGTTTTACCCTCATTGTTTATTACATAGACTGTTGTTTCAATGCCTATATAAGCATTTCCATCACTGTCAACAGCCATACTTTGGATATAAAACCAGTCATATCCTGAGGAAATATGCGTAATATCTATCGAAAGCAGCTCACTGCCTGTATTATCAAGTTTACGTACACGTGTGAAATCGTAAATAACCTTACGATATTCCCATCTATCCCAATCATCACCATCAAAATCATCAGGCAAATCAAAAAAGAAGAACTCTCCAAACTCTGTAACCCATACATTCCCATCACCATCAACATGTAATGAATAAATTGCAACATAACCATTTGTATCTTCATGAGAAGAAATTACATCGTCCGGGATATTTAGTAATGCATCATAATCCGGGAAAACTTTGAGATTGGTGCCATAAAAATCCACCTCATATATAACATCAGATTGAAGTTTACTCAACTCATCTTCGGATGGGGAAGCCGCAAAATAGATTTTATCATTTCCAACAGTGATATGTTTAATCCATTCTACTCCCTCAGGCAAACGCAACTGTGTTACGTCCGGTAAGAATAAATAATCCGGTTTTACAAAGTCATTGTCATCGTTGTTTTTGCATCCTAGCAGTGAAGTTGCTAGTACAGCAAGTATTAGCAGTGCGATTGTAATGCGTATAGTAGTTTTTTTCATGTTGTTTATTGCTCCTTTTTATTTTGTAGCAATAAAATAACACAGATGTATTAAGAACTACTGCGTAAAAATCTTAAGATTTTATTAAGAAACCACAAAAGAACAGTTCTCTTTTGTGGTTTTTAGTAAATGTATTCGGTGAGTATGGTATTTTTTAGCGGTTTCTATCCAAACGCCTGAGCCTCCGTGCTCAGAGGTTTGGCGCTACACCATCCATGGTTTCGCTCTACGAAACCGAAAAAACACATATACACCGAATACGTAATAACACAAGTGAATTACACCTTCTCGAATTGCTCTACGTTAAGGACAAAAATTGTTGCACCACCAACTAAAACCTCAATTGGTAAAGGTGTCATAAATGCAGTTTCTGTACCAATAGATGTAGGAATAGCCCTGGTTCTGCTTTTGGAATGTTCTTTTATCACTGAGATAACATCCTGTGTTTTCTCATCGTCAACTCCGATTAGAATGGTAACATTTCCTGATTTTAGAAACCCTCCGGTTGTTGATAAGGTTGTTATATTAAAACCACGTTCTATAAGGTTTTGCATAACACTTGATGAATCGTCCTTATCGATTACTGCGAGTATCATTTTCATAACATCATCGTCCTT